>DATBBB010000442.1:0-39572 GCA_036271215.1 Kofleriaceae bacterium | reverse complement strand
GCGCGGTCGCCGGCAAGCGCTGCGCGATCCTGGGGGCCGGCGGGGCCGCGCGGGGCGTCGCCTACGGGCTGCAGATCGCCGGTGCCGGCGAGCTCGACGTCATCGCGCGCCGCCCCGAGCAAGTCAGCTGGATCGCGGCGCGGCCGTGGACGCCGGGCGAGCTGCGCGCGGTGTTCGCGCGCGCCGAGCTGGTGGTCGACGCGACGCCGATCGGGCTGAGTAGCGATGACGCCGCGCAGGCCGCGCTCGACGACCTGCCGCTCGACGCGCTCGCAGGCAACGCGTGGGTGACGAGCCTGGTCTACCACCGCGAGGGCAGCCTGCTGCAACGCGCGACCGCGCGAGGCCACGCCACGCTCGATGGCCGCGGCATGCTGGTGTATCAGGGCGCGCGGGCGTTCACGCTGTGGACCGGCGGACCGGCGCCGATCGCCGCGATGCAGCGCGCACTCGATGAGGCAATCGCCGGTACGTGATCTGCATCCAGGTGGCGCGACGGCGAACGCGTCGAGGAGCAATGTGAAGAACTTCCGCTGGCTGCAGGTTGCCCTGGTGTGCCTGGGAATCACAGGCGCGCGTGTGTCCTGGGCCGAGCCGGCCCAGCAGGCGCCGCCCTTCCAGATCGCGCCGCCCCCGCAACCGATTCCGGATCCCGCGCCCGACCCGGATGCCGCAGTGCAGGACGACGCGGCGCAGGACGACACCGCAGCGAGCGGTGCCGCACAGGCTGATGCGGTGCAGGACGCTGCGGTGCAGGACGCTGCCGCGGCGGACGCCGCCGCGCCCGCTGCGGTGCAGGACAATGCGGTACAGGCCGATGCGGGCGCCGCCGATCCGAGCGCCGCGACGTCGGGGGACGCGGTGCAGGTGACCCATCGCGACCCGGAGCCCGCCGAGAGCCACGTCCTGACCACGGCATCGCCGGTCGCTAATGTCGCCCCGAGCGACTGGATCGAAGATCCGTATGCGCCGCACGTCACCAACGGGACCACGGTCCGGCTCGGGACCGCGGTCGGCTATCTCTACAACGAGCCGGTCAACGCGCTCGCGGTCGGCGCCACGATGGCGGTCGGCCAGCGCTTCAACCGGCTGACGATCGAGTCGGAGCTCGCCTACCTGACGATCCAGTCGCTCGACGGCACCGGGACGCGGCTCGGCACCGCCGAGCGGCTCGGCGTGCTCGCCCGGTTCGACGTGCTACGACTGGGCTCCAGCTACGTCGGCGGCAACTCGATGTTCGCGGTCTACGTCGAGGGCGGCGGCGCCGTGGCGTGGAACCAGTGGGACGCGCCGGGCCGCAACGCCGCGCCGCGCGACGTGCCGGCCAACACCAAGCGCGTCGAGGGCCAGGTCGGGTTCGGCTTCGTGCTCGATCACCGGCTGCAGGAGCCGATCAGCTTCCCGCGCCGGGTGTCGTGGTCGCTCGGCTGGCGGATCGCCGGCGCACCCGATGGAGGCGATCCGACCACGGTGTGTCGCGGCGAAACGTGTCATTTTGCCCAGACCCAGCCGATGTCCGGCGACCGGCTGATCGAGCGCTCGATGCTGTTCCAGTCGAACCTGGCGATGATGTGGTAGCCGGCGCAGTTGGTCGCCGGCTGTCGTCAGCGCTGATCAGCTCTTCTGGCACTGCACGTCGGGCTCGCACTCGCCCTGCTGGGTCGAGCACTCCATCCGGTTGGTCATGTTGTACACCGGCCTGCCGTCGTCGCTCGTCATCGGGTTCGACTTGCAGCAGCAGTCCTCGGGGGTATCCGAGCCCTCGTTGACGATCGGCGACTCCTTCTTGGGGTGCACGCCGCCGCAAGCGGCGAGCCCCAGCAGCATGGCGAGCACGAGCTTCATCCGCTGGTCGTAACACGACTCGCAGGCGAGGTCCGGTTAAGGGATCAGCTCGACGCCGATCGACGGAAAGATCGGCAGCCCGGTGGTGTAGCTGCGCTGGCTGTAGTCCTTGTTGTAGGTCACACCCTCGGGGTTCGCGCGGTCGGTCACATTCTGGATGTCGAGGTAGAGGTTCAGGAGGCCCCACGAGATGTGCCAGGCGTGGTCGAGCCGCAGGTCGAGCTGCAGGAACGCCGGCAGCCGCTCCGACAGCAGCGGGCCGTCGATCGCGACGTAGGCGTTGCCGGTCATCACCGCGTGGTCGACCGGGGTGAACGGGTTGCCGGTGGTGTAGCGGAACCGGCCGCCGAACCGCCAGCCGCGGCCGAGCGCGGTGGTCGCCACCACGGTCAGCGAGTGCGGCTGATCGAGCACGTAGGGCAGGTCGGCGGCGCCGTGCACCGGGTTCTGGCGCCACGACCGGCTGTACGTGTACGCGATCCAGCCGGTCCACCGCCCGGTGGTGCGGCGCGCGATCAGCTCGAGGCCGTAGGCGTGGCCCACGCCGATCGCCTCGCGGTAGCTGTACGAGCCGAACTGGGTGTCGACCAGCTCGCGGGCGATGCCGAGCAGGCCGCCGGACTCCTCGGCGCCGTTGGCCGAGATCGGGGTCGCCGAGCTCACGGCGTCGACCGGCAGCTGCGACAGCTGCTGGTAGTACGCGGTCGCCGATAGCTCGGAGTTATCGCCGACGATCGCCTTGGCGCCGACCGCGACCTCGGCCGCCTTCGAGCCCAGCATCGGGGTCTTGCGCATGAACACCGGGTCGAGATCGGTGATCAGCGGCGGCTCGTGGTAGATGCCGAGCTGCTGGGTCAGCGAGATGCCGTCGGGCAGGTACTCGTGGACCGCGAGCCGCGGGTCGAGCGTCCACTGGTCGGACAGCCCGAAGTGATCGCCGCGCAGGCCGGGCCGGACCTCGAGCGCATCGCCGAGCAGGAACCACGACTGCTCGAGGAACGCGCCGGCGTCCGCCGCCCACCGGGTCAGCCCGCGCTGCAGCAGCATGGTCGGCATCAGGTCCGCCGGGCTCGGCGGCGGAGTGTTGAGCATGCTGTACGCGTAGCGCGACTCGTTGCCGTCGAACCCGACCAGCAGCGTCCCGCCGGCGAGCGGGGTCGCGACGTCGGCGCGCAGCGCGATCGGCAGCGTGGTGCGGTGCAGGCCCTTGTCGATGTCGTCCTGGTCGGCGCGGGCCTCGATCTCGTCGATGCCGACCGACGGCACGATCGTCAGCTGGGTCGCGCCGCTGACCGCGCGGTAGCGCATGCCGAGCCGGACGAACCGCGAGGTGTAGTCAAAGCTCTTGACGTCGGTGGTGTTGATCCCGCCGGTGTCGGTGTCGGCCGGATCGTGCAGGAACCGCAGCTTGTCGTCGGAGCCGAACAGGATCACCATCCAGCCGCCGTCGCCGGACTCCCAGCGGACCTGGGCGTCGCTGTAGCGCGGCGCCAGGGTCAGATCGAGCCCGGCGGCGTCCTCGATCGCGTCGAAGTACGAGCGCCGCACGCCGAGGAACCAGCTGCCCTTGAGCGGCCCGGGGCCCTCGGCGACCGCCGCGGCGTGGATCAGACTGATCTCGCCGCCCTCGCGCCATTCGTCGCCGCGCCCGGTCTTCGACGTCACCACGGCCACGCCGCCCAGGCCGCGGCCGTAGCGCACGCTGGCGCCGCCGGGCTCGAGGGTCAGCTCGTCGACCGCCGCGGTCGGCAGGAACGACGCCAGGCCGCCGAAGTGATACAGCAGCGGGACCTCGATGCCGTCGAGGTAGACCTTGGTGTCGCGCGGGGCGGTGCCGCGCAGCGCCAGGCCGCCGAGCCCGAACGGGGTGCGCGCGACGCCGGGCAGGCTCTGCAGCGCGCGCAGCGCGTCGTTGCCGGCGCCCGGCAGGTTGCGGATCTCCTGGGTATCGAGGTGCAGCGGCGGTCCGCTCGGCTGCTGGCCGCTGACGTGGATCACCTCGCCGCCGTTCGCGTCGACCTCGAGCCGGATCGCCAGCTCGTTGCCGGCGCGCGCCGAGCCGAAGAACGGCTTGTAGCCATCGGCGATGACGATCAGATCCAGCCGGCCAAACGGCGCATCCCGGATCGCAAACCTCCCGTCCTCACCGCTGACCGCCTCCACCGATCCCACCGCGACCAGCGCCCCGACGACCGGCGCCCCGGTGGCATCGTCGACCACGCGGCCCCCCACCGTGCGCTCGGCCTGCGCTACGCCGGGCGCCATGGCCACCGCCGCGACCCACGCGACGACGACCCGCGCACAACGCATCACCTGATGCTACCTCGCCGCCCCGAGCTACCGCCGCCGCTTCGGTGTCTCCGTGCCGAATCCCACGCTGTCGCCGCCGCAGGTGCCCGTACGTCACGTGTCGAGTGGCATGCCACTGAGCAGCCGTGCCGAATCCCACGCTGCCATTGTCGCGGGCGCTCACCCGCGCGGACGCCTCTGCTCCTGCGCCTCGCTCGCCGCCCTTCGCCTTCTGCACCCGCTCTCCGCCTTCTGTACCCCGCTCTCTGCCCTCCGCTCTCCGCTTCCTTGCGCAGATCCTGTGCACGGGGCTGTGCTGAGCGCGGACACGCCTGGCTGCGCTTTCCGCGGGGTCGGGCCTCCCGCTTCGGGTGAAAGCGGACCGCCGACGCTCGAACGTCACTCCATGCCTAATACTCAGAGCGGCCTGCCCTTGCAGGGGATCTTGTGGAAGCTACCTCCGCGGGAGGCCCGCCCCGCGTCGCTTCGCCATGCGTTGACGCATGAACCGAATGCCCCTGGCTCCTCGAGCAGATTCGCGATCGACTCGACTGTTCCACGACGAGATCCACCGGCCCCGAGGGCGATGACCTGTCACGCTTCGGTGCGCCCGGTGCTGGAAGCGCCACCTGCCCCGAGGGCGAGGAGACCACTGTGGCGCGGACGCGTGGACGGCGCCCGCTCGGTGGTTCGACGAAACGATGGAGTACTGAGTACAGCCCGCGGCTCGTGACTCAGCGCTCCGTGAGCAGCTCGGCGACCGCTACGCAGGTGGTCGCGCGTACGATCCAGCGTTCGAGTCGTGGTGCGTCGCGCTCGTCGAGGATCCGCTGGCGGCTCGTATCATCCAGGGCCAGGCCCCGCGCGGTGAGGACCATGATCACCGCCTCGGCCAGTCCTTCGGCGCGTCCTTGGGCCATGCCTTCGGCCAGTTTCTGAACGAGCACGGGGTTGCCCTTGGCGAGCAGCGCGCGGGCGATCGCGTCGTCGGCCTTGGCGGCGTGGATCATCGCCTCCACCGGCAAGGGGACCTCGAGGGCTGGATCGTCGATGCGGCCGGCGGCGTCGAGCAGGCTCCAGGTCCCGAGCTCGGCCGACCATTCGAGGGCACGCGAGCGCTCGACGTCGATCGCGAACACGCGGCGGACCCCGCGGGCCGAGAGCTTGGCGGCCTTGCGGGCGGCGTGGCCGAGCGACTGGGTGCTCACGATCTCGAAGGCGAGGTGTTCCAGCTGGCGGCGGCCCGACAGCGGATCCGGGGCGTCGGGGTAGACGCTGATGTCCGGGGCGATGTCGTCCTTCAGGGAGGTGCGCGTCAACAGATCGGCGGCGGCCTCGAACGCGGGGCCGGTATGGGCTTCGATGAGCGCGGCGAGCTGCAGGTGCCGCTCGCCATGAGGTGGATCGGCGGGGGACACGTAGACTAGCTCCCCGTCGAGCATCTCGTAGCGAGTTTCGGGCACGACCAGACGGTCGTCGATGTCCGGAAGCTCGGAGCCGGCGTGCGCGGAGTCGGACGACATGTCCCAGCATACCTTCGCCCAAGCACGGCGCGGAGACAGGTTCGATGATCAGCACGGAGCGTCATGTGCCGCGACCGCAGCACGCGCCGTGCCGCGGTCAACCTGGCGAGATCACAGCCGCTGCTGTCCGGGTTTTGGCCGGAAACCGGAACTCGTCCGAGCCTCGGACAGATCTCGGACACGACGCTCCAACGCTACGTGCACCCGAGTTACGCGATCTGGCGCCCCGAGAACCTCGACCAGCGGATCCCGCGGTCGATCGTCTCGCGCTCGATCTCGAATCGGAACCGGCGCCCCGGTGCACGCTCCGCCGCGACCCGCAGCGTATGTGTGGGGCTGTGGATCAAGAACGACGCGCGGGTTCCGCCATCGGCGGGCGCGCTCGCATCGGCTGACTCGATGTCGATCGTCAGGATCCAGTTCGCATGGGGCTCGTCGACGACGAACGCACGCGTCACCGAGGTCGCGAAGCGCGTCTCGCACGCGACGACGGTGCCGATGAACGTGAGCATCACCGACATCGATACCACGCCACAAATACCATCAAAACTCCGCGGCTCACCCGCACGAAAGCGTGGCCATCGGAGGAGCGGAAGCGTGGCCATCGGGGGAATCGAGGAGCCAGGGGCGTCGGTTCAAGCGGCAACGCGTGGCGAAGCGACGCGGGGCGGGCCTCCCGCGGAGGTAGCTTCCACAAGATCGGCTGCAAGGGCAGGCCGCTCTGAGTATTAGGCATGGAGTGACGTTCGAGCGTCGGCGGTCCGCTTTCACCCGAAGCGGGAGGTCCGACCCCGCGGAAAGCGCAGCCAGGCGTGTCCGCGCTCAGCACAACCTCCGTGCACAGGATCTGCGCAAGGAAGCGAAGAGCGAGGCGGTGGATGGAGAGCGAGCCGGCGGGCGGAGAGCGAGCCGGCGGGCGGAGGCGGAGAGCCGGGAGGGCCGCGCGGTCAGGCGGCGCCGGTCTTGTCGTCGCCGGCGGCCTTGTCGTCGTCGTCATCGTCGCCCGTGGCGGCGCCCGGCTTGTCGGCGTCGTGGCCGTAGTAGGCGCCGTAGCGGCCGCCGTAGCCGTAGCCACCGTAGCCGTAGCCGTAGCGGTCGCGGGCGTCGAGCTCGTTGACGATCACGCCCACGATCGAGCCGCCGACGTCGCGGATCATCTTCGCGGACCGGCGCAGCTCGTCGCGCATGGTCTTGCTGGCGCGGACCACGAGCACCACGCCGTCGACCCGCTTGGACAGCACGACCGCGTCGGTGACCGGCTGGATCGGCGGCGAGTCGAGGATGATGCGATCGAACCGCTTGGCGAGCTCGCCGAGCACGGTTTCGAATCGCTTGGTCAGCAGGAGCTCGGCCGGGTTCGGCGGCGTGGGGCCGCACGGCAGCACGAACAGGTTCTCGACCTCGGTCGGCTTGATCAGGCTGTCGTAGTTGTCATCGCCGATCAGGAGGTTTGACAGCCCCGGGGTCAGCGCGACGTTGGTCGACTTGTGGAGCCGCGGCCGCCGCATGTCGCTGTCGATCAGCAAGGTCCGCGCGCCGGACTGCGCCATCGTGGTGCCGAGGTAGATGACGCTCGTGGTCTTGCCCTCGCGCTGGTTCGCGCTGCATACGACGAGGGTCTTGAGCTCGCGGTCCGCGGCGCTGAACAGGATGTTGGTGCGCAGCGACCGGCAGCACTCGGCGACCGACGACTTCGGGTTCTCGTGGACGTACATGTCGCGCGCGCGGTCATCGCTCTTGCCGCCGAGGTCGGCGGCGGTGATCTGCGGGATCACGCCGAGCACCGGGGCGCCGGCCGCCTGGGTCGCGTCGTTGACGCTCTTGATCGAGCGGTCGAGGAACACGATCAGGAAGATGATCAGGATGCCGACCACGAGCGCGAGCACCGCGGCGATCGTGACGTTGATCCGTAGATTGGGCGACACCGGCTTGGTCGGCAGCTGCGCGTGGTCGAGCCCGCGCACGTTCGAGATGATCGAGCTCAGGCTCCCGGTCATCTGCATCGACGATAGCCGCGCGCGCAGGATGTTGTACTTGTCGTCGTACTCCTTCTTCTCGCGCATCAGCTCGTTGTAGATCTCGATCAGCGGGCTGAGCTTCTTGGCCTCCTGCTTGTACTTGTCGATCTCGACGGTGAGCCCGGCGTTGGTCGTCAGCTGCGCGCTGTAGAGATCCTCCGTGCCGCGGATCAGGATCTTCAGCTCGCCCTGCAGCGCCTGGTAGAGCAGGTCGACCTTCTGCTTCTGGATCATGTAGTCGGGGTTCTTCGGCCCGAGGTCCTTCTCCAGCTCGATCAGGTGGATCTTCTCGGTGTAGTACTGCGTGCGCAGCGCCTCGTACGACGGGTTGTCGCCCATCATGATCGTCGGGTTGGCGAGGACGTCCTCGTTCTGCTCCTTCTTCATCTCGCCGAGCTTGGCGGACAGCTCGATCAGGTGGGCCTGCGCGTCGTTGAGCTTTCCGGTGAACGCGAGGATGTTGCCCTGCACGAGGCTCTGCTGGGCCTCGATCGTCACCGCGACCATGTCGTTCTTGGCCTGGAAGTCGTAGATCTTCTGCTCGGCCGCGCGCAGCTTGGTCTCGGCCTCGGTGAACTCGGTCTGCAGCGCCTCGGACGCGGTGTTGCTCGACAGCTGCAACAGGCCCTTGGCGTAGCTCTCGTAGGTCGAGACGTGGGCGTCGGCGATCATCTTGGCGTCCGCGGGGCTCGCGCTGCGCACCGAGACGTAGAAGATCCGGTCGTTCTCCGGGTACTTGACGACCAGGTCGTCCTGGAGCCGGAGGGTCGCGAGATCGAGCTGATCGTCGTGCGACAGATCCTTGCGCTCGTCGTCGGTCAGGATCTTGGGCAAGAGGTCGTTGGTGTCGATGGTCTTCTCGATCAGCGTGAAGCTCGACAGCACCTGCTTCTGCTGCTTGTAGTACTCGGCGCTCGCGCCCGCGACGTTGAACAGGTCGCCGGTGCCGAGCAGGTCGGGCAGCTTGGGCTCGACCTGGACCGACGCGGTCGCCTGGTAGATCGCGGTCTGGCGCGTGGTGTAGACCACCGCGCCGGCGACCGACATGATGATCAGCGCGGCGAGCAGCCAGACGTACTTGCGCAGCGCGCCCGCGTAGCGCCGGAAGTCGATCGTCAGGACTTGCTCGTCGCCGGTCTCTGGTTCCGCTGGATCCATGGGGCTTGGGGGGCTGGGCTCTTGGGCCTGGGGCGCTCGGTACGGGTGTGCGAACCAGCTTAGTCGTCGGGACCGGGCCCGGCGTTCACGGTGCGGGCGACCGTAACGGGTCGAGATTGCACGTTGAAGGCGTGATGACGGGTAACGGCATACCAAATGCGGCCAGCGAGCGCTCGGCGGCCTCGAGAATCGCGGTCACACGCACGGCCTGGGCCAGGTCGGTGCGGGGCGGATCGCGACGCCCGCGCTGCCAGGCCGCGATGCAGTCGAGGAAGTGCCGGATCTCGGCGCGCAGCGGCTCCTCCATACTGACCTGGGGGATGTGGACGTCGCCGTCGCGGATCGTGAGGAATTCCCCGAACTGGGTGAACGCGGGCGGCCGGTCGTAGCCCTTGTCGTAGATCCGCAGCTTCTCGGGCGACACGTCGTCGAGCTCGACCATCTTCTGCGAGCAC
The DNA here is from genome assembly GCA_036271215.1 of Kofleriaceae bacterium. GTDB lineage: Bacteria > Myxococcota_A > Polyangia > Haliangiales > Haliangiaceae > JABFXX01. Next base: position 30,284 of record DATBBB010000442.1, on the reverse strand, counting down.
ACCAGGGTGAACCGGCGCTCCTTGCGCGGGTGCAGCCACGACAGGTGCAGGTTGGCGAGGATGCCGCTGGGGTAGCGCAGCGTGACGAACACGACGTCCTCGATCCCGGGCTGCAGCACCGCGGTGCCGCACGCCGACACCGTGGCCGGCTGCTCGCCGAGGATCGCGTCGATCATCGATAGATCGTGCGGCCCGAAGCACCACAGCGCGGTCTCGTCGCTGCGGATCCGGCCGAGGTTGACCCGCATCGCGTGCAGATAGAGCGGCTGGCCGAGGCTGCCCGAGCCGAGCAGCTCGCCGATCCGGCGGACCGCGGGGTGGAACACCATCAGGTGGCCGACCATCGCGACCGTGCCGGCGGCGGCGGCGGCGGCGTGGACCCGGAGCGCGTCGGCCACGCTGCGCGCGAGCGGCTTCTCGACCAGCACGTGCTTGCCGGCGGCGAACGCCGCGATCGCGAGCTCGACGTGGGTCGAGGCCGGCGCGGCGATCACCACGGCGTCGACGTCGGGCGCGGCGAGCACGTCGGCGGCCGACGCGGTCCACCGCGCGCCCGGGGCGAGCTCGGCGATCAGCGCGCGCTTGGCGACGTCGGGCTCGGCGACCGCGGCGACCCGGCAGCGCGGCTCGGCGGCGAGCACGCGGACGTGGTTGATGCCCCAGCTCCCGGCGCCGAGCACCCCGACCTGGATCGGACGAGTCATCGCGCGGCCGGTTCCGGGCTCAGTAGGCGGCGCGCACGCCGACGAGCAGCTCGTGGCGCACGTAGCTCGGATCGATCGGCATGCCGGTGCCGGCGTCGTACCGGAAGTCGGTGCTGACGAGCTGCAGCTCGTAGTCGAGCGTGGCCGCGATCCAGTCGCGGAAGTTGTATCGCATGCCCACGGTGGCGGCGACGATCGTGTCGTCGCGGACCGCGGCGCCGGCCGAGCCCATGACGATCGTGCCGTCGTACTCGCGCAGCCGGAGCTCGGGCCGGATGTAGAGCAGGAACGGCACGAAGTACTGCTCGAGCGACCCCTGGATCACGTGATCGCGATAGAAGTTCGCGTTGATCGAGTCCTGGTGCTCGTAGCCGTAGCGGATCGTGACCCGGCCGAGCGGGCTGTAGCGGTAGCCGAGGAACACGCCGCCGATCGGGCTCGAGAAGCTCGGGCCCGCGGAGTAGAACCCGTTGGTGTAGCCGGCGTACGCGTTGACGATCGTGTTGAGCGTCAGCGCGGTCTGGATCCCGGCGACCGCGGTCAGCGGCAGCGAGTCGTTCTTCTCGCTGTTGCCGATGCCGGTGTAGTAGCCGCCCGAGACGTCGACGTAGACCCGGGTCAGCGGCAGCCACTGCCAGTTGACGTGCAGGCCGAGCAGGGTGTGCAGCCGGTTGGCGAACTGCTGGGTGGTCTGCTCGAACACGTCGATCGTGTTCTGGAGGTACAGGTAGCCGCCGAGCGAGCGGCCGGTCGGCTGGTAGTTGACCCGCAGATCGAGCGTGTTGACGTCGCGGTTGGTGTCGTCGTTCGACTCGAAGTTGGTCGCGCGGATCTGGCGCTCGAAGTCTTCCTGAAACGAGAACTGCAGCGGGCTCATCGGGTGAACGATGCCGCGCAGCAGGAGGCCGCCGGCGAGGCCGCCCTGGTTGTTGACCTCGTCGTTGGTCGACAGGTACTGATCGTACGACGCGTACAGGTTGGCGCTGTACTGGAAATCGCCGCTGCCGGAGTACGTCGGCGCCGAGGTATCGGCGGGCTCGGGGTCGCCGGTGCCGTTGGCCGACGACCGCGCGAGCAGCCGCTGGGTGGGCAACGAGCCGGTGCCGACCTCGGCGAGGACCCGGAGCAGGCCCGCCGCGACCGGGTTGTTGTTCTCGTAGAACACGTTGGACACGACGCCGGTCTCGACCCCGACCTGGGGCTTGAACACCGTGCCCTCGCCGACCACGATGCCGGCGCCGTTGACGATCGAGATCGGGTTGATCGCGCTCGACGGGTCCATCGCGGTGGGCGGCGGCGGGATGCCATCGTCGGCCAGCGCAGGGCGGCTCGCGGCAAGCAGGCCCAGGCCCGCCCCGCATAGAGCACCAAATATCGCCAACGGTTTCATGAATCTAGCTAACTATAACGGCCGCATGGAGGCCGCATACTACGTGCGAGGTTCTCGCTGCGTCAACTCGGGGCCTGAGTAGGTGACCGAGAGGTCCCCCAGCGTTCACAACTGGCTGCGTTTCCGCGGACGCGCTAACATATTCGTGCGATGTGGGGCGGATCGCTTTATTCAGGTATTCCGAAGGCTTCGGAAGGGAAGCCCGCGCGCGGGGCGATCGGCACCACGATCTGGGCGCCGGCCTGGGTTGCGGCCTGGGCGGCAGCCTGGGCGGCAGCCTGGGCGACGATCGGGGCCACCGGTTGTAGCGATCCGGCAGAGTGCACGAGCGCACCCTCGATCGCCTTCGACTCGTCGGTGAGCTCGCCCTCCGTCACCGGAGGCACGACCAACATCCAGCTGCAGACCTCGCTCGCCGCCGGGGACGAGGTCGAGCTCGAGGTCGATGGCGCCGATGGCAGCCAGCTCACCACGCTGACCGGCATGGCCGCGGCCGACGGCAGCGTCGGGTTCATGGGCGTGTCGGTGCCCGCGCCGGGCGTGACCCTGCACGCGACCGGGCACGGGCTGTGCGGCATCGGCCGCGCATCGATCGCGGTGTCGGCGACCGGGTCCATCGTCGGCTCGGCATGCACGCTCGCGCTGTCGCCCGCCCCCGAGGCCAACGCGTACTACGCGGCGACCGGGATCGCCGGGGTGCTCAGCTCGCTGAGCGATCCGGATCCGGAGACGCCGGGCTACCAGACCACGGTGCAGGTCACCACGCTGCCGGGCTGGACCGCCGAGCTGTTCGAGACCGCGCAGGCGACCACCGCGGTCGATGGCACGGCGAGCGGGCTGCCCGACGACGTCTCGCTCGGCATGGTCACCGCGGCGGCCGACGGCATCGCCGCCAAGCCGGTCAGCGTGGCCGACGGCCAGATCGGGTTCTACGCGATCTGCCACGGTCCGTCCGGGAATGATCTGGCGTCGGCGCCGACGATGGTGCTCGCCGACACCACGCCGCCGGGTTGCGCGCTGACCGCGCCGCCGCCGGGCGCGACGCTCACGCCGGGGTTCGACACCGACGGCGTGCCGAAGAACGCGACCTGGTTGCTCGACGTGACCGGGCATGCCGGTGATGACGACGTCGCCGGCGAGCCGGTCACGCTGATGACCGGGGTGCCGGGCGGTCCCCTGACGGCGGTGCCGGTCGCCGACGCCGATGCGAACGGGACGACGACCACCATGGTCACGCTGATCCCGGGCTCGGCGCCGTCGATGTACGAGATCGATCTCCAGATGCGCGATCACGCCGGCAACACGTGCGCGATCATGCAGCCGTACGACGTCGAGCCCAAGGGGTGCGATATCCAGGTGGTGTCGCCGACCACGACGGTGACCCAGGACGCGGACCCGATCCAGGATGGCGTCCAGGTCGACATCGAGCTGAAGGTCTCCAAGGCGTGCGTCAGCCGGATGGTGAGCGCGACGTGCGACCACGGATCGCCGAGCAGCTTCCCCGACTCGACCGGCATCGTCCACCTGACCGAGACCGTGTGCCAGACCGAGCCGTGCCACGCGCAAGACGCGTGCACGTTCCACGTCACCCGGGCCAATGGCGTCACCAGCCAGGTGCCGGCGACGATCGTGTTCTCCGACGTGGAGTGAGCCGGCGGGTCCTCGAGCCGGCGATCACGGACGCGCCGCGGCCGGGCGCTACGCGTAGAACGCGGCGATCTGGTCGACGACGAACGCCTGGGCCTCGGCGGTGAGCCGGGGGTGGATCGGCAACGCGAGCACCTCGCTGCATGCGCGCTCGGCGATCGGCAACGCGCCCGGGCGGTAGCCGAGCGGCGCGAAGCACGGCTGGAGGTGCAGCGGCTCCGGATAGTAGATCTCGGTCCCGACCCCGGCGGCGGCGAGGTGGGCGCGCAGGCCATCGCGGCGCGGCGCGCGGATCACGAACTGGTGATAGACGTGCGCGGCGTGCGGCGCGGGCAGCCGGAGCTCGGGCGGCACGCGGGCGGCGGCGAACAGCGCGCGGTAGTGCGCGGCGTGGCCGCGGCGGGCGGCGGTCCAGCCGGCGAGGTGCGGCAGCTTGGCGCGCAGCACCGCGGCCTGCAGCGGATCGAGCCGGAAGTTTCCGCCGACCGCGAGGTGGTGATACTTCGGCCGCGCACCGTGGCTGCGCACCAGCGCGATCCGCTCGGCGAGCGCGGCGTCGTCGGTCAGCACCGCGCCGGCATCGCCGATCGCGCCGACGTTCTTGGTCGGGAAGAACGACACCGCGGCGCACCGGCCGCGCACCGGCCCGGCGCCCAGGCTCTGCGCGGCGTCCTCGACGATCGCGCAGCCCGCCGGGAGCTGGTGCGGCTCGGGGAGCACGGCTGGGTGGCCGAACAGGTGGACCGGGACGATCGCGCGCGTGCGATCGCTGCACGCGGCGAGCGCCGCCGCCGGATCCAGGGTCAGCGACGCGTCGTCGACGTCGGCGAACACGATGCGCGCGCCGAGCCGGGCCGCGCCGCCGGCGGTCGCGAAGAACGTCAGCGGCGTGGTGACCACCTCGTCGGGGCCTCGGGTGCTGCCGCTGGCGCGGCCGCTGGTGGGGCCGCTGGTGGGGCCGCTGGTGGGGCCGCTGGTGCGGCTCTCGGCGTGGCGCTCGGTGCTATCCCCGGTGTGGTCTCCGGCGCCGATCCCGAGCGCCAGGAAGCTGGCGTGCAGCGCGTCGCTGCCCGAGCTGGTGCCGACCGCGTACGCCGCGCCGGTCGCCGCGGCCAGCTCGCGCTCGAACGCGCCGATCTCGGGGCCGCCGACGAACACGCCGCTGTCGAGCACGCGGGCGATCGCCGCGTCGACGTCGCGGCGTACGGCGGCGAGCTCGGCGGCCATGTCGAACAGCGGGACCTTCATGGTGGGCACAGCCGGCACGGCCGGCCACGCTAGCATGGCTGAGAGAGTCGATCAGAATGGCGGAAATGGGCGATGAAGCGATGCAAGCCCCGGAGCTCGATCGGCGGGCGCGCGGCACAACGTATCGACAGGCGAGCAGTAGAGAATGCGGATCCGGTTCGTCCCGGAGCTCGATCGGCGGGCGCGCGGCACAACGTATCTGGTCGACCCGCTGATGTGGCGTCGAGCATCACGCAGGCGTGACGCTCCCGCACACCCTGCGCAATCCGCGCCGATCCTGGCGCCGCGGCGCCGATAAAATCTCCGCCGGGCGGCGCGGTTCGGTGCGACGATGTCATCGGCGCTCTCCGCTCGCGACGCCGCGCCCACAGGAAGGCAACGCCCACAGGAAGGCAACGCCCACAGGAAGATGATGTGGATCAACCCTGACAGCATGCGCGGGATGGCGCAGTGGAGCGCGGTGGTCTGCCTGGCCACGGCGGGCTGCGCCTACGAGCCGGGCTCGTTCGTGTGGGGCAAGGACACGTTCCCCGGCCAGCGCGCGAGCGTCGGCTGCCTCGACATCGCGATCGATCGCCGCTCCGATCTGCCGATCGGTCCGGTGCTCGGCTACCAGTTCGCCAACCGCTGCGATCACGCGCTCGCGGTCGACCTCGGCGCGGTCGCCGTGGTCGGGCGCAACGCCGCCGGGATCCGGGTCGGGCTCGCGCCCTACGATCCGCGCCACGAGGTCCACCCGGTGCTGCTCGACGCCAGCAGCGTCGGCACCGAGGCGCTCGCCTACCCCGCGGCCCAGGCGCTCGAGCTCTGCGTCGACGTCTCGAGCTTCGTCGGGCCGGGCCAGGCCCTGTGGCGGTGCTTCGCGCCGGTGCCCGAGCCGGTGCTGTCGTCGGCGTCCGATCCGCCGGCGCGGTCATCATCCAGCGCCGGCGCCAGGGCCAGCACCGGCGCCAGGGCCAGCGCCGCCAGGCCCACGCTCACCGCGACCGAGCAGCTCAACCCCGCCCATGGCCGATCGCCGTTCGCGGTCCCGATCATCGTCCAGAGGACGCCCCAGAGGATGCCCCAGAGGACGCCATGATCAGGTCCCGGAGGGATGAGATTGGTTCGACCCGCGCGACCTGCGCGGCCGCGCTCGCCGCCGTGCTCGCGCTCGTGGCGCCGCGCGTCGGCCACGCCGGCTGTCCGGGTGGTGGCGGTGGTGGCGGGGCCGGTGGTGCGGGCGGCGCGGGCGGTGGTGGTGGCGGTGGTGGTACGGACGTCTACTCGCTGCCGCCGCTCGACGCCTATGTCGTCCCACCGGCGGGCGGCGAGCCGCCGTGCGTCGACACCAGCGACGTGGTCGGCTACCGCCGGTGCAGCAGCTTCGGCGCGTGGGCGATCAACCCGGACCTGCCGCCGATCACCGTCGTGGGCGGCGTGATCGTGCGGCGGTTCGCGAGCCTGCTCGACGGCCAGATCGGCAACGTCACCCACGGCACCGAGTCGTTCGTGTACCGCGCCGTCGCCCAGCGCACGGGTCGCTCGCTCGACACCGCGGTGCTGTCGACCCTGCGCGGCGACGTCAGCCTGCCGCACGGGCTGTACGGCGCGCTCGAGGTCGATCTCGGCGGCCTGACCACGGCCGGCGCGGCGACCACCGAGATGATGTCGACCGGCGCGCTCGGCACCCCGCAGCTGTCGCAGGACGGCGGGTTCGTCGTCGACAGCCTCGCGGTGGTCGGCCTGCACGGGAGCAGCCGCGCCGGGGCGCTCGGCGTCGAGCTCGCCGGCGGCGTGCGCGCGATCTCGTACAGCTTCGACAGCCAGTACGTCGCCTGCGAGCAGGCGACCAGCGTCACCGCGGTGGCGCCGATCGCCGAGGCCCGGCTGCGCGGCGAGCTGTGGTTCGGCCCGTGGCTCACCGCCGGCGTCACCGTGGGCACCAGCGTGATCGAGCAGCACGCGTGGATGGGCGGGCTCTACCTCGGCGTCCACGCCCGCGCGTACGGCGGCCAGTAGGTGCCCGGCGCTCAGATCTCGAGCTCGTTGCCCTCGCGCGCCGGGCACAGGCCGATCGCGCCACCGCCGCGCGCGTCGAGTGCAGCGCGGCAGTCGGCGACCAGCTCGTCGACCTCGTCGTCGCTGTAGTCCTGATCGTAGTGGAACGTGACCAGCCTGCCGACCTGCGCGGCGACCGCGGCGGCCGCGGCGTCCTCGTACGACGAGAACCCGCGGTTGCGCCGGGTCGCCTGATCGCGCGGCCGGTAGGTCGAGTCGTGGAGCAGGACGTCGGCGCCGCGGAACAGCGCGATCGCGTCCGGGTCCGGTCCGCTGTCGTTGGGCTGGCCGACGTCGGACGCGTAGACGAACGTACGGTCGCCGGCGTTCGGGCCTGCGCCGGGCGCCCCGGGCGCGCCGGGTTCCCCGGGTTCCGTCAGCCGGAACGCGAGCGCGGTGGTGCTGCCGTGCGCATGCTCGCGGGCCGTGATCGTCAGGCCCTCGGCGGTGAACGGCGTGCCCGGGCACACGGCCTTGACGTCGAACGTCGCCGAGAAGTTCTTGAGCGTCTGCAGCGGCGAGAAGTTCGGATCCATCTGGCCCTCGAGGATGCCCTCGAGCACCTCGGGCGAGCCGCCGGGGCCGTACACCGTGAACGCGTTGCCACCGACGAACACCGGCGCGAAGAACCCGAGGCCCTGGATGTGATCCCAGTGGGTGTGCGACAGCAGGATCGTCGCCCGGCCGGTGCCCTTGCCGAACGCCCCGGCGAGCAGCGCGTTGCCGAGGTGCATGAGGCCGGTGCCCATGTCGATGATGACCAGCCCGCCGTCGCGGGTGTGGACCGACACGCACGCGGTGTTGCCGCCGTAGCGGATCGTCTCGGGGCCGGGCGCCGGGATCGACCCCCGCACGCCCCAGAACCGGATCTTCATGCGTCCCCCAGGGTCAGCTCGAGGCCCTCGTAGGCGCTGACGACCTCGAACCGGCCGCCGGCGGCGGCGACGGTGTGGCGGGTGGCCGCGAGGATCGCGTCGTTGTCGTCGTCGCTGCGCAGCGGCGCGTGGTGGAACAGGCACAGCCGGCGCACCCCGGCCTCGCGGGCGATCGCCACCGCGTCGTCGGGGTGCGAGTGGCCCCAGTGCGGCCGCGCCAGGTACTCGGCGTGGGTGAACTGGGTGTCGTAGATCAGCAGGTCGGCGTTGCGGGCGAGCGCGACCACGCCGCCGCGCATCCGGGCCAGCTCGGTCGCGATGTCCGGCGGCAGCGGCCGGTCGAGCTCCGGCGGGCGGGTCACGAACTCCTCGCCGAGCAACAGATCGGTGAACGGCGCGGTGTCGGCGCAGTACACAACCACCGCGCCGTCGACCTCGATCCGGTACGCGAGCGCGGTCCACGGGTGGTTGAGCCGGGTCGACGTGACCCGCGCGCGGCCGAGCTCGAGCTCGGAGCCCTCGATGATCGCGTGGAACGCCATGTCGGCTTGCATCGCGGACAGCGGCACCGGGAAGTACGGCGCGCCGTGCTGCTGCGAGAACACCGCCTCGAGGTGGAGGTCGCGGCGGCGCGCGAAGATCTCGATCTGGTTGCCGGCCCGGTACAGCGGCGAGAAGAACGGCAGGCCCTGCACGTGGTCCCAGTGGGTGTGGCTGATCAGGATCGACGCCTTGCCGCGGCCGTCGCCGAACGCCTCTTCCATCAGCGCCTTGCCGAGCCGGCGCAGCCCGGTGCCGGCGTCGATGATGATCGGCGGCTCGCCGCGCGGCCGGATCTCGACGCACGACGTGTTACCGCCGTACCGGCTGGTGGTGCGCCCCGGTACGGGGATCGAGCCGCGGACTCCCCAGAACCTGACTTTCATCGGGTGGACGCGAACAGGCGCCGGGCCAACCGTAACGCTCCCGGGCGGCCCGGGCTAGAACAGCTTGCGCGAATCGATGAGGATCGTCACCGGGCCGTCGTTGACCAGCTCGACCGCCATATCGGCGGCAAATTCACCGGCTTGCACGCGGGTGACGCCGGCCTGCGAGAATTTTGTGAGCGCCTGGTCGTAGAGCGCACGGGCGGCGGTGGGCTCAAGCGCACTGATGAACGTGGGGCGCCGGCCCTGACGCGTGTCGCCGTACAGGGTGAACTGCGAGACCACGAGCACCCCGCCGCCGGCGTCGAGCACGCTGCGGTTCATCTTGCCGGCATCGTCGGTGAAGATCCGGAGGTTGGCGATCTTGTCGACGGTGTAGGTCAGGTCGGCCTCGGTGTCGCCGGCGCCGGCGGCGAGCAGGACGAGCAGGCCGCGCTCGATCTCGCCGGTGACCCGGCCATCGACCGTGACCTTGGCGCGGGTCACGCGCTGGACCACGGCGCGCACCTAGGAAACCTCGCAGGCGGGCATGCGCGCAAGTGTCGGGCGCGGCCCGCACGGCCGCAAGGCTTGCCGCGGCCAGACGGTCACGCAACAGTGGCGCCATGCACGTCGTCGTCACCGGGGCCGCGGGGTTCATCGGGTCTCACACCTGCGAACGGCTGGCCGCCGCCGGCCACCGCGTCACCGGGATCGACTCGTTCGACGGCTACCTGTACCCGGCGGAGATCAAGCGCGCGACCGCCGGCGAGCTCGCGGCGCTGCCGGGGTTCAGGCTGGTCGAGGCCGACATCTGCGACCGCGCGGCCATCGCCGGCGTGATCGACGGCGGGGTCGACGTCGTGTGCCACCTCGCGGCGCTCGCCGGGGTCCGGCCGTCGCTGGTCGATCCGGTGCGCTACCTGCGCACCAACATCGAGGGCACCGGCGTGATCGCCGAGCGGATGCGCGAGGTCGGCCTGCAGCGCCTGGTGTTCGCGTCGTCGAGCTCGGTGTACGGCGCCAAGCCGGGCGCCGATCTGCGCGCGGTCGCCGCGTTCCGCGAGGACGATCCGTGCCTGACCCCGGCGTCGCCGTACGCCGCGACCAAGCGGATGTCCGAGCTCCAGCTGTCGGCGTACCGCGATCTGTTCGGGCTCGGCGTGTTCGCGCTGCGGTTCTTCACGGTCTACGGGCCGCGCCAGCGCCCCGACATGGCGATCGCCAAGTTCACCCAGGCGATCGCGGCCGGCCGGCCGATCACGCTGTTCGGCGACGGCACGACCCGGCGCGACTACACGTTCATCGCCGACATCGTCAGCGGCGTGGTCGCCGCGATCGAGCGGATCGCGCCCGGCGCCTACGAGCTGATCAACCTCGGCGGCACGCACACGATCTCGCTCGGCGAGCTGGTCGAGACCATCGAGCGCGCGGTCGGCCGGCGGGCGATCATCGACCGCCAGCCGATCCAGCCCGGCGACGTGCCGGTGACCTACGCCAACATCGACCGCGCGCACGCCTTGCTCGGCTACCAGCCGGCGACCCGGCCCGACGCCGGGATCGCGGCGTACTGGGCGTGGCTGCAGGCGCGCGGGGCGGCGTGAGCTGCGCGGCTCGCTAGGGTCGGCCGATCCCGTAGTAGATGAAGCCCGCCTTGCGGACGTCGGCCGGCGACCACACGTTGCGGCCGTCGAACAGCACCTTTGTGCGCATCAGCGGGGCGAGCCGGGGCAGGTCGGGCTCGCGTAGCTCGTGCCACTCGGTGACCAGGACCAGCGCGTCGGCGCCGGTGGCGGCGCTATAGGCATCGCGGCACAGCTCGATCTTGGGCCCGACCGCGGCCGCGATGTTGGGCATCGCCGCCGGATCGTAGCCGGCGAGGCTGGCCCCGGCGGCGGCGAGCGCCTCGATCAGGGTCAGCGCCGGCGACTCGCGGATGTCATCGGTCTCGGGCTTGAACGCCAGGCCCCAGATCGCGATCCGCACGCCGGTCAGCGCGCCGCCGAAGTGGCGGATCACGCGCTCGCCGAGCACCTGCTTCTGGCGCTCGTTGGCGCGCTCGACCGCATCGACGACCTCGAGCGCCACGCCGTGATCGCGCGCGGTGTGGCGCAGCGCCCGTAGATCTTTGGGGAAGCAGCTGCCGCCGAACCCGGCGCCCGGGAACAGAAATTTCGGTCCGATCCGGGGGTCCGAGCCGATGCCCTTGCGGACCGCCTCGATGTCGGCGCCGACCACGTCGCACAGCCGCGCCAGCTCGTTCATGAACGAGATCCGGGTCGCCAGCATCGCGTTGGCCGCGTACTTGGTGATCTCGGCCGACCGGGTGTCCATGACCTGGATCCGATCGTTGGTGCGCAGCACGCCGCGGTACAGCTCGCGCAGCGCGGTGGCCGCGCGCGGGTCCTCGGCGCCGATGATCACCCGCGCCGGCTTGAGGAAGTCGTTGACCGCGTCGCCCTCCTTGAGGAACTCCGGGTTCGACGCCACGGCGAACTCGTGGCGCGCGGTCTCGCCGACCGCCGCGCGCACCCGGTCCGCGGTGCCGACCGGCACGGTGCTCTTGGTGACGATGATCGCGAACCCGTCGAGCGCGGCGCCGATCTGGCGCGCCGCCTCGAGCACGAACGACAGATCCGCGCTGCCGTCGTCGCTCGACGGCGTGCCCACCGCGATGAACACCGCCTGGGCGCCGGGCACCGCCTCGGCGGTCGAGGTGGTGAATCGCAACCGGCCGAGCGCGGCGTTGCGCTTGACCAGATCCGACAGCCCCGGCTCGTAGATCGGGATCTCGCCGCGGCGCAGCGCCTCGACCCGCGTGCGATCGATGTCGACGCACGTCACGTCGTGGCCGAAGTCGGAGAACCCGGCGCCCGTCACCAGGCCGACGTAGCCGGTGCCAATCACGGCGATCTTCATGGCGGCAACGCTACCGCGAGAACCCCGCGAGGTGATTTGCGCGGTCGCGCCGATCCCGAGGGACTCCACCCCCTTACGAGCAGAGCCCGTAGGGTCCCCGACCCCAGGAATCACCAGGAATCCAGCAGTTCGGGCCGTGTGAGGCCGCGCAGGCAACCCCACGCGGTTGCCGCCGGTCAGAACCGCCGCTAGGATGCCGCCGTTCATGGGCCGTCGTTTGTCGATCTCATCCTCACTGCCGCTGCTGCTGCCGCTGCTGTTGCTCGGGGCCCTCGGGGCGTGCGGCAAGGAGATCGGCGATTCGTGCTCGTTCGCCACCGACTGCGATCCGAACGGCAACCGGATCTGCATCGACCCCACCGCGGGCCAGGGCGGCTACTGCACGATCGAGGGCTGCGACTACTCGACGTGCCCGGACGAGGCGGCGTGCATCCGGTTCTTCACCGGCGGGTTCGCGAACAAGGCGTGCGACCCGACGACGGACGCCACGTTGGCGGCCCCGATCTGCGACCTCGACGAGCTGTGCGCGATCGAGGGCCACTGCGTGCCGCGGTCGTCGGAGGTCCGGTACTGCATGAAGACCTGCGGCGACAACGGCGATTGCCGCGACGGCTACGAGTGCCGCGACCTCAACAAGGCCAAGCAAGACGGCGGCGAGCCGGTGCTCGCGCCCGGCACGCCGGTCACCGAGAAGACCGCGCCCAAGTTCTGCGCGGTCGCGCCCGTGACGAACTGAGCCGCGAGCCCTCGAGCCGGCGATCACCGCCGGATAGGCGCAGCGGGCAGGATGCCGGCAAGCCGATCGACAGGAGCTATCGAACGTATGTTCGACCGCTCTTGACCGGCGGGAATCAGCGATTCTCACCCCTCTGATACGCTGCGCGCGTGTCGATCGGGTCGTTCCTGCTGCGCCGGCTCGGCTCGGGCGTGCTGGCGATCCTCGGGGTCTCGATCCTGACGTTCGCGTTCCTGCACCTGGTGCCCGGCGATCCGGTCGATCACCTCGCCGGCGGCGACGCGCCGCCCGGCGTACGGCTCAAGATCGAGCACTGCATGGGGCTCGACCGGCCGGTCGCGATCCAGCTCGTCACGTTCCTCGGCCACGTGGTCGACGGCACGCTCGGCAACCAGTGCAAGAGCGGCGACCCGGCGGGGCCGACCGTGGCGGTGCGGATCGCGGAGGTCCTGCCGCACACGATGGCGCTCGCGGTGTGGGGGATGCTCGTCGCGCTGGTCCTCGCGCTGCCGCTCGGCGTGATCGCCGCGATCCGGCGCGGGACCTGGATCGACACGCTCGCGACCACCGCGTCGCTCACCGGGATCTCGATCCCGCAGATGATGTTCGCGCCGCTCCTGATCCTGTGGGGCTTCATCACGCTCGGCTGGTTCCCCGGGCCGACCGAGGTCGGCGCGAGCGCGATCATCCTGCCGGCGCTCGCGGTCGGTACCCACCTGATGGCGATGCTCGCGCGGATGACGCGATCGTCGATGGTCGAGGTCCTCGGCGAGGACTACGTGCGCACCGCGCGCGCCAAGGGCCTGCCCGAGGGCCGCGTGCTGATGCTCCACGCGCTGCGCAACGCGCTGCTGCCGGTGATCACGGTGGCGGGCCTGCAGTTCGGCTCGCTGCTGTCGGGCGCGATCATCATCGAGAACGTGTTCTCGCGGCCCGGGCTCGGCGCGACGCTGATCGATGCGATCAAGGAGCGCAACTACCCGGTCGTGCAAGGCGCGGTGCTGGTGATCGCGGCGATCTACGTCGTGGTCAACATCGCGGTCGACCTGGCCTACGGGCTCGCCGACCCGAGGATCCGCCGGGCATGACCGCGCCGACTCAGGGCTCGCCGCCGCCGTCGTCGGCGTCGCCACTGGCATCCGCGCCGTCGTCATCGTCGTCCCCGCCGGCATCCGCACCGTCGTCGTCGTTCGCCGCACCAGTGGCGCCGCCGGCGTCCGCACCGGCGGCCGGGCGCGCGCGGCGCCGCAAGCTGTCGCCGAGCGCATGGGTCGGCCTGGTCATGCTCGCGGTCTACGTCGTGGTCGGGATCGCCGGGCCGTGGATCGCGCCGTACGATCTCGGCCTCGCCCACGTCGAGCTGACCCACCAGTTCGAGCCCGGCTCGGCGGCGCACTGGCTCGGCACCGACTCGAGCGGCCGCGACACCCTGAGCCAGCTGCTGTGGGGCGCGCGCTCGGCGCTCGAGCTGTCGGTGATCGTCGTGGCGCTGTCGTCGGCGATCGGGCTCGGGATCGGCACGGTCGCCGGTTGGTTCGGCGGCGCGGTCGACGAGCTCGTCATGCGGATCGTCGACGTCCTGATGGCGTTCCCCGGCATCCTGCTCAACATCGCGATCGTCGCCACGGTCTCGCACCCCGGCCTGCCGCTGACGATCGCGGCGCTGTGCGCCAACGGCTGGGTCGGCTACGCCCGCGTCGCGCGCGGCCAGGTGCTGGCGCTGCGCGAGCGCGACCACGTCGCGGCTGCGGTGGCGCTCGGCGCGTCGAACCGCCGGATCATGTGGCGCCACCTGATCCCGAACCTGCTCGGCCCGGCGATGGTCCAGATGTCGTTCGGGCTCGGCAGCGTGATCCTGATCGAGGCCTCGCTCGCGTTCCTCGGCATCGGGCCGCAGCTCGACTACACGTGGGGCGCGATGCTCGACCAGGCGCGCAACTTCCTGTGGAACACGAGCTGGGTCCGGATCTACGCCGTGGTGCCCGGCCTCGCGATCACCTGGGTCGTGCTCGGCGCCAACCTGTTCGGCGACGGCCTGCGCGACCGGCTCGATCCGCGCCAGCGCGGCCGCAGTTAATAGGTCAGGCGGTCGTCGAGGTAGTGCTTGTCGACGGCGAGCGGCTGGTCGTAGATCTTGCCCTCGTAGAGGTACTGGTAGCGCGCGAAGTTCTCGGTGACCTTCTTCATGTACTCGCGGGTCTGGACGTACGGCACCAGCTCGACCAGCTCGTCGATCTCGCGGTCGCCGTACTGATCGACCCACTTCATCACCGGCCGCGGGCCGCTGTTGAACGACCCGGCGCCGAGCGGGATCTGGCCCTTGAACTTCTGCAGCAGGTGGCCGATGTACCAGCTGCCGGTCTGGATGTTGTACGCCGGCTCGTACAGCCGGCCGGGATCGTAGTCGATCTTGAGCTCCCGGGCGACCTTCATCGTCGTCGGTGGGATCATCTGCAACAGGCCCTGGGCGTCGGCGTACGACAGGTCGTGCGGGTTGAAGCCGCTCTCCTTGCGCATGATCGAGTAGAGATAGCCCTCGGGGTTCTTGCCGAGCGCCTGGTACTTCTCGACCAGGGCGCGGTACGCGCGCGGATAGGCGTTCTCCCACCACCGGCGGGCGTCGTCGGTCGCCGGGCCGTCGAGCGCGTTGCCGCTGTAGCTGACCGCGAGCATCCACGGCCGGAAGTAGTTGCCGGCGCCGCGGTAGCGATCGAGCAGCATCGCGAACGCGGCGGCCTTGTCGTGGCGCCCGAGGAACGCGCGCTCGCTGCGCGCCAGCTCGTCGCCGGCGTCGCTGCCCAGGCCCGCGGCGATCAGCGCGTCGGCGCGCGCGATCAGGTCGTCGGACGCCAGCGCCTCGTCGACCGCGGCGGCGAGCCTGGGGCCGCGCGGCGCCGGCTGCGCTGTGCCGAACGGCGGTACCGGGGTGCCGAGCGCGGCGAGCCGGGCGCGCGACAAGAGCGCGTACCACGAGAACGGATAGCGCGTGACGGTCTGGGTGTAGCCGGCGACCGCGGCCGGCTTGTGATCGAGCCGCTCGTCGATCCGCGCGAGCCAGTAGGTCGCCTTGCCGGCCTCGAGCGCGCCGGTCCGCCGGGCGAGCGCGTCGAGCTGGGTCCGCGCGGCGTCCCAGTGGCCCTGAAAGTAGTGCGCCATGCCGAGGAACCACAGCGAGTCGTCGACGAACTTCGAGCGCGGATAGCGCGCGAGCGAGGCCGCGAGCGGTGCCTCGGCCTTGGCGTAGTGGCCGCGGTTGAACTCGAGCCAGCCGGCGAGGAACTGGGCCTCCTGGGCGTACGCCGTGGTCGGGTAGCCGGCGACGACCTTGAGGTACCAGGCGATCGCGTCGTCGTCGCGGTCGGCGCGCGACAGCGCCCGGGCGCCGTGGAACATCGCCTCGGCGGCGCCGTCGCCGAGCGCGGGCGCGACCCCGAGCAACAACACGCCGGCGTCGCCGTAGCGCCGGCGCATCTTGAACAGCGTGGTGCCGAGCCAGTAGTCGCGCTGGTGGGCGACGTCGGCCGGCAGCGCGCCGCCGATCAGCGACAGCTCGGCGACCGCCTCGTCCCACAGGTGGGCATCGGTCAGGTGCTTGGCGCGCTCGATCCGCTCGGACGGGGTCAGCGGCGGCGCGCCGGCCTCGATCAGCTTGACCTCGGCGCGCGCGGCGAGCGGGTGCGCCGGGTGGGCGACGATCAGCGCGCGGTAGGCGGCGGTGGCCGCGTCGCCGCTGCGGGTCTCGGCGATCCGGTACATCGCGGTGCCGGCGTCGCCGGTCTCGATCGCGTCCTTGGCGGCGAGCGCCTGCTGGTACGCCGCGGCGGCCGCCGCGTGGTCGCCGCGGTCCCACGCGCAGTCGGCGAGCCGCCACGGGATCTCGCGGGCGAACGGCGACCCGGCGACCCGGGCGACCCCGCGGAACGCGGCCTCGGCGCGCACCGGATCGCCGCCGCGCAGCGCGATCATCCCGCGCAGCCACAGCGCGTAGTCGCGGATCGCGTGGACCGACGGATGGCCGCCCGACGGATGGCTGTCCGACGGATGGCTGCCCGACGGATGGCCGCCATGTGGGCCGGCGCCCGCGTCGTCGCGGTGGCCCTTGCCGCGCTTGCGGGGCCGGTCGCCGGCGTCCTCGCCGAGCTCCCCGACGTGGGCGAGCCTGGCCGCAGCGGTCGCGAGATCGCCGGCGTCGTAGGCGCGGAACGCGTCGCCGAGCTCGTGCAGCGCGTCGCCGCGCGCCGGGCGGATCGGCCAGGGCGCCGCGAGCGCCAGGATCATCGTCAAGGCCGTGGTAAGCGTTGCCGCGCGCACTACCTGCGAAGTATACCGCCCGGGCGGATCCGTCCCACTTTTGCGCGAGGCAGCCATGGCATACGCAGCGCTCGACTACTACGCGATCGACGAGCTGTTCACCCACGAGGAGCGCCTGGTGCGCGACACCGTCCGCGAGCTGGTGACCCAGCGGGTGATGCCGTCGATCGGCAAGCACTGGTCGGCCGGCACATTTCCGCACGAGCTGGTCGCCGAGCTCGGCGCGCTGGGCCTGCTCGGGGCGTCGCTGACCGGCCACGGCTGCGCCGGGGTGTCGCCGACGGCGTACGGCCTGATCTGCCAGGAGCTCGAGCGCGGCGACTCGGGCATCCGGTCGTTCTGCTCGGTCCAGAGCTCGCTCGTCATGTACCCGATCTCGGCGTTCGGCTCCGAGGCCCAGAAGCAGCGCTACCTGCCCGAGATGGCGGCGGGCCGGATGATCGGTTGCTTCGGGCTGACCGAGCCCGACTTCGGGTCCAACCCGTCCGGCATGCTGACCACGGCGGTCAAGACCGCGGGCGGCTACCGGCTCAACGGCACCAAGCGCTGGATCACCAACGGCTCGGTCGCGCAGGTCGCGCTGGTGTGGGCCAAGCTCGACGGCAAGGTCCACGGCTTCCTGGTGCCGACCCAGACCCCCGGGTTCTCGGCGCGCGACATCCACGGCAAGTGGTCGCTGCGCGCGAGCGTGACCAGCGAGCTGGTGCTCGAGGACTGCGAGGTCGGCGAGGACGCGGTGCTGCCCGGCGTCAGCGGGCTGCGCGGGCCGCTGTCGTGCCTGTCGCAGGCCCGGTTCGGGATCTGCTACGGCGCGGTCGGCGCGGCGATGGCGTGCTACGACGAGGCGCTGCGCTACGCCCAGGATCGCGTGCAGTTCAGCCGGCCGATCGCGGGCTACCAGCTGGTCCAGCGCAAGCTGGTCGACATGGTGTCCGGGATCACCCAGGCCCAGCTGGTGTGCTGGCGGCTCGGCCGGCTCAAGGAGGCCGGTACGATCACCGCCGGCCAGATCTCGCTCGCCAAGCGCAACAACGTCGACATGGCGCGCAACATCGCCCGCGACGCGCGCGACATCCTCGGCGCCAACGGCGTGACCGACGAGTACCAGTGCGGCCGCCACATGCTGAACCTCGAGTCGGTCTACACCTACGAGGGCACGCACGACATCCACACGCTCGTCATCGGCCAGGACGTCACCGGGCTCGCGGCGTTCGACGCGTGACCGCGCCGTCCCGGCCCGACGTCCTGATCTGCGCCGGGCTCGATCCGTCGGGCGGCGCGGGGCTGATCGCCGACGTCCGCGTGGTGACCGAGCTCGGCGGCCGGCCGACGGGCGTGGTCACCGCGCTGACCGTGCAGAACACCACCGCGGTGCTGCGCAGCGAGCCGGTGAGCGACGAGGTCATCCGCGAGCAGCTCGAGCTCTTGCTGTCCGACGTCGAGGTCCGCGCGGTGAAGATCGGGATGATCGGCTCGACCGCGGTCGCGCGCTCGATCGGCGCGGCGCTCGCGCTGACCGGCGCGCCGGTGGTGTGGGACCCGGTGATCCAGCCGTCGCGCGGCGAGGTCCCGTTCATCGACAGCGAGTTCGGCGACGCGCTCGCGGCGCTGATCCCGCACGTCCGGCTGCTGACCCCGAACGCGCTCGAGCTGGCGTTCCTCACCGGCGCCCCGCTCGCCGATCTCGCCGCCGCGATCGAGGCCGGCCGCGCGCTGGCCGCCCGGCTGGCGACCGCGGTGCTGATCAAGGGCGGCCACTTCGCCGCGAGCGATCCCGACGAGTCGATCGACGTGCTGTGCGAGCCGGGGGCCGGCGGGGCCGGCGGCGCGGGGCCCGGCGGGGACGGCGGCGCGGGGCCGGGCGAGGGCCGGGGCGAAGGTCGGGGCGAAGGTCGGGGCGAAGGTCGGATCGAGCTGCTGCGCGGCCCACGGCTGGTGCGCGGCGAGCACGTCCACGGCACCGGCTGCGCGCTGAGCTCGGCGATCGCGACCCACCTCGCGCTCGGCGCGGATCTGGCCTCCGCCTGCCGCGCGGCCAAGGCGTTCGTTGCGGCGCGGATCGCGGCGCCCACCCACCCCGGCCGCGGCGCGGCCGCCATCGTCTAGCCATGCCCCGGCCTGCTCCGCCCGCCAAGGCCGCTCCGGCCGGTTCCGCCGACAAGGCCGCGCTCAAGGCCGAGCTGCTCGCCCAGCTGACCGCGGCGCTCGACGGCGCCCAGCGCGCCCACGCCGCCGCGCTCGAAGGCGCCACCCACAGCGAAGCGCGCGCCGAGAACGACAAGGACACCCGAGGGCTCGAGCAATCGTACCTCGCGCGCGGCCAGGCCCAGCGGGTCGCCGAGCTCGAGGCCGCGATCGTCCTGGTCGGTGCGCTCGCGCTCCGCGCGTTCGCCGCCGGCGATCCGATCGCGCTCGGCGCCCTGGTCACGATCGACGAGGACGGCGGAGACAGCGGAGACGCCGGAGAAGCTGGAGAAGACGCCGGCCCCCGCCGGCTGTTCGTCGCCCCGCACGGCGGCGGCAGTGCGCTCGCCGGCGGCATCCAGGTCGTCACCCCCAGCTCGCCGCTCGGCCGCGCCTTGCTCGGCAAGCGCGTCGACGACGAGGTCGAGCTCCGCCTGCCGGGCAAGCAGCGCACCCTGCTGATCACCGCCATCGCCTGAGCCTAGCGCGAGCATGCGAGCGCGTCCGGGTCCGTATAGCCGAGCGTTTCGCGAGGCGATCGAGGCGTAGGAGTCCGTATCCGATACGGACTCTTAGCTCGCCCGGACCGCGCGGGACAGGGCGCGCGCCAGGTCGCCGCGGCGGCCGACCACGACGCGCTCGAGGCCGAGCCAGCCGGCGAACGCGGCCAGCTCGCCGGCCAGCGCCTCCGCGGTCGCCGCCGGTGCGTGCGGCTCGGCGTACGCCGACTGGACGAGCAGGGCGCCCGCCGCGCGATCCGCCTTGAGATCGACCCGCGCGACCAGCGCATCGCCGAGCAAGAACGGCAGCACGTAGTAGCCGTGGGTCCGCTGGTGCGCCGGCGTGTAGATCCCGATCCGGTAGTGAAAGTCGAACATCCGCTCGGTGCGCTTGCGGTCCCAGACCAGCGAGTCGAACGGCGACAGCAAGGTCGCGGTGGCGCGCGCCCGCGGCGCCGGTGCGTCGGGGTGGCGAACCGCGGGCTCGGCCCAGCCCTCGACGGTGACCGGCTCGAGCCGGCCGGCCGCGACCAGCGACGCGACCAGCGGCCGCACGGCCGTCAGCTTGAGCCGAAAATAGTCGGCGAGGTCGCGCGCGGTGGCCACGCCGAGCGCGCGGGCCGAGCGCATCACCAGCTCGCGCCGTGCGTCGTCGGGGTCGGGGGTCGCCGCGGCGACCACGTGGGCCGGCAGGACCTGGGCCAGCGGCGCGTAGACCCGCTCGAACGTCGTCGCCGATCGGATCGCGGTGATCTCGCCGGCCCAGAACAGCACCGCGAGCGCCCGCTTGCGATCGTCCCAGCCCCACCACGAGGTATCGCGCTTGCGGGTGGTGGTCGGCGCCAGCTCGCGCGCCGTCAGCTGGCCGCGGGCGTGGACCTCGGCGCGCACCGCCTCGAGGTAGCCCGGATCGCGGCGCGCCATGGTGCGCAGGCCGCCCCACATCCGATCGCGCGCCTCGGCCATCCGCCAGCGCAGCAGCGGCTGGAGCTCGACCGGCAAGAGGCTCGCCTCGTGCGCCCAGTACTCGAAGATCGCGCCGCGCCGGCACAGCACCGGCAGCGCGTTGCGCGTGTGCGGCCCGAGCCGCGCCCACACCGGCAGCTCCTGGCTCCGGCACACGACATTGACCGAGTCGACCTGGATCACCGACACCGCATCGAACAGCCCGTGGACCCGGCCCAGGGTCGGCTTCGACGGCCGCGCGCCCAGGCCCTGCGCGGCGATCGCGATCCACCGCGCCTCGGCCGCGGACAGCCGGGTCGATCGCGGACTCGGCGCTGGGCTCGGCGCTGGGCGGCTCGATCTAGCCCGGGGGCTGGCCATGCGCCGAGATTAACTCACGACGCGTCGTCGTCGTCGGTCACGATGCGCTCGATCACGGTGGCCACGATGCGCGCGATCGCGGTCGGCAGCACCGGCTCGGGCGGCTCGGGCGGCTCGGGGGCGGTGACCGGCTCGACCGGGTGCTTCCACTTGCCGAACGATCCGAGGCGCCAGAACGCCAGCGCGAGCACCACGACCCCGATGATGTTGAGCGCCGCGTCGCTGCCGATCACGCCCTCGACGCCGTGGCGGGCCTCGAACCGCGTGTTGATGAGGCCGACATAGAGGATCGCGAGGTTGCCGCCGGCGATGTACATCGAGTACTTGGACGCCGCCGCCTTGTCGCCCTTGCCGATCGTCTCGAGCACCGTCGAGGTGAACGCCGAGTAGCAGAACCCGGTGATCAGCGCGTAGACCAGCACCCCGGCGATGTAGGTCAGCTCCACGCGCGGCGACAGCGCCATCACGAGGCCGCACACCGCCGTCATGCCGCCCGAGATCAGGTACATCACGCGGCGGTTGAACCGGTCGCACAGGTAGCCGCAGATCCCGGCGCCGATCGCCGTGAGGATCACGCTGCCCAGGCCGGTCGACAGCGCGACCGCGTCGGGGCTGACCCCGTACGGCTTGGACATCGCCGCGAACGAGTTCGCGAGCGCCGCGGTGCCGACCGGTGACATGCACAGCGCCATGCCGGTGGCGCCGGCCTTGCTGAACAGCACGCGCCGGGTGGCGTGCAGGTTCTCGCGCATCAGCTCGCCCAGCGGGCGGGACTCGCGCAGCGGCTCGTCGATCGTGAGCGCGGCCAGCGACGGCACGATCATCATCACGCCCAGCGTGCCGCCGATCATCCAGCGCGGCGCGTGGTGGCCGATCATCGCGATCGCGATCGTCGCGGCCAGCCCGCCGCCGGAGATGTTGCCGATATTGTACCAGCCGGCCGCCTTGCCGCGCAGCTCGTCGGGCATCGACGCCGCCATCAGGCCGCCGTTGCAGCTGCCGACCAGGCCCGAGATCAGCTGCGACACGAACGCGAACCCGAGGAACGCGTGGGTGTGCTCCGGCAGCGGCATCATGCAGCCGAGCATCAGGCACACCGCGCCGATCACCGAGACCCCGACCAGCCAGTGCTTGCGGCGCGGCCCGACGTCGATGATCGGCGAGTACAGGAACTGCACCACGGTCGGGATGAACAGCAGCGCGCTGTACAGCCCGATCGAGCTCATGTCGATCCCGGCGCTGTCGGTCGCGTAGGGCATCACCACGCCGACGAACTGGCCGACCACGCCGTACGGCAGGCCGGTGAGGACGAACAACCACGGCGGCGGATGCTTCACGTGGCTCTATTGATAGCCCGGGAGCACGCAGCGAATCGTGGCGAGCCCCCACGGGCCGATCGCAACCGCTGTCTGAAACCACCGTCGGAGATGCGCATGATCCGGCGTGTGCGCGGCGCCGGGTCCGGAGAATCCCGAAGCAATTCCCGAGCGAAGATGCTCGTGCCGCGTCGCGTCGTTTGCCGGGGACCGCTGCCGTGAAGCAGTGCGAAGCCGTCGCGAGCCGGGTTTAGGCCTAGTGCCCCGACCCGGCGCCCGGGGATCCGGCACCGCCGGGCGGATCCGTGATCACGGACGGGACCTGGACCGCGATCTGCGCGCTCTGGGCATCGGGCGCCGGCGCGACCGTGACCGGCTGGCAGAACGCCGGCAGCGCGTCGCCATGCGCGTCCATGTACCCGATCGCCGCGGTGCCCTGGATCGCGAGCGGCAGCGGCGTGACGCACAGGCTGTAGGCGCCGGGCGCGACGCTGGTCATCGCGGTCATACCGCCGCGCGCGATCGTGCGCTGGTAGGCGCCGGGGCCGGCCGCGGCGAGCTTCAGCGCCAGCTCGCTCTCGGTGGTCGCGGTGATCGCGGCGCTCGCCAGCCAGACCAGCGCGAGGCCGACCCCGCCGCTCGCGGTCGCCGTGACATTGAGCGTGATCGCACCGGCGTCGACGCTGAGATCGAGCGCGATGTCCTGGCTCGACGGGACCTCTGCCTGCTTGGCGTAGAACCGCATCCCGGTCCGGATCGTGCCCAGCGTCGCCGAGACCTTGTAGGTATCGGGCGCGAGCCGGTCGAACCGGTACGCGCCGTCCGCCCCGGCGAGCACCGTGAACACCGCGCCCGGGGTCGAGGTCGACTGGCAGGTCACCAGCACGCCGTCGGCCGGCTGGCCGCCCTGGTGCAAGGTGCCGTGCAGCGCGCCGAACTTCTCGAGGCTGAGCGTCAGCTCGGTCTGGCCCGGCATCACCGCCGGCAGCCGCAGCGCGCGCGACCGGCCGATCGCGTCTTGCTCGGCGACCAGCGTGATGTCGCCGTCGCCGAACCCCGACATCGAGAACGCGCCGGCGGCGTCGGTCGTGGTCGACTTGTTCGCCGCGGTGATCGCCGCGGTCGCCGCCGACAGCTGGGTCGCGGTGGTCGAGCCGTTGCCGAGGATCGTCCGGCCGGCGTACACCGTGGCCCCGGCCACCGGCTGGCCGTCGGCGACCACGGTGCCGGCGATCGCGCGGCCCTTGACCACGGTGATCGTCCCGGCATCGGTGGTCTTCGCCGGTTCGATCGTGATCTCGACGGCGCGGGTCTGGAAGCTCGTGCCGCGCAGCTCGAGCTCGTAGGTCCCGGGTGCGAGCCCGTCGAGCGCGAACCCGCCATCGCCGCCGCCGAACGTCTGCTGGGCCGCCGGCGTGCTCGCCGAGAACAGCGCGGGGACCGTGCCGTCGGCGAACGCGACCGTGCCCTTGATCCCGCCGTCGGGCGCGACCACCAGCACGACGTTGCGATCGCCGGTCTGCGCGGTCGCCGAGTCGGGGGTGTCGGCGCGGCCGCGGCCGAACCGGGGCCCCAGCGCCTGGCCGAGCGACTGGGCGCGCGCCGGCGCCGCCGAGACCCGGTACGCGCCGGGTGCCAGGCCGGTGAGCTGGAACTGGCCGGACGCATCGCTCGACGCCTCGGGCAGGCCGCGCAGCCGCCACTGCGCGGGATCGAACCCATTGCCGCCGGATCCGGAGCCGGCCAGCGGTCCGCCGGCGCCGAACACCGGGCCGGCCGCGACCTGCGCGCCCTCGATCGGCGCGCCCTTCGGATCGACGACCCGGCCGGAGATCATGCCGGTCAGCTCGAGCGTCAAGGTCAGCTCGGCGATGTCGCCGCCGGAGGCATCGAGCGCGACCGACGGCGACGACCCCGACTCGTGGAGCGCGACCGCCGACAGCGGCTTGCGCGGCAGCCCGCGGATCTCGAACCCGCCCTGGGCGTCGCTCGCGGCCTGGCGCGGCGTATCGAGCGCCGGCAGCCCGCCGGCCGCGCCGATCCGGACCCGCGCGCCGGGCACCGGCTGGCGGCGGCTGTCGACCACGTGACCGTGCACGGTCGCGCCGATCGCCATGGCGATCACCACGCCGGTCTTCGCGGTCTTGCCGTCGAGCGTGACCAGCGGCGAGGTCCCGGGCGCGCGCTCGGGGTGGGTCGCGAGCAACCGGAACGATCCGGCGGGCAGCGCGTCGAACGCGAAGCTGCCGTCGGCCGCGGTGACCTGGGCATCGAACCGATCGCTCGCCTGGACCCGGAGGTCGGACGCGCCGCTGTAGCGCACCCGCGCGCCGGCCACGCCGGTCCCCTGATCGTCGACGACCTTGCCCGAGACCGGGGCGCCCGACCCGAGCACCAGCCGCGCCTCGGCGTCGCGGGCGTCGAGGTGGATCCGGGTGAACGCGTGCGCCATGCCGTCGGCCCACGCGGCGATCTGGTAGTTGCCGGGGATCACGGGCCGGATCACCGCCGCGGGGCCCACGACCACGGCGCGCTGGACGTCGAGCCCGCGCAGCTCGACGGTGGCGCCGGCGATCGGTGCGCCGGTCGTGCCGACCACCGTGACCGTGAGCGCGCCGGCCGGCCGCAGCCGCAGCACGATCGGATCCGACGCCCGGGTGAGCTGCACGGTGACCGGCCCGGCGGTGCCCGTGGCGCCGCGCGCGACCACGGCGTAGGTCCGGCCGATCAGGCCGTCGAACGCGAACCCGCCGTCGGCCTCGGTGGTCGCGGTGCGCGGCGGGTTGGCGGCGATCACCACGGTCGCGCCGGCGACGCCGTGGTCGTCCGCGTCGATCACCTGGCCCTCGAGCCGCAGCGTGCCGCGCGGATCATCGTCGACCAGCACACGCGCGGGCCCGAGCTCACCGCGATCGTTCCGCTCCGGCCCGGCCGGCCGCGCGCCCGGGGCCGGGGCATGCGCGGAGGCCGCCGCGGAGCCAGCGCCGGGATCCTGGTGCCACCACCACGCGCCGGCGATCGCGCCGAGCATGATCATGACCAGCCCGATGCCTGCGATCACGGCGACTCGCCGGTTCCGCTTCATGTGCCCGGCGTATCACATCGCGCGCGGCTTGCGGCGATCGGGCCGAGCGGCCGCGTCAGTACGGCGTGGTCTCGGGCGTGGTCTTCCCCACGTTGCAGGTCTGGCACTTCACCCCGATCTCGCCGTCGAAGTTGCCGCCGGGGCCGCCGGGGAGACCGCCGGGGAGGATGCCTTCGGCGGTGACGCTCGCCGACACCGCGCCTTGGTTCTCGAGATCCGGAGACTGCAGGATGATCAAGCCGGGCGCGCTGGGTGGGTTGCCGCCGCCGCCGCCGAGCAGATCGACGTGATCGCCGCCGGTCCCGGCGTTGATGTAACCGCTGACCCCGATCAACGTGTGGGCATAGATCTCGACCGCGCCGCCGGTGTTGCTGGTCAGGGCGGCGGCGCCGCTGATCGGCGCGCCCGGGATCGGGTGGTCGACGTGCGCGGTGACCGTCATCGTGCCGTCGTACTGGAACGTCTCGCTGACCACCACGAACGGCCGCGAGCCGGTGACCGTGATGTCCGAGCTCACCTGGAGCGCCTTGACCCGCAGCACCGCCAGCTCGAGGCCGAAGCCGTTCTGCTGGACGATGTCGAGGCTGGTCTCCGGCGGCAACGTCACGCTGATCGTCGGTGCACGGGTGGCGTTGCCGGTATCGATCGTGATCGTCTGGACCGCCGTCTTCTCGATCATCAGGTCGCCCATCCCGAGCGCGTCGTCGCCGGAGGCGAGGTTCAAGATGCCGGTGACCGGTCCCGAACCGGTGCCCGTGGGCGCTCCATCGTCGTCCGAGCCGCTACCTGGTGTTCCAGGCTCCGGAATTGCCTGGAAGCTGCACGCACCCACCAGGACCAGCGCTACGGGGAGCCATCTCATCGCCCCCAGCATGTCGTAAGCAAGGTAAGCCACCGTAGTCATTTTGCTGACTACATCTGACATCAGTGGCACGGCTTACCAGATCCCCTCGATCATCCTGGCACGCACCTGCCCGATCAGCGGAAGCGCGCGAGACCTTGCGTGGTTCTATTGAAGAGCATGGCGCAACCCAACCTTGCTCTGACGCCTCGGGCCGAGGCCCTGACTGGCAGCTCCGCCGAGCTGCCGGCCGAGCTGCCAGCCGATGACGCGGCGTGGAAAGACGTCCTGCAGCTGCTCCGGAAGGCCGCGAAGCTCGCTGCCGAGCGCGGCGTCGAGTCCGATCTGTTCATGCAGGCCACCTGGGCGGCGTGCCTCGAGGCGCGGCCGGGGCTGCGCGAGGAGCTCGAGGACAAGGAGCTGCGCAGCCAGCTGAAGAAGCTGCGCAAGCGCGGCATGGTCGGGAAGGCCTGAGGGGCCCGAGCCGCGCGGGCGCACTCCGGGCAGCTCACTTCGGGGCGATCTTTGCCCGCGGGTACAGCACGATCTCGATCCGGCGGTTCTTCGCCTTGGTCTTGCTGACCGGCCGGTACTGGCCGAACGCGACCGCCGCGAGCCGGGTCGGATCGATCTTGGCGTCGTCCTGCAGGTAGTGCACGACGGTGAGCGAGCGCGCCGCCGACAGCTCCCAGTTGGTGACGAACGGCAGCACCGCATCGTTGGTGTCGGGCTTGGCGTCCTTGGCCTTGGGGTCCGGCTTCGCCGGCTTGGCGGGCTTGCCCTTGGGGGGCTTGGGCTTGCGCGGCAGGATCGGCTGGTCGTCGGTGTGGCCCTGCACCCAGATCTGCTTGTCGCCGAGCTCGCCGAGCGCCGCGCCGACCTTGGCGAGGACGTCCTTGCCGGACGGCGTGAGCTCGGCTTCGCCGATCGGGAACAGGATCTGGTCGATCAGCTCGAGCTTGACCGCGCCGTCGGCCGTGGTGACCTCGCCGTTCTGGCCGACCGCCTCGGCGAGCTTGGCCTGCAGCGCGGCGGCCTCGTCGGCCTTGGCCTTGAGGTCGGTCTCGTTCTTGCGCAGGTCGTCGGCGGTCGCGGTCGCCTTGGCGAGGTCGTCCTTGGTCTTGGCGAGCTCGGTCTCGAGCGCCTTGACCCGGTCATCTTGCTTGGGTTCCTCGGGCGGTTTGGATGATCCACACGCGACGAGGACGAGGATCGCGGCTGCTCCGGTGCGCATGCGGCGATTCTAACGATCTTCGAATCCGAAACGCCGCCGGATCGCCAACATCTCCTCGGTCACCGCGCCATCGTGGCTGCGAACCACGAGCGGCGGATCGACCCGGCAGGTCGCCGCTGTAAGCCGGCACGCGAACAAACTGAACAGCGGACGCAGCCCGGCGCGCGGCACGACGTCGCGCCACGCGGTGACGTGAAGCCCGGCCGCCTCGATGCGGTGGATCGCGCGGGCGCGCTGCGGGGTCGGGAAGCAGCACACGAACACCCCGTCGGCGGTCAGGTGGCGGACCGCGGCGAGCGCGTAGTCGCCGATGTCGCCGCGCAGCTCGAACCGCGCGTGCGCCTTCTGCGAATCGGCGGGCAGGACGCCGGTGCCGAGCGGGAAGTACGGCGGGCTGCCGGTGATCAAGGCGAACCTGTCGTCGAGCGCGAGGTCTCGCAGGTCGCCGAGCCGGGGCTCGACGCGGCCGGCGAGCCCGTTGCCGGCGATGTTGGCGACCAGCAACCGGTGGCTGATCGCCTGGGCCTCGACGCAGACCAGGCGCGCCGCGCTGCCGAGCCCCCACAGCACGAGCAGCCCGACGCCGCCGATCCCGCTGCCGAGATCGAGCACGCTCGTCGGTGGCGCGGCCGCGATCTCGTCGAGCGCGTAGCGCGCGGTGACCACATCGTCGACGGAGTGGCGGTGCCCGGAGGCGCGCTGTGCGATCCGCCAGCCACCGGTGAGCGCGTCAAGCGTGATCGCGCAGCCGAGCTCGGCGGACAGCTCCAGCGCGAGCGCATCCCAGGACATCTTCAACATATTCGCACACATCTGATGCTTTTTGCCGATGTCAGAGTCTCGGGGCAAGGTGTCAGGCCAGATGGAGATCAACAGCGAATCCCAACCCACCGAGCCCGAGACCACGGCGCAGGCCAGCCGCTTTGCCGAGTTGCAGCAGCTCGTCGCCGCGATGGCGGGTGACTTCGAGAAGTTTTACAAGGACGGCAACAAGGCTGCGGGAACCCGAGTTCGCAACTCGATGCAGGAACTCAAGGCGTTCGCGCAAACAGTTCGCGAGGAAGTCCTGACGCTCCGCAATCAAGGAAAAGAGCAAGCGCAATAGAAAACGGTCCAGCCATTTGTAACATCCATATCGGTGCCTGCTGGGAATGTAATCCCGGCAGGCATTCTATATTTCGGTGTTCTTGTGTTGTATATCGCAACACTCCCGGACTGATTTATAAGCTGAAAAACGATAATTACACCAAAGTGAAAGCATGTTCAGCCTGGGTGCGTCAGTCAGATGAGGCACTTGCGACGCCATCAGAAGGTGGAGGTCATCACAAGTTAGGACAGGCTAGCGAGCCAAATGCGCCAACCCTATGAGAGCCTGATGCCGAACTGGGAGCAGCCGAATGACGCGAATGAAAAAGCTAGCCTGTAGCGTGAGTCTCATCCTCGCCGGTGCAACGCCTGTAGCCGCCAATACCAAGGCGGAGGCACCCAAATCATTGCGCATGCGCCTGCGACCCAGGCCGCATGTCGCACAGGCCGCACCGGCACCCGATCCGGCAGCTCAGCCGGCGGGTGATACCCCACCTCCACCTCCAGCGGACCAGCCTCCGCCGGCCACGGATCAGACCCCTCCCGCTGTACCGGCCACTCCGGACAGCCCACCGCCGCCGCCGCCAGCGGGTGATCAGCCCAACGTCGGCGCCACGCCGCAGCTGACGGACGAGGAGCTCGCGAAGCTCGCCGAGCAGGAAGCCAAGACCGAGGTCATCACGGTGACCGGCTCGCTGATCGGCCGCAAGGAAGTCGACTCGCCGTCCCCGGTGTCGGTCGTCGACAAGCAGAAGCTCGAGGGCGCCGGCATCACCAACGTCGGTGACATTCTCCAGAAGATCCCCGCGCAGGGTAACGCGATCAACGCGCAGAACAACAACGGCGGCGACGGCTCGGTCCGCATCGACCTCCGCAGCCTCGGTACCAGCCGTACCCTCGTGCTGTTGAACGGCCGCCGCGTCGTGCCGAGCGGCCTCGGCGCCGACGCCTCGGTTGACTTCGGCACCCTGCCGCTCGCGATGATCGAGCGCGTCGAGGTCCTCAAGGACGGCGCCTCGGCGATCTACGGCTCGGACGCCATCGCCGGCGTGGTCAACGTGATCACCCGCTCGAACTTCAACGGCACCGAGGCGAGCGTCTACGCGTCGACCTCGCAGCGCGGCGACGGTGAGAACTACGACCTCAGCTTCGTGACCGGCCACTCGACCGCCAAGGGCAACGTCACGTTCTCCGCCGGCTTCCAGCAGCAGAAGGCCGTGATGGCCGGCGATCGCGACTTCTCGTCGAAGACGTACGCGTACGACTTCACGTGCGCTGATCCGGGTGGCGCGGATTGCGCCGCGCTGACCGGCTCGCCCTCGAACCCGACCGGCAAGATCGACTCGATGCCGGGCGGCGGGGCCCCGCAGCTCAACGTCCCGGGCTGCACCACGCAGTTCTGCACCGCGGACGGCAAGGGCGGGTTCCGGAACTTCCTGCCGGCCACGCCGACCAGCTTCGGCGACAACTACAACTTCCAGACCCTGAACTACCTGTTCACGCCGTCGACGCGCATCAACATCTTCTCGAACGGTAACTACGAGATCTCGAAGAACGTCCACGCGTTCTACGAAGGTCAGTTCAACAGCCGGAAGTCGGCGCAGCAGCTCGCCGAGGAGCCGATCAGCCTCGCCAGCTTTGGCCTCCAGATCTCGGCCGACAACATCTACAACCCGTTCGGCGCCGACGTCGTCAACTATAGCCGCCGGCTCGTCGAGTTCGGCACCCGTAACTTCACGCAGGACGTATCGACCTCGCGCATCGTCGTCGGCCTCAACGGCAGCATCCCCGAGGATGTGCCGGTGCTGAAGAACTGGCGGTGGGAGGTCTCGTACAACTACGGTCGCACCGACTCGACCAACGCCAACACGGGCGACCTGATCCTGAGCCACCTCCAGAACGCGCTCGGCCCGAGCTACATCGATCCGTCGACCGGT
>DATBBB010000441.1:0-9558 GCA_036271215.1 Kofleriaceae bacterium | reverse complement strand
AGGCCGACGCCGCCGTAGCCCTTGGCGTCGCCGCGCTCGGCCTGATGGAACGGCTCGAAGATCGCGCTCCGCGCCTCGGGCGCGATCCCGATGCCGGTGTCGACGACCTCGAGCACGATGGTGGCGTCGCGTCGCGTCGCGCGCACGGTGACCCGGCCGCCCTCGGGAGTGAACTTCACGGCGTTGGACACCAGGTTGACCAGGACATGGGCGAGCCAGCGCTCGTCGGATGACACGGTGGGCAGCCCGGGGGCGATCTCGGCGTCGAGCGACAGGTTCTTGGTGCCGACCATCCACGACACCGAGGCGGTGACGCGCTCGACGAGGTCTGGAATATGGACGGTGCCGGGCCGCGCTTCGATCTTGCCGGCCTCGGCGCGGCTCAGCGCGAGCAGGTCGTCGATCAGCGACAGTAGGTTCTGCGCGCTGCGCTTGATCGACGAGCAGGCGTCGCGTTGCTTGTCGGTGACCGCGCCGTAGACGCCGGCGGCGATCACGTCCGAGAGGCCCTGCACGCCGTGGATCGGCGTGCGCAGCTCGTGGGTCATCGACGCGACGAACTGGCTGCGCTGGGTCGCGGCCTGGACCAGCTGCGCGGTGCGCTTCTCGAGCGCGGCCTCCCGGGCGCGCAACACGTGGAGGGTCGTGCCGGAGCAGAACGCGGGCACGCCGACGATGACCCCGCAGAACCCGATCGCGGTGATCGCGAAGCCGAGCGAGGGGATGTGCTCGTACGCGCCGGGCACCGGCTGCGGCGGCAGCACGCCCGTCACCAGCAGCATCATCATCGTCGAGAAGCTGATGAAGATGACCACCGCCGTCAGGATCGTCACGCCGAGGTTCGAGAACAGCGAGAGCACCGCGATCAAGATCACGTAGGTCGAGACCATCGGGCTCGACGCCCCACCGGTGAAGTAGATGAACGTGGTCAGGACCACGACGTCGGCCAGCACGTTGATCCCCTGCATCATCACCACGGCGCGCCGCCTGCGCAGCGCGAGCCACGCGCTCGAGGTCGTGGCGAGGTTACCGGCGAGGAGCACGAGGTACACCCACCGCCACTCCTCCAGCCGGAACGACCACGTCGCGAACGCGAGCAACGCAAAACCGATCAGGACCGCGTAGGCCGTCCAGATTCCGGATACGAGCTTTTGACGATGAATCGGTAACCCCATCTCGGCGACCGATGCGACCAGATATCGCGGTATGGAACCGATCCTCATGGGGTGCCTCAGCGAGCTTCCCCGATGAGCTGGCGGACCTGGGCGAGCAGCCGCACGAGATCGAACGGCTTGCTCAGATAGCCGTCGGCCAGGGTTCCGAGCTCGGTGACGCGGTTGGATTGGTCATGGTCGTTGTAGACCGCACTCATCATCAGGACCGGCGTCGCGATGCCCCTGGGGCAGGTCTTGATCTCGCGCACGACCTCGAAGCCGCTCTTGCGCGGCAGCTGGATATCGACGAGCAGCAGATCGGGCGCGGCGGTCGTGAACCGCTCGATGCCCTCGGGCCCCGACGAAGCACCGACGGTGTCGTAGCCGTTGGCCGCAAAGAAATCCATCAGGATCGTTTGGTTCACCAGATCATCCTCGACCACCAGAATCTTCTTCATGGCAAAGCAAACTATCACGCTCGATTACTTTAAGTCGACATGACTGGGTGGCTCACTATCTGTCTCACTATCTACATTGATTTCTACAGCCCTGTAGGAGTTATTAATTTTAGCCATTCTGGATGTGTTGGTAGACGCTCACGTACCTGCGAGCGATTCCTCGTCGAAGATCGCGCCCGGTTCAGGAGTGAGAGTCGCCTGATTTCTTCCCCAGGATCTCGATTCCGAAATGTTCAGGGGAGGTGACCCTCGCCGTTCGATTCGCGTGAAGCCTCGCGTCGATGACCAGGCCCGGTTCCACGCATCGCTTGACCGAAAGATTCGGATATTCCGAGTCCACACGCAGTCGATGTCATTGAGTGGACGCTGACAAAACTACAGGTGCACGGTTGGTTTCCAGTGCGGCCGGGTTTTCGCCGCTGGATGCGTTGCGCAACGAGCCGCTGTTGATCCATCATTACGGGAATATGAAATGGATGGTGGTGGTGGTGGTGTTCGGAGCCGGCTGCATCATCTCGCCGGTCATTCCCATCGGTGGCAACGGCAAGTCGTCGCGCGAGCTGCAGCACGACACGCTGAGCACGCTGTTGCCAGCGCAGCTGACCGCGCAGGCGCGCTGGACCGGCGAGGTCCGGGTCGCGAAGCTGCGGGTGTGGGCCGACGACGAATATCGTGCGCAGAACCTGCGGTGGGAGCACGGGTTCGATCAGGAGCTCGACGACGCCAACCAGGTGATGGTGCCGATGCTCGGGGTCCGGCTCGCGGCCGAGTACCGGCCGTGGACGCACCACGCGCCGGGCGACACGCTGTCGGAGCACCTCGAGGCGCTCGCGCGGCAGGATCCGGGCGATGACGTCCCGTTCGTCGTCGGGTTGACGTCGTCGCTGAGCCTGGTGGCGGCGACGTTCGAGCAGATCGGGGTCGCCAACCTCGGCGGGCATCACGTGGTCGTGCGCGGCCACGCCGATCTCGAGGAGCGCAAGATGTTCGAGCGCGCGTTCCCCGACCTCGACCGCGAGGAGCGCGAAGCCGCGCTCGAGGCGCGGCGCCGCCACAAGGTTGTCGCGGTGCTGCTCCACGAGCTGTCGCACAGCCTCGGGGCGCTCCACGAGACCGCGCCGGATATGGTGATGAGCCCGACCTACTCGCACCACGCGGCGTCGGTCGGTGACCGCAACCGTGCGCTGATGCTGATCGAGCTCGACGAGCGCCTGAAACCGGCGGCGCAACGCGATCCGCGGGGCGCGGCGCAGCGCAAGCTGGCGGCGCTCGAGGTCGAGGACGCCGGCTGGGACGCGACCGATCGCGCGCAGTTGATCGAGCAGCTGCACGGCGAGGCGAGCGCGCGGGCTGAGGCCGCGCCGCCGGGGACACCGATCGACACGCCGGCCAGGCCGGCGACCCGCGCGCTGAAGCTGGGCACGCCGGCGCTGGACACTCCGGCGACCGACGCGCCCGCCGGCGGTGGGCTCGCGCCGGCCGCGCGGATTCGCTACGGCATCCCGCGCGACGGCGCGCGCTGGAAGCTCACCGCGGACGATGAGCCCGCGGCGCTGGCGGCCGTGCGCGACGTGCTCGCGCTGGTCAACGCCGGCAAGCTCGACGCCGCGGCGAAGGCCGTCGCCGCGGCCGAACAGCGGTGGCCCGGGCTCCCCGGGCTCGTGGCGGAGCGCTGCGATATCCAGCGCCAGCGCGGGGCGATCGCGGCGGCGCGCCAGTTGTGCGAGCGCGCGGGTGCGCAGGGCGCGTCCTCGTGGGCGCTGTACCTCGGCGGGATCCTCGAGCTCCGCGACCCGAGCCCGGCCGCGACCGCCGCCGGCATCGCGCGGCTGCGCCGGGCGATCTCGATCGATCCCGAGCTCGGCGCGGCGTGGCGCGCGCTGGGCAAGGCGCTCGACCGCGCCAGGGCAACCGACCAGCTCGAGCAACTCCGCATCGACTACCAGGCCCGGTTCCACGCGTCGCTCAACTGAGCCGCGAGTCCTCGAGCCGGCGATCACCGCCGTACAGGCGCAGCCGGCAGCATGCCGGCAAGCCGATCGACAGGAGCTATCGAACGTATGTTCGACAGCTCTGAGCCGTCAGCCGGCTTCTTCGATCAGGAACTGTTCGATCTTGCCGTCGGGAGTTTCATAGACGCTGATCTGCAGCGACCGCGACGCGTACGTCACCTTGTACCACCGGCCGATCATGGCGCCGCGCCGGGTCACCGCGCCCGGCTCGAACCGCTCGGGGGGCCCCAGCGGCGCGAGGCTCGCCGCGAACTCGTCGAGCGCCTCGCCGGTGAAGTACGCGCTGGCGTTCGCGGTCAGCTTGCTGCGGTCGAGGCGATGCCCGGCGAGATCGTCGAGGATCTGGCGAACCACGCGGTCGCTGTCCTGGCTCGCGCCGGCGATCCGCAGCAGCACGTCGCGCACCCGCCCCGAGATCTGGTCGGCGGCGCTCGATGCGTCCTGGTTGGTCAGCACGACGACGGCGAGCTTGTCGTCGGGCAGCACGAGGTTGGACGCGACGAACCCGGAGACCTCGCCGCTGTGGCGCAGCTCGCGGTGGCCCTGGGTGAGCCCGACGCCGACGCCGAGCGCGTAGCGCGTGCCGGCGCCGCTGGCGAGCACGACCTCGGTCTCGAGCTGGTGATACGACGCCGGGGTCAGGATCGATTGCTCGATCATCGAGAGATCCCACTTCGCGAGATCCTCGGCGGTCATCGCGAGCTCGGCGGCCGCGGCGGTCCAGCCCGGGGCCTCGGGCGGCGCCGGGTGCCGGGGCCCGAGCGCGCGCTGGAAGTAGCCCTGGGCGTCGGCCTGGGTGAGCTGGTCGCGCGCGATGTTGGCGACCGAGGTCATGCCGAGCTTGCGGAATACGCGGTCGGTCAGGAACTCGAACAGCGGCATCCCGGAGACCTGCTCGCAGATCACGCCGGCGATCACGAAGTTGGTATTGCTGTACTGATACCGGGTGCCGGGCTCGAACTCGAGCGGGCCCTTGGCCCAGCGGTCGAGGATCGCCTGCGACGTCGTCGGGGTCTGCACGTCGAGGATCAGGTAGTCCTGCGGCCAGTAGTCGGGGTAGCCCGAGGTGTGCGACAGCAGCTGGCGCAGCGTGATCTCGTCGCTGCGGGTCAGGCCGGGCAGGTAGTTCGCGACGTGATCGTCGAGCGACAGCACGCCGTCCTCGGCGAGCAGCAGCACGGCGGTCGCCGTGAGCTGCTTGCTGATCGAGCCGATGCTGTAGCGCATCTGCAAGGTCGCCGGCGTCTTCGGCTCGAGCCGGGCGTTGCCGTAGGCATGCGCGTAGACGACCTTGCCGCCGGCGACCGCGGCGACCACCGCGCTCGGCACGCCGGTGTCGTCGAGGACCTTGGTCGCGATCCGATCGACGTTGGCGGGGATGTCCTGCGGATCGGGCAGCGGCGGCGGCGGCTCGTGCGGCCGCTGGCACGCCAGGGCGGCCGTCATGGCCACCAGGCTCGTCGCGATCCAGGTCACCGGAGGCGGCATCGGAGGTCGCGCCGGAGGCCGCGCCGGAGTCCGCGTCAGAGGCTGCATCGGGGGCGGCATCGCGCGCGACTGTAGCAGCGGCGGGCGGCGGCCAAGCGGCGCCGCGCCCGACTCCGCTACCAGCGGACCGCGTAGCCGAAGTTGATGCGCAGCGCGCTGGTCAGCGCGACGAGCGCGGCGTCGGACCGGGCCTGCGCGGCGCTGTGGGTGAGGTACGAATACGATAGCGAGGTGGTCAGGATGCTGACCTTGCCGACCGCGAAGCTGAGGCCGACGCGCGGCGCGACGATGAGCCCGGTGCCGAGCGTGTGCTGGTAGGCCGCGCCGGCCGCCATGCCGAGCACGCCGAACGTCGTCGGGTTGAGCGGCAGGTGATACGACGGCTCGATCAGCGCCGACCACAGGGTGGCCGACTGGCCAGCTGCTTGCGTGGTGGTTGCGCTGGCGACTGCAGCGAGCTCGAGGTTGTCGGCGACGAACCGGCCGGCCGACGGCGCGACGGTGATGTCGCGGACGCCGTGGGCGACGAGCAGGCCGATCGAGACGCCGAGATCGAGCCGGCTGGCCTCGGTGCGCTCGCTCGGCGGATCGTACGGATTGGGGGCCGGGCGCGGGGCCGGCCCGGGTGCGGGCGTCGCGGGCGTCGCGGGTGCGGGCGTCGCGGGCGCCGGTACGGGTGGCGGCGCGGGTGCAGGCGTCGCGGGCGCGGGCGCCGGTACGGGTGGCGTCGTCGGTGATGGTGCGGCGGCGGTACCGACGGCGGCGGCGGCATCGGCGATCGCCGGGCGTGCCGCGAGCGCGGGTGCGGCGCACGCGAGCAGGATCCAGGTCGCACGCCTACCGCTCGTCATACCGCTGGGCCGTCAGGTATCCCGCACATCGCCGCGCGCGTCCATCGGCGGTGGTACAAGAGGCCGGTGCGGCACCTCCGTCTGGTCGTCGAGTACGACGGCACCGG
Source organism: Kofleriaceae bacterium (assembly GCA_036271215.1). GTDB lineage: Bacteria > Myxococcota_A > Polyangia > Haliangiales > Haliangiaceae > JABFXX01. Next base: position 3,488 of record DATBBB010000441.1, on the reverse strand, counting down.
GCTGTGCGGCTGGCAGCGCCAGGCCAACGGGCCCACGGTGCAGGGCCACCTGGAGGCGGCGCTCACCCGGCTGCTACAGCACGACGTCGCGGTGTCCGGCGCGTCGCGCACCGACGCCGGGGTTCACGCGCGCGGCCAGGTCGCGAGCTTCCGCACCGAGCGGCCGATCCCGCTGCACGGCATCCGGCGCGGGCTCAACTCGATGCTGCCGCCGGCGATCGCGGTCGTCGAGGTCACCGAGGTCGCCGAGGTCGATGAACCGTTCCACCCGCGGTTCTCGGCGACCGGCAAGCACTATCGCTACCTGCTGTTCACCCGCGCCGAGCGCTCGCCGCGGTGGCGCGATCGGGCGTGGCATCACCCCGCGCCGCTGGACCGGGCGGCGATGGCGGCGGGCGCGCGGGCGCTGATCGGGGAGCACGACTTCGCGGCGTTCCGCGCCGCCGGCTGCACCGCCAGGCGGACGATCCGGCAGATCGAGGACATCTCGATCGGCGAGATCGGCGGCGAGCCGGGCAGTCATGGCGGCGAGCCAGGCAGTCATGGCGGCGAGCCAGGCAGTCATGGCGGCGAGCCGGGCAGTCATGGCGGCGAGCCGGGCAGTCATGTCAGCGGCGCGCCGGGCGGCAACCCAGGCTCCGAGCCGGGGCTGCTGGCGGTCGACGTCCGCGGCAACGCGTTCCTGCGCAACATGGTGCGGATCTTGGTAGGAACCCTGGTCGAGGTCGGCGAGGGCCGCCGCCCGCCCGGCCAAGTAGCCGAGATCCTTGCGGGCAAGGATCGCACGAAGGCCGGCATCACCGCTCCCGCCCACGGCCTCGAGCTGGTTTCGGTTCGTTACGGGGAGCGTAAGATATGGCGACCCGATGGCGTTGAGTAGGTGTCCGTGGCCTCCGAACCCGCGACAACCGTAGCGCTCGAGCTCGAGCAGGAGCAACGGCTGGTCGAGGAGGCCCAACAAGGCAACCTCGACGCCATGCGCCCGATCCTCGAACGCTACGCCAGCCCGCTCTACGGCACGGTGATCCTGCCGCGCCTGGGGGATGCCGCGTCGGCCGAGGAGGTGCTGCGCGATACGCTGGCGACGGCGGTCGAAAAGATCCAGCGGTTTACGTGGCAGGGCAAGACGATCTACCCCTGGCTGCGCCAGATCGCGATCAACAAGGTCTACGACGTGCACCGCCAGTCGAAGCGGTCGCGCCGGCTCGCCGACGCGATGGTGCATGAGGTCGCGAGCGAGTCGGATCCGGAGTCGCACGCCGACGCGCAGCTGATCGCCGATCAGGAGCGCCGCGCCCACCGCGAGCGGATCGATCAGGCGATGCAGCAACTTCAGGAGCGGTACCGGGTCGCGATCGAGCTACGCTTGATCCAGGAGCTGTCGCGCGAGGACTGCGCGAAGCGCCTGGGGGTCACGATCGGTACGTTCGACGTTCTTCTGTTTCGCGCGGTGCGCGCATTTCGCAAGCAGTTCGGCGAGCGCGCGGCCCTGCCGCTTGACCCCGGAGACACCTGATGGCGACGCGCTACACGGACGACGACGACAGCCCTGTGCCCGAGCCGGAGACCGAGCCGTCCCCGGCCGAGCTCGCGCATGCGCGGCGGTTCGCCGAGGTCGTCGACAAGACGCTGCTCGGCCGGATCCCGCCGGCGATGTCGGCCGATGATCGCGCGCTGCTCGAGGTCGCGACGGTGATCCGGGCGACCCACGGCAGCGTCGAGCTGGCGCCGGGCACGCGGCGGTCGATCGTCGAGGACGCACTGCGCCAGGCGGTCGGCGCGGCGCCGCCGTCGTACAGCGTGGTGGTGCCGATCGAGCGGTCGCGGTCGCGCCGGTGGGCGCCGTGGCTGGTCGCGGGCACGTCGAGCGCGGTCGCCGCCGCGGCGATCGCGATGCTGTGGCTGCGGCCTCTGGCGCCGGCGGCCCAGAGCGCGCGGCGGGTCGAGCTGCCCGAGGACCAGCGGTCGCGGCCGGCCGACGCGCTGATCGGTCCGATCGCGCGCGATCACGCCGGCGACGCCAGCGCGCGGATCGACACGATCTTCGCCGACCGGCTCGATGGGTTCCGGGCGCGGCGGATGGCGCGGGGAGGCAAGCCATGAAACACGTCATCGTCCTTGGGCTTGGGCTCGGGGGGCTGTTCGCGGCGATCGTGATCTCGGGCGTGGTCTTGGGCGGGGCGGCCGGCTGCTCGAGCGAGCGCGACGCCGCGCCGGCGCCGACCACGCGCACCGCCGAGCCGACCGACGCGATCGATCAGGATCTGATGATCGCGCTCGGCCAGGCCAAGAACTTTCATCACAAGGCCAAGGTCTACATGACCGACGGCAACCTGACCGCCGCGACCGCCGCGGTCCGCCAGATCCTGTCGCTGGGGTTCCCCAAGGGCGCGCCGGAGGCCGACGACGTCCGCAACGACGCGCGCGCGCTGCTCGCCAAGCTGCTGATCGGCCAGGGCCAGCTCGACGAGGCGTCGCGCACGGTCGACGAGGGCATCGCGCAGAGCCAGCGCGCGAGCTTCTTCGTGGCCAACCTGCACACCGTGCAGGGCGAGATCCACGAGGCGCGGGCGGCCGCGCTCGACACCGCCGGCGATCCGACCAAGGCGGCGGCGGCGCGCGACGAGCGCAAGCAGGCGATCGAGGCGTACGACCGATCGATCCAGATCAACGAGGGGCTGCAGAAGACGCTGATGGAGGAGCGATGAGAGCGACGATCGCGGCGCTGGTCGCCGGCGTCATCATCGCGTGCCTGGTGATGGCGTGCTCGCGGCCGCTCGAGGTGCCGGAGTGGCAGCGCCGCCAGCAGAAGATGACCGAGATCACCACGCTGTGGGCGCAGATCCGGGACTGGCGGCGCGTGGCGCACATGGATCTCGATCCGACGCCGGCGGACGTCTTCCAGTGGCGCAGCCGGCCGGTCAGCGAGGCGGCGCGGGTCTGTCCCGACGGCCACGCGGTGCCGGCGGCGTGCAGCGACGTGTGCAGCCTCGCCGATGCGATCTGCGACAACGCCGAGGCGATCTGCGGGATCGCCGACGAGCTGGGCAAGTCGGACCACGACGCGCAGGACAAGTGCGTGAGCGCCAAGGCATCGTGCCGCGAGGCCAAGCAGCGGTGCTGCAACTGCTCGGAGAACCCGCAGTGATCGCGCGCCGGGCAGCCGGCGGGGCGCGGGCCGTCGCGCAGCCCATTGCGCAGGCCATCGCGCGGATCGTTGCGCTCGGAGCGGTGATCGCGGCGTGCGCGGCGCAGCCGGCGAGATCGGTCGAGCTGCCGGCGGCGTCGGCGCCGGGCCCGGGCCCCGAGATGACCCCGATGCCGGGCGACCCGCACGCGCAGATCCAGCAGCTGGACGACCAGATCACCGACGAGCTGGCGCGCGGCGGCGTGGCTCCGCCGGCGCCCGCGGCGTGCAGCGGGCCGGGCTGCGCCCAGGCGATGAGCCAGCCGTTCGCGACCCCGGTCGCGCCGAGCTACGACGCCGC
>DATBBB010000440.1:0-13536 GCA_036271215.1 Kofleriaceae bacterium | reverse complement strand
ACCATGGCCGCGGGCGGCAACGCGGCGAGCGGCAGCGCGTCGGTGTAGGCGGGCTCGGTGGCCGCGTCGAGCGCGATCGGCGTCGTGTCGACGAGCAGGTCCGCGCGCGCGAAGACGTCGGCCATCGCGGGCGTGCTCCACGGCTCGGCGGCGCACCACGTCGGCGTGCCGCGCGCGATGACGGTGACGGTCGCGCCAGCTGCTTCCAGTCCGTGCGCGACCGCGCGCGCCGCGCCGCCGGCCCCGAGCAGCACGCAGCGTGCGCCGCGCGGCGCGCAGCCTGCCGCGATCGCCGCGTCGGTGAAGCCGGGCGCGTCGGTGTTGTGGCCGATCAGCCGGCCGCCGGAGAGCTCGATGCAGTTGACCGCGCCGATCGCGCGCGCCGCCGGCGATAGCTCGTCGCACAGCGCCGCCGCGGCGAGCTTGTGCGGCAGGGTCACGCTCGCGCCCAGCGCGCGCATCGCCCGCAGCGCGCCGACGACCTGCGCGAAGCCGTCGGGCGGCACGCCGATCGGGATCATCACCGCATCGAGCCCGGCCGCGGCGAACGCCGCCGCGAACATCTGCGGGCTGCGCGAGTGCTCGACCGGCCAGCCGATCACCGCCGCGACCCGTGTGGTGCCGCGGATCATGCCTCGACCGCGAGTGACGCGCCGGTCACCGAGGTCTGCTCGAGCAGCTGGGTCGCGTCGTGGAGCAGCCGGTCGTAGGTCTGCGGCTCGCCGGGCCGGATGCCGACGACCGCGCCGATGACCTTCGGCGGGTAGCTCCGGCCGGCCGCGACCACCGGATCGGCCGCGGCCACCGCGCTGAGGATCCGCCGCGCGACCTCGGCCGCGGCCAGCCGATCGGTGTACGGCATCAGCACCAGGAACCGGTCGTGCTCGAGCTCGGTCACCCGATCGATGTCGCGGACCGCGTTGACCAGCGCGTTGCCGGTCCGCGCGCGCAGGATCCCGCGCACGCCGGGCGGCGGCGGCGGTGGCGCGATCTCGAGGCCGAACAGCGCGACCGACAGCGGGTACGCGTAGCGCAGCGCGCGCTCGAGCTCGCGCTCCACGGTGGCGCGGAACACCTCGGACGACTGCAGCGCGCCGGTGTCGCCGCCGCCGTCACCCTCGTCATCGAGCCCGGCGAGCCCGTCGGCGAGATCCCCGTCGAGCCCGGCGCCATCGCCCGCCCCGGGACCGCCCGCCGCGCCATGGCCGTGCGCCGCGAGCTGGCGGCGCGCCTCGGCGAGCCGCGCCGCCGCGAACAGGATCGGTGCCACGCGCTCGACGTCGTGCGGCCGCACCACCACGAGGTCCGCGCCGGCTCCCGCCGCGCGCCGCGCGCCCTCGATCGCGCTCGCCGTGGCCGCGGCGATCACCACCGGGCGCGTCGGGCCCAGCGCGAGCGCCGCGTCGATCAGCGGCTCGCCACCCGGCAGCGCGACCAGCAGCGCGTCGACCTGGCCGACCTCACCGATCAGCTTCTCGATCCCGGCCGGGCCGCTCGCGCCGCGCACCACGACGTGGCCTGCCGCGACCACCGCGCCCTGCGCGGTCGACAGGTGCGACGCGGTCTCGAGCACCAGCATGCGGAGCTGCAGCGGATTCTCGGCGTCCTTGACGTCGCGGCGCACCGGGAACCCCGACAGCCCTCCCATGCCCGACAGCCCCGTCCATCCCGCCGGCCTGCCGCCAGCACCACCGTCAGCCTGGCCACCAGACACGCCGTCCGACCGGCCACCGGACATCCCGTCCGCCTCCGCCTTCGCCTCCGCTTCCACCTCCGCCTTGAGCGAGCCCAGCAGCTCTTGCAGCGGGCCGCCATCCTCATCCGCGCCGTCCGCGTGGCTGTCGGACTCCATGACCTCGACGATCTCGTCGTCAGTGATCCGCAGGAACTGGTCGGTCGGCACCACGCTCGGCGACCGCAGCTTGCCCGCGCGACCCTTCTCGGCCTTCTCGGCCTTCTCGGCCTTCTCGCTCTTCTCGTTCTGGGTCGAGCCTCGCGGCCGGGTGCGCTTGGCGTCGCTCTTGGTCGACGCGCGCGGCGGCTTGCCGGTCATTGCTCGTCCTTCCCGGCGCGCTCCCCAGCCCGCTCCTCGACCTGCTCCCCGGCTCGGTCCCCGACTCGGTCCCCGGCCTCGACGATCACGTCGAGCGCGCCGCGCGCCAGCCGCACGCGCAGCCGGTCGCCAGGCGCGACCTGCGCCGCGTCGCGCACGATGCCGCCCGCCGGCCCCGACACCATCGCGAACCCGCGATCGAGCACCGCGAGCGGCGACAGCGCCGCCATCCCGGCCCCGAGCTGGCCGAGCTGCGACCGCCGGCCCTCGAGGCTGCGCCGCATCGCGCCGTCGCGCCGCGCGATCAGCGCCTCGAGCTCGCTGCGGCCGCGCGCGATCCGCGCCGCCGGGTGCACCGCGATCAACCGGCGCGACAGCTCGGCGAGCCAGCCGCTGCGCGCGAAGATCCGCTGCCGCGGGTGCGCCCCGGTCAGCCGGTGGGTCAGCGCCGCCAGCTCGGCGCGCGTCGCGGCCAGGGTGCGCTCGCCGCGCGCGTGGAGCGCCATCGTCACGTGGTCGAGGTCCTGGCGGGCCCGCGCCATGCGATGCGCCAGCTCGCGGTCGAGCCGGCGGCGCTCCTCGGTCAGCTGCTCGGCGAGCGTCGCGCCGTCGGGGACGCACAGCTCGGCCGCCGCGGTCGGCGTCGACGCCCGTGCGTCGGCCGCGAGGTCGGCGAGCGACAGATCGATCTCGTGGCCGACCGCGCTGATCACCGGCACCGGACAGCGCGCGATCGTCCGGACCACGCGCTCGTGGTTGAACGCCGACAGATCGGTCACCGCGCCGCCACCGCGCCCGACGATCACGACGTCGACCCCGGCGCGCACCACCATCGCCAGCCCCATCACGATCTGGTTCGGCGCGGCCGCGCCCTGGACCGCGGCGTCGGCGATCAGGATCGGCGTCGGCAGCCGGCGCTGCACGGTGCGGATGATGTCGTGGATCGCGGCGCCGGTCCGCGACGTCACCACGCCGATCCGGCGCGGGAACCGCGGCAGCGGCCGCTTGCGCTCGGCGGCGAACAGGCCCTCGGCGGCGAGCCTGGCCTTGAGCTGCTCGAGCGCGATCGCCTCGGCGCCGTGACCCGCCGGCTCGACGAAGTCGGCGTACAGCTGCATCTTGCCGTCGCGGTCGTAGACCCCGAGCCGGCCGCGCACCCGCAGCCGCTGCCCGGGCTCGATCCGGAACCGGCTGCGCTGCGCGTCGCGGCTCCACATCACCGCCGGCAGCACCGCGTCCCGATCGCGCAGCGAGAAGTACAGGTGGCCGGACGCCGGCTGCGACGCCTGCGTGACCTCGCCCTCGAGCCACAGGATGCTCAGGCCATCGAGCACGCGACCGGCCAGGCGCACGACCTCGGTGACACCGAGCGGCCGCTCGCGACTGCTGGGGGGACGCTCGCCCGTGACCACGCCAACTGACCGTATCACTTGTGCGTCGCGCCGATCACCGCGCGGCGGGCGCAATTGCCGCAATCTCCTGCAACTGAGCCGGGTGGCGCGTTGTCGATCCCCACGATAGGATGACGTCTTCCTCAGTCATGGCCGAGCCCACGCCGATCGAACAGCGCGAACCAGGTGCGCCGGTCGCACGCGACGCGATCGACCCCGATCTCGTCAAGCTCGCGCGCACGCGGCCCAAGATCGGCATCATCACCGCCGCCGGCATCGTCATCGTCTGCGTCCTGTTCCTGCTCCGGCTGAATCCGGATCGCCGGTTCGCCGGCAGCAGCGCCGAGCCGACCGCGGTCACCAGCGCCCAGATCCTCGCCGGCGAGGTCGCCACCGACCAGCTGGTCAAGCTGCCCGGCGAGCTGGTGATCGCCAGCGCGCTCCGCACCACCAACTCCAAGGGCAGCCTCGGCCTGCGCGTCGTGCCGATCCGCGGCACCGCCGATCGGCTGTGGCTCGCCGCGTCCGGCGATGGCTGGGAGGCCCCGGTCACCGACGGCTACGCCGGCCGGCTGCGCAAGCTCGACGGCCTCGCGTTCACCGATGCCCTCCGCGGCTGGGCCGCCGCGCATCCGCGCCCGGTGTTCGCGCAGGTCGCCGCGATCCGCGCCGCCGCCGCGGGCCACGGCGTCGCCACCGTCGACGGCGACACCGTTCACCCGGCCGACGGCGACACGATCGCGATCGACCGCGTCGACCCCGATGCCGCGACGCTCGTCGCCGTGTTCAACGACCGCCGGCCCGACACCGCCGCGTGGCTCGCCGCGCTCGCCAAGGCCGGCATCTCCCAGGTGGTCCCCGGCACGCCCGACACCGCGCTCGGCCAGATCCGGTTCGCGGTCGCCGGCGGCGTCGCGGCGACCACCGCCAAGCTCGAGGCCGCGAGCCTCTGGGCGTCGCGGGTCGAGCCGGTCACCCGCCACTACGAGACCACCTGGGGCGCGCTGCAGAAGTCCGCCGCCGCCACCCCGGGCAGCCTCCTGCTCGGCGACACCGCGATCCCCGACGCCCAGATCGACCTCGTCGGGCTCTACGTCACCCGCTCGATCCCGGCCGACGCCTACGTCGTGGTCACCGGCGAGTCACCCGACGACTACTGGTACGTCATGCCGGTCATGATCGCGATCGCCGCGATCCTCCTGGTCTTTGCGTGGGCGCTGCTCCGCGCGATCCGTCGCGACCTCGTCCCGCCGCGCCCGGCCTGACGCCGTCGCGCCCGGCCTGACGCCGCCGCGCCCGGCCTGACGCCGTCGAACCTCGTCTATACTCCGGCCGTGGCCGACGACAAGACTGCGCGCTCCGCCCCCGACGATCCCGCGGCGCTGCCGGCCACGAGCGCAGCCGCCATCATCCCCGGCGGTCTTCCGCCGATGCCTGCCGATGGTCCGCCCACCATGGCCGCTCCTGCCATCGCCCCGAGCAGCGGCCCGCCCGCCTTGCCCGGCGCGGCGCCGCCCGCCGCATCCGCTGCCATGCCCACCATGGCCTCCAGCTCCATCGCCCCCATCACCGCTGGCCCGCCCGCCATGCCGAGCGCATCCGCCGCGCCCGCCGCATCCGCCGCCATGGCAACCATGGCCTCCAGCTCCATCGCCCCCATCACCGCCGGCCCGCCCGCCATGCCCGGCGCGGTGTCGCCGACCGCGCCGCCGACGATGCCGACGCTCGCGGGCTCGCCGACCGGAGCCACCGTCCATACCTCGCCGCCGGCGATGCCAACGCCCGGGCTGCCCTCGGTACCACCCGCGCGCTACCAGCTGGTCGCCGAGATCGCCCGCGGTGGCATGGGCCGCGTCGTCGAGGCCAACGACATCACGCTCGGCCGCGTCGTCGCGTTCAAGGAGGCGCTGACCACCGATAGCGACACCCTGCGCCGGTTCGAGCGCGAGACCCGGATCACCGCGCGGCTCGAGCACCCGTCGATCGTCCCGGTCCACGACGCCGGCGAATCGTCGAACGGTTCACCGTTCTACGTCATGCGCAAGGTGTCCGGCCGGCCGCTCGAGCGCCTGGTCGCCGCCGCCGAGACCCTCAACGAGCGGCTCGCGCTCTTGCCCCACATCGTCAACAGCGCGCAGGCGATCGCCCACGCCCACGAGCGCGGCATCGTCCACCGCGACATCAAGCCGTCGAACATCCTGGTCGGCGAGCTCGGCGAGACCGTCGTGATCGACTGGGGCCTGGCCAAGGTCATCGGCGAGCCCGACGAGCAGACCACCGGCAAGCCGCTGGTCGATCTGTCAGATTCGCTCAAGACCCGCGCCGGCATCGTGTACGGCACGCCCGGCTTCATGGCGCCCGAGCAGCTGCGCGGCGTGCCGGTCACCGAGGGCTGCGACGTCTACGCGCTCGGCGCGACGCTGTACCACCTGCTGTCGCGCAAGCCGCCGCACTACGCCAAGACCGCCGACGAGATGATGAAGGCCGCGGTCGCCGCGCCGCCGACCCCGATCCACAAGCTGGTCGACGGCGTCCCGCCGGATCTGTCGACGATCGTCGACAAGGCGCTCGCCCACGACCCCAAAGTCCGCTACCAGAACGCCCGCGCGCTCGCCGAGGATCTGCAGCGGTTCCTGACCGGCCAGCTCGTCGCGTCGCACCACTACTCGCCGCGCGAGAAGCTCGTGCGGTTCATCAAGAAGAACCGCGGCGTGTCGGCCGCGGTCGCCGCGCTGATCCTGGTCGGCTCGTTCGCGGTGATCCGGATCATCATCGAGCGCAACCGCGCCGACCGCGCCGCGGTCGAGGCCCGGGACGCCGAGCGCCAGACCGGGCTGCGCGCCGACGCGCTCCAGCTGTCGCAGGCGAGGTTATTCGTCGACATCAACCCGACGGTCGCGGTCGCGATGGTCAAGCCGCTCGCCAGGAAGTACTGGCAGGACGCGCGCGCGATCGGCGCCGCCGCCCGCGCGATCGGCGTGGCCTGGGGCATCCCGGCGTCCAAGCACACCGCGTCGCTCGAGATGAGCCACGACGGCCTGCGCGCGCTGTCCGCCGGCACCGACGGCATGGTCCGGATCCACGACCTGGTCAAGCACACCAGCCGCACCGTGATCGACCTGCACGGCCCGGTGATGGCGCGCTACGCCGACGACGAGCGCCGGCTGGTCGTGTGGAGCGACGGCCGGCTCGCGATCCTCGACGCCGCGACCGGCGGGCGCCGCGACGTCACCGCGGCCGCGCCGATCATCGATCTCCACGTCATCGGGATCACCGCGTACTGGGTCGACCGCCAGCACACGATGTGGCAGCTCGATCTCGTCGGCACCACGCCGGTCGCGGTCGCGATCCCCGAGAAGTTGCGCGCGATCGCGCCGTCGCCCGACGGCCGGTGGATCGCGCTGCTCGGCGAGGACCACCTGCTGCTGTACGACCGGACCCAGCCCGAGACCCCGCCGTGGCAGGTCACCCAGGGCACGACCCGGTCGCTCGCGTGGGCGCCCGACGGCGACTACCTGGTCGCGCTGGTCGAGCAATCGCTGTCCGGCGCGTCGGTGCTCGGCGTGATGCTGGCGCCCGAGCCGCGGCTGGTCCAGCGCGTGATGGCGCCCCACGTCCAGCACGTCGCGTACGCCGACCGCTTGATCTACACCGCCGGCACGACCGGCGCCGCGATCCTGTCGCGCGAGACCGAGGGCGCGCCGCCGCTCCACCAGCTCACCGGCACGCCGGTCGCGCTGGCGGTGTCGCGCGGTGGCACCGTGGTCGCCGCGGCGACCGCCGAGCTGTTGACGATGTCGCCCGCCGGCGTGCACCACATGCCGCTGTCGGGCGCGCGGATCGAGGACGCGATCGCCTCGCCGCGCTCGCCGTACGTGATCGCCGCGGTCGAGGACCGGCTGCTGGTGTGGAACCTCGATGACCACGAGCCGCGCCGGATCGATGACCCGTCGTCCAACATCCCGCGGTTCGCGACCGCCGACCAGGTGGTCATCAGCGGCAACTACGACCACCAGGCGCACGCGATCGATCTCGCCACCGGGGCGTCCCACGACCTCGGCGCGTGGCAGCAGCTGCACGATGTGGTGGCGGTGCGCGGCCCGCGCGCCACCGCGCCGACCGTCGCGTCGATCGACGACGCCCACCACCTGCACCTCGCGGTCCCCGGCCGGCCCACCGAGGATCTGCCCGACGAGATCGACCTCGCCGCGTTCGCCACCCCCGACCAGCTGGTGCTCGCGACCCGCGACGGCGAGCTCTACCTGCACGACGTCGAGCACGACACGCGGGTCCCGCTGGTCGTGCCGCGCGCCAAGCTGCTCGGCCTCGCGTGGGGCCGCGGCCACCACCCGTGGATCGCCGCCGCGTTCGCCGACGGCACCCTGTGGCGCAAGAACCTGGTCACCGGCGTCACCGCGACCATCGCGCGCGCGCCGCAGCTCGATCCCGCGCACCTGATCGAGCCCGACGGCAAGCTCCTGGTCGACGCCGACGGCAGCGTGATGTTCCTGCACGACACCGGCGTCCACGTGTGGCGCGCCGATGGCAGCCTCGCGCGGCTCGCCCGCACGCCCAAGCCGCTCGACGACCTCGGCGAGGCCGGCCCGGCCCACGTCGTCGCGTTCGCCGCCGATCACTCGGTCTACACGATCGAGCGCGACGCCACCGACGAGCGCGACGCCACCGCTCGCATCGTCGAGCCGTTCCCCGGCATCGATGCCCCCGGGGCGGCGATGTCGCCCGACACCGGGTTCTTCGTGTACGGCGAGCAGGGCGCGATCCGGTTCGCCGATCCGCTCGCTCGCCAGCTGTGGACGCTCGCCGCCGCGGGCGATGACCCGTTCCTCGACCCGCAGATCTCGCCGGACGGCCGCCGGGTCCTGGCGCGGACCGCCAAGGGCGTCCTGGTGTGGTCGCTCGATCTGCCGGACGGCCCGGACGCCACCGCCCGGTGGCTCGACGCGATGACCAACGCCGAGGGTGACACGGATCCCAAGGCGATCCGATGGCACTAGCCCGATCCCGTACGACCCCGGCGTCAGTAATGCTACAACCGATCGAGTGACTCCCGTTCGGCTGTACGACTCGTTCCGTCGCGATAAGGTTCCGTTCGAGCCGCTCGAGCCCGGCAAGGTCGGCATGTACGTCTGCGGCCCCACGCCCTACGCGCCGGCGCACATCGGCCACGCGTACTCGGCGATCTCGTTCGACACGATCCGGCGCAGCCTGATGTTCCTCGGCTACCAGGTCCGCTACGTCCGCAACATCACGGACGTCGAGGACAAGATCATCAACCGCGCCCACGAGACCGGCGAGGATCCGATGGCGCTCGCCGCCCGGTTCGCCGCCGATTACAACCGCGACATGGCGCGGTTCGGCGTGCTGCCGCCCGATGTCGAGCCCAAGGTCTCGACCCACATCGCCGAGATCATCGCGCTGATCGAGCGCCTGATCGCCAACGGCGTCGCGTACCAGATCGACGGCGACGTCAACTTCGAGATCGCCAAGTTCCCGAGCTACGGCGCGCTCAGCGGCATGAAGCTCGACGATCTGCTGTCCGGCGCGCGGGTCGAGGTCGATGCCCGCAAGCGATCGCCCGCCGACTTCGCGCTGTGGAAGTCGGCCAAGCCCGGCGAGCCGGCGTGGGACTCGCCGTGGGGCAAGGGCCGCCCGGGCTGGCACATCGAGTGCTCGGCGATGACCACCGCCCACCTCGGCGAGACGTTCGATCTCCACGGCGGTGGCAAGGATCTGATCTTCCCGCACCACGAGAACGAGATCGCCCAGTCGCAGGGCGCGGCCGGCACCCACACATTCGCGCGCTACTGGCTCCACAACGGCTTCCTCAACTTCAAGGGCGAGAAGATGAGCAAGTCGCTCGGCAACGTCGTCGACTGCCACCAGATCGCCGACACCGTCGGCGGCGAGGCGCTACGCTGGTTCTGCGTGTCGCACCACTTCCGGTCCCCGGTCGACTTCGACTTCGAATCGATCCGCGACGCCACCGGCGCGGTGCTCGGCGCCCGGTTCCACAGCCTCGAGGCCGCCGACAAGAAGCTCGAGTACTTCTACACCACGCTGCGCCGGATCGACGACTTCCTGGTCCAGGGCGACGGCGGCGACGGCGCCGTGCTGCCCGACGCCGAGAAGCTCGTGCCCGAGGCGCGCACCGCGCTCGCCGACGACTTCAACACCCCGGTCGTGATGGCCGCGCTCTACGAGGCCGCCGCGCTCGCCAACCGCCTGCTCGACGAGGCCAAGGGCATCGACAAGCAGGTCCGCCGCCGGACCCTCGCCCGGCTCGGCCGCGATCTCCGGCTGGTCGGCACCGCGCTCGGCGTGCTCGCCGCGGTCCCCCGGGCCTACCTCGCCGAGCGCCGCGCCCGCCTGATCGCCCGCCGCGGCATCGACGTCGCCACCGTCGAGCGCCTGCTCGCCGAGCGGGTCGCCGCCCGCGCCGCCAAGGACTTCACGCGGTCCGACGCGATCCGCGGCGAGCTCGGCGGGCTCGGCGTGGACCTCCACGACACGCCGCAGGGCACCGACTGGAGCGTGCACGATGACGCGAGCTGACCCACCCCGCCACTCCCGGCGCGATCCCCTCCGCGGGCTCCATGGCTGACGACTCCAAACCTCCGTGGCCCCCCGGCCCACCGCCGCTCGCTCCGGTCCCCACGGTCGCGCGCACGATCGCGCCCACCGAGCAGGCGCTCGTCCCGATCCGCCCGATGATCGCCACCGACCTCGACAAGGCCGGCAAGGGCCAGCTCGTCTACGTCGGCCGCGACGGCGAGGTCAAGGACCCGACCGGCGTCCGCAACCGCCAGGTCGCCGCCTACGTCGCGTTCGGCGGGATCACCGCCGCCGGCGTCGTGCTCGCGGCCGCGTCGTTTCCGCTCCTGATCCCGTTCTACGCCGCGCTCGGCAGCCGGTTCATCGGCACCGTGCGCGCCGTCCGCCGCGTCAACCAGGCCAGCGTCGCGCTGTCCAACGGCGACTCCGTCACCGGCCGCGCCCTCGCCGAGCCGGTCGCGCGCGCCTGGTGGGCCCCCGGCCGGGTCCGCGCGCTCGCCGAGCTCCGCGTCGCGATCGCCGACGCCCTCGACGGCCGCGGCGAGCAGGCCCTCGACCGCGTCCGCCGCGCCCGCGCCAAGCTATCCCCGCGCCTGATCCAGTACCAGTTCTCCTACTACACCGAGATCAACCTGCTCACGGCGCTCGGTCGCACCAAGGAAGCCCGCGTCGTGCTCGACGCCCGCGGTGGCGTCCCGGCCGGCGAGGTCCTCCGCCTGTCCTACTGGCTCGCCGAGATGCACCTCGGCGTCGCCGAGGGCAAGCTCGACATCGACGACACCGAGCTCCACGACCGCATGCGCAAGGGGCTCTCGATGACCGCGGGCCGCGACCTCCTCCTGCTCTGCGCCTACGCCTACGCCCAGCGCAACGAGCACGACGACGCCCGGTTCGCCTGGCGCCAGGCCGCCGAGCGCGAAGGCGCCCAGCGCCTCGAGGTCGCGATGCCCAAGCTCGCCGCCTGGATGACGACCTACAAGGCCGCCCACCCCGAGCTCGACGACCCCGATCCCGACGACCCCTGATACCCCTGATGCCCCTGATGCCCACTCGCTTCGCCGACGCCGAGCGCGCCCTGCGCGATCACGCCCTCGCCAAACCCGAGGCCACCGAGCACTTCCCGTGGGGCGAGCGCGCCATCAAGGTCAAGGGCAAGGTCTTCCTCTTCATGTTCGCCGACGCGACCCGGCTCTCGCTCTCGACCAAGCTCCCCGACTCCAGCGGCATCGCCCTCATGCTGCCGTTCGCCAAGCCCACCGGCTACGGCCTCGGCAAGGCCGGCTGGGTCAGCGCCGCCTTCGAGCCCGGCGAGCCCCCACCCGTCGAGATGCTCTGCAACTGGATCGACGAAAGCTACCGCGCCGTCGCCCCGGCCAAGCTCGCCGCCCTCGCCGCCGCCACAGCGTCCACTAAGCCCCCGGCCAAGAAGCCTGCAGCCAAGAAGCCTGCAGCCAAGAAGCCCCCGGCCAAGAAGCCTGCAGCCAAGAAGCCCCCGGCCAAGAAGCCTCCGGCCAAGAAGCCCCCGGCCAAGAAGCCCCCGGCCAGGAAGCCTCCGGCCAGGAAGCCTCCGGCCAAGAAGCCTCCGGCCAAGCGCTAACGAGGCGGAATCGGGGCGGGAAGCCTGCGTGGGACGTCACCCGCGGGCGCCCAAGCCGTCGGGCCCCCCTCGTCCGCGAGTTCCGCCAGCGCCCCCACTTCCTCGGGCGGTGAAACGAACGTCCCCCAGGAAGGGCTCAGTGCCCGCGATCTCGCGGCGCGAGGACATGTCTGAGCGGCGAGGGGGTGACCCGACGGCGCAGCGCCCGCGGGAGCCCGTGTTCTCCCCACCGCTCGCGCGAGGTTCCGGGGAGCGGGAGGGTTCCGGGGATGAGCCGGGGCGGAAAGGGCCCGAACCAGGGAGAAAAGCGCGAGCGAGGCCAGGAGGGTCAGGTCGTCGACGACGTGGATCCAGAGGAGGAGGCGGCGGGAGGGGAGCCTGCGAGCAGCTGATCGAGCTTGCCGCTGCGGTCGAGCGCGCTCATATCGTCGAACCCGCCGATCGCTTTACCGTTGATGAAGATCTGGGGGACCGTCGTGCGGCCGGTGACCTCGACCAGCCACTTGCGCTTCTCCGGGTCCGAGGTGCAGTCAATATTCTCGAACTTCACGCCCTTGGTGTTGAGCAGCCGCTCCGCGGCGCTGCAGTACCCGCACCACTTGCGGGTGTAGATCTTGACGTGCGCAGCCATGCCCTAACCCTAGCGTGCCCGGCACAGACCGCTAGTGCCGTGACCGTCGCATCCTGCTCCGGCACGGCACGGCGCCTCGATCCCAAGGGGCTGCACCCTCCCCGTCGGCACAGCCGCCGGGGTCCCCTCCCCGCTCGTTCTCCGAGCCGTGATCATCGTGTACTGGTCGGAGAACGAGCGCTGGAGCTACTTCTCGTCAGCATCCTCGGAGAGGTACGCGAGGATGACCTCATCGAGGCTCTTCTCCGAGATCAACCCCTGCCCGAAACCGCGGCCTTCTTCTTCGCGTGCCTTGCGAATCCTCGGCACCGTGGCGACCGACTTCGCCGGCGCACCCACGATCACCGCCGGCCGGGTCATCACGACCCCGTTCCCGCTGCTCGCCGAAGCCGCTCTCGGGGCTGACGCCGGCCCCGACGGTGAGATCCGCGCCGGCGTGGGCGCCCGCGCCCGGACCGGCTCGGCATGCCCCCCGTTCCGCGATGACTCGTGCGACGCCGCGGCCGGCATCGCCGCCATCGACGACGCCGACGCGGACGCCATCGACGACGCCGACGGCGGTGGCGCCGCCGCGACCGATGGCGGCGGCGTGCTCGCCGGGCGCGGGGCCGGCGGCGCCATCGTTGTGCTGCGATGCGGCCGGCCCAGCCCCGCGGGGATCGCGATCCCGCCCGACCGCTCGTTCTTCAGCCCCTCGACGGGGATCCGGTTGCTGCTCTTCCTGTGCTGCGCGTACTGCCCTGGCCGCTCGCCCGGCAGCTCCGCCGACGCCGGCGCCGGCGAGTAGACCTCGACCGGTTCGGACTCCCGCCGGCCGCGGTCGTCCGACGCCGTCACCGGCCGCGCCACCACCTGCGGCTGCGATAGCGCCGGGCGCGTCGGCGGCCGCGCGATCGGCCGGCCCGGCGGCAACGTCGCGGCGTTGATCGTCGATGGCCGGTCGCCCAGCCGGCGCGAATCCGCCGGTGGTGGCGGTGGAATCGCCGGGCTGCTCGCGCGGATCGCCCCCGGGATCCCGTCGCTGATCGACGATGCTCGCCGGGCTTCTTCGTTGACCGTGCCCAGGGTCGGCCGCGTATGGTCGTCGAACGGGACCTCGAGCGTCGGCCGGGTGTGGTCGAACGCCGACTGCAGCTCGGTATCCCGCGTGTTGCGCCGCGACGGCGGTGGCGGCGGCGGCATCGCCTCGTCGTTGTCATCGAGCTCGAGCTGGATCTCGATCTCCGGCGCGTCGAGCTCGTGGACGTCGTCGAGCTCGAAGCTGCTGCCCGAGGTATCGAGCGTCGGCACC
>DATBBB010000439.1:0-5834 GCA_036271215.1 Kofleriaceae bacterium | reverse complement strand
CCCCTGCAGCCGGCTCTTGAAGCCGCCGCCGAGCACCGAATCTTTGCCGGCCATCATCGCCTCGAACCCGCGCTTGGCGACCAGCGCTGGGTCGTCCTTCTCGGCTTGGCCGACCTTGGTGTCCAGCATGTCGGCGCGGGCGAAGAAGTCTGTGTCGGTCGCCCCGGGCTGCAACGTGGTCACCGTGACACCGCTGTCCGCGACCTCGACGCGCAGCGCCTCGGCGAACGACATCACGAACGCCTTGGTCGCGCCGTAGACCGCCTGATACGGCGCGGGCGCGGTGCTCACGACCGAGCCGGTGATCAGCACGCGTCCCCCGCCGCGCGCGATCATCGCCGGAACGACCAGCTTGGCGACGTGAACGGTATGCATGCAGTTGAGCGCGATCATCCTGAGCTCGCTGTCGAGATCGGTATCGACAAACCTGCCGCCGACGCCGACACCAGCGTTGAGCAGCAGCGCGTCGACTGGCCGGCCCGCGTTGCGGATCGCGTCCATCAGCTGCTCGATGCCCTCGCGTCGCGCAAGGTCGGCTTGGACCGCGACCGCCCGGGGATCGACCTTCGATGCGACGTTGTGGATCGCCGTGTCCTCGGCGCACATCAGGACGTCGAAGCCGTTGGCGGCGCATTGCCGGGCGAGCTCGCGGCCAATGCCTGACGACGCACCCGTGATCACTGCGAACTTGCGGTTCGTGACATTACCCATGTCATTCTCCAGGTTGGTGTTGAAGTATCGGAAGTATCGAAGGCTACGGTCGCAGGACGATCTTCATGACGTCATCAGTCTTGTGCATGAAGGTGTCGTATCCCTCGGCGGCGTCGCCGAGGTTCATGTGGTGCGAGACCACGAAGCTCGGATCGATGTCACCGGCCTCGATCCGCGCGAGCAGCTTCTTCATGTAGCGGTGGACGTGGCACTGGCCAGTGCGGATCGTCAGGCCTCGGTTCATCAGCGAGCCGAGCGGGAACTTGTCGACGAACCCGGCGTACACGCCCATGATCGACACGATGCCGGCGCTGCGGCAGGCCAGGATCGCCTCGCGCACCGCCAGCGGTCGGTCCTGCTGGATCTTCAACCTCTGCTTGGTGGCATCGTACGCGTACTGCAGGCCGGTGCCGTGGGCCTCGAGGCCGACGCAGTCGATGCACGCGTCCGGGCCGCGCCCGGCGGTCAGATCGCGCAGCACCTCCTGGACGTTCTGCTCCTCGTAGTTGATGACATCGGTCGCGCCGGCTTTGTCCATCGCCAGCTGGAGCCGGTACGGGAACCGGTCGATCGCGATCACGCGCTCGGCGCCCAGCATGCGCGCGCTGGCGATCGCGAACTGGCCGACCGGACCGGCGCCCCACACCGCGATGACCTTGCGCGGCGTGATCTCGCAGAGCTCGGCGCCCATGTAGCCGGTCGGGAAGATGTCGGACAGGAACAGCACCTGCTCGTCGGTGAGCTGCGACGGGACCTTGAGCGGGCCGAAGTCGGCGAACGGCACGCGGACGTACTCGGCCTGGCCGCCGGCGAACCCGCCGGTGAGGTGCGAGTAGCCGAACGCGCCGCACGTGGCGTGACCCATCAGCTTCTCGGGCATCCAGCCGGTCGGGTTGGAGTTCTCGCAGCACGAGAAGTTCTCGAGCTGGCACTGCTCGCAGTTGCCGCACGCGATCGCGAACGGCACCACGACGCGGTCGCCGACCTTGAGGTTGGTGACGGCCTTGCCGAGCTCGACCACCTCGCCCATGAACTCGTGGCCGAGGATGTCGCCCTTCTGCATGGTCGGCATGAAGCCGTTATAGAGGTGCAGATCCGAGCCGCAGATCGTCGTCGCGGTGACCTTCACGATCGCGTCGCGCGCATTGAGGATCTTGGGATCCGGAACCTGGACGACCTCGACGTTCTGCTTTCCCATCCAGCAGGTAGCTCTCATGACGGACGTCCTTTCGTGGTGGTGGTGGTCGACGGCGCGCCGGCGAGGCGGTTGGCCGCGATGCCGGTGGTCGGCGTGACGTGGGCGGCGTGGCTGGTCATGGGGACCGGGCGGACGCCGGTGGCCGGCAGCGGCGGGGGCGCCTCGGCCGGCGGCTGCGCCGGGTGGGGGCCCTTGTGGATGCTGGCGTCGGACCGCACGACCTCGCCGGTCTCGAGCACCTGCTTGAGCCGCCGCAGGTCGCCCTTGATCTGCGGCTTGGTCAGCAGCTTGGCGAGCCTGATGCTCGGCGCCTGGCCGAGCAGGCCGAGCTCGAGCTGGACCCGGACCTCGGTCATGTCGCGGCCGGGCGTGCGCGCGAACGTGACCTCGCCCCGATGCGCGAACGTCCCGCCTTCGACGGTCCGCCACGCGATCTTCTCGCCGGGACGGTCCTCGGTGATCTCGGCGTCCCACGCCACGGTGCCGCCGACCGGCAGCACCGCGACCCAGTGCGAGCGCTGGGTGCCGCCGCCGAGCTCGGTGACCGACTCGAGGAAGTCCATGAATAGCGGGAGATTCTCGAGCTTGCGCCAGAACGCGTAGACCTGGGCCGGCGGCTTGTTGATCGTCACCGAGAAGATCACAGGGTCGATCACGGTGCGCTGTGCGCGCTTGACTCGGCGTGCCGCGACGGCGTCGAGCGCTGCCGCGCCGGCTACCGCCACCGCCGCGGCGGCGAGGCGCTCGACCCGCGTGCGCTGTGTCTTGGCCGCCCAGCCGATCGCGGCCAGGTCGAGCGCGTCACCCGCGAGCCGAGCCCACAGCGGCAGGGGCCGGCGTGGCTGGAGCAGCACGCCCAGGCCGGCGAGGACCTCGCGCATGCCGAACGCGCGCAGGACGAACGACGTCCGACTCGACGGCCGGAGCCCGATCGCCTTGGCGAGTAGCTCGGGCGCGGCGAGCTCGGTCATTCCGAGCCCGAGGCTGAGCACGCCGAGGCCCCGGGCCAGCGTCGAGCCGTCGGACGCGGAGCGCTCGTGCCCCGGATCTCGACGCGTGAATGCTTGGAGTGATTTCATACGTCCAACACCAGCAACTGGCATTCCATGCAGCCCGGGCGCTATCGACGCGCTGCCGTCGTGCGCTTGCGCGGCAGCGGCCCGGCGACCTACGACATCTGCGGCTCGCCGCCCGCGTAGGGCCAGGCGGGCCCCCACGGGCCATCGCGGCGCGGCACGTCGGCCCTGAGCACAGCCGGCACCACCTGCGGCAACATCGGCGACGCGTCGCTGTTCTCCATTGCCGCCAGCTTGTGGTCCCACGCGGTCATGCCGTGCTGGGCCTCGGTGAGGAAGCTGCGATCGGCGCGCTGGTGGAGCAGCGGTAGCAGGCGCTGCAAGGTCGCACGGCTGTCGCCGACCAGCCCGACGTCGACGCTGCAGCGCAGGCCGATCCGGGTCGCGTCGCGATCGATCTGGACGACCTTGGCCTGTCCGGTCTTCGGATAGAACTCGAGCCACGGCATCGTGCTGCCGATGATCAGCATCGTGTCGCAGCGCTCGACGGCGCGCTGTGACGGCAGGGTGCCGAGGTGCCCGGTCGTGCGGGTGGTGTACGGCGAGTCATCGGGCAGCACCGCCTTGCCCAGCAGCGCCTTGGCAACCGGCGCACCGAGCAGGTCGGCCAGCTGCTCGACCTCGGCCCGCGCGCCGAGCGCGCCACGCCCGACCAGGATCGCGGTTCGCTTGCCAGCGTTCAGCAGCTCGGCGGCGGCGCGCAGCTGATCGTCGGCGGGCAGTTCCGCCGACAGCGGCATGAAGCTCGACATCGCGCGGCTCTTGCCCTTGGGTTGCGAGACCTTCTCCTCGGCGACCTTGAGGCCCTGGATGTCGATCGGCACGCTCAGGTGCGCCACGCCGCGCTGGGCGAGCGCGGTGCGGCACGCCAGGTCGGTGACCGTCATCGCGTGCGCCGGCCCGAGCACGAGCTCGTCGTACAGCGCCACGTCCTTGAACAGCGAGACCAGGTCGACGTCCTGCGTGTGGTGCGTGCCGCCCATATCGTGGTAGGTCGAACCGGTCAGCGCGATCACCGGCGCGCCGTCGCACTTGGCGTCATACAGGCCATTGAGCAGGTGGACCGCGCCCGGCCCGGTGGTCGCGATGCATGCGCCCAGGTCGCCGGTGTACTTGGCGTGCGCCGCGGCCATGAACGCGGCGGCCTCTTCGTGGCGAACCTGGACGAACTGGATCCGGTCGGCGCGCTTGCGCAGCGCCTCGATCAGGCCGGCGATGCCATCGCCGGGGATGCCGTACACGCGGGCCACGCGCCACGCGATCAGCTTCTCGACCATGACGTCGGCGGTGGTCCACGCATCGCTCGGAGCTTCGGTGGCCGGGGCACCGGCGCGCGTCGCCGGCGCATTCGAGATCGGCGCGGTCGCGGCGACGACGGCGCCGGCCGTGCCGCCCGACCCGCCTCCGGGTAACCCAGGCGAAGCAGCGGCAGCGGTGCCGCCGGCCGTGGCGATCTGGCCCACGAGCGCCGTGGCTGCTGCAGCGCTTCCCGTCGCAAACAGCTGGCGTCGCGTCAGGGATCGATCCTCTCGCGTCATCGCATCACGCGGTGCAAATCGGGCTCCAGATCTACGCGACCAACGCAACAATCGGCATTCCATGGACCCGAGCGCCACCGTCGCGCGGGCATCGTGCGCCTCCGCAGCAGGGGACGCGTGCACGCAACTTGCTTCAAGCCAGCGTGATGACGATCGATCGGCGCGCGTTTCTCACTCACACCGGCAGCAGCCTCATTGCCGCCGCCGCGCTCGGCAAGGTCGCCCGGGCCGACCCCGTCAAGCTACCGCCCACCGAGGCACCGTCCGAGCAACCCAAGCCCCCAGGACGACCAGGCGATCGACGCGGTCTACATCGCGCTGCCCGATCACCTGCACGCCGAATACACGGTGCGCTCGGCGGCGGCGGGCAAGCACGTGCTGTGCGAGAAGCCGATGGCGACCACGGTCGATGACGCGCAGAAGATGATCGACGCCTGCAAGCGTGCCGATCGGCGACTGATGATCGCCTATCGCATCCAGTACGAGCCGCACAACCGCTACATCATGCAGGCGGCGCGCGATCGGCGGTTCGGCAAGGTCACGATGATCGAGGGCCATAACGGCCAGAACATGGGCGACCCGTCGCAGTGGCGGCTCAAGAAGGCCGCCGGCGGCGGCGCGCTGGCCGATGTCGGGATCTACTGCCTCAACACCTGCCGGTTCGTGCTCGGCGAGGAACCGCTCTGGGTCTCGGGCGCGGCCTACTCGACGCCGAACGATCCGCGGTTCAAGGAGGTCGACGAGAACGTCGTGTTCCAGCTCGGCTTCCCGAGCGGCGCGCTCGGCAGCTTCTCGTGCAGCTTCGGCACCCACCGGAGCAACCGCTATCGCTGCCACGCCGACTACGGCGGCTGGGTCGGCGCCGATCCGGCGTTCGACTACGACGGCCTCCAGCTCGAGCTGTCCCAGGTCCGCGGCAAGGAGGAGGCGCGCGAGCACCCGCTGATCGCCGCCAAGCAGCAGTTCGCGCTCGAGCTCGACCACTTCGCAGCGTGTGTCCGCGGCAAGAAGCAGCCGTACACCCCGGGCGAGGAGGGCTTGCAAGACGTGCGGATCATCGAGGCGATCTTCCAGTCTGCCGCGCCGTTCTTTCACCGGCTCGGGTTCACACCGGCCGTCCGTGGCGAAGCCCCGGCCGAGCTCCGGGCGTCTCCCGAATTCGCCGCGATCTGCTACGCGACGGCGGGCGCGCCCCAATCAAATCGTCGCTTCGCCCACAGCGCGACGTTCACCAAGCCGATCAGTGCGGGGACCTCGACGAGCGGGCCGAGCACGGCCGCGAACGCGGCGCCGCTGTGGATGCCGAAGCTG
>DATBBB010000438.1:0-11937 GCA_036271215.1 Kofleriaceae bacterium | reverse complement strand
CCGCCACGCCGCATAGGCAGTCCAGGACACGAACATCGCGAAGGTGGAGTAACAGGCCCGGTGGACCTGCGCGGGCGTGGCATAACTCGCCAGGTAGTTGACGCCCGAGCGCAGCGCGACGAGCACTCGCTCGGCGGCGATCGCCTCCTCGAGTGGTTGTGAGAACTCCCCGGCAGGCGGCGGCGGGTCCATGGCCGCCATCGCCAGGACGAGGCGCGGGGGGAGCTTCTCCGGTACGGCCCCGAGCGCGCTGTCGTCGGCGTAGTAGTCGTCGGCGGCCCACCACGCCGCGTTCAACTTGGCGCCGATCAATAACCGGTCGGGATCGTCGCTATCGGGGTGGGTGAGCATCATCAGCCGCCCGAACTGGGCCTTGCGGATCTTCTTGATCTCGTCGTCGTCGAATCCGCAGTCCTTCGCCCAGACCGCCAGCCGCTCGTCGACCTCGTCGGCGAGTGGCTCGTTGATTCGCTCGGTGACAGGGCAGTACAGAGGGGTGCCCGTTCCATCGCCCCAGGGCCGATCGGCATAGGCAGGATCGTGGATCTCCTTGGGTGCCTGCGGCGGCGGCGGATCGAAGTCACCGGCGCGGGCCCGGGCGAACTGGTCCGCGAGGCGGGCGGCGGATATCCCGCGGCCGGTCGGCCCGACCAGCCTGTCGGCTTTCTCGGCGTCCAGCGTAGAATCCGTCATTGTCTTATCTCCGTGTTCCGTCATCGTTTGACCTCTGTTTGCCTCTGCCCCTACGGACCGACGGACTCCTCGATGATCACCGGACAATCCGATCTGCAACGATCATCAGGTAGTGGAAGCTATTCTCCTTGTATGCCCTGAGGAACGGATCCTCGACGCCCGTGGCGACGGAAGACTTCGCCCGCAGCTCCCAGTAGGGGATCGTCTGGGCGGTCAGGTCGACAACGCTGATCGGCACGAGGTGATTGGCCGCCAGCGCCTTGAAGTACTCGCTGCGCGGGTGAATGTTGCAGATGTACTTCGCATCGATCTCACTGACTGCGCGCGACCGGCCGCCGGTGATGTCGTTGTAACAGCCGGTGATGCAGACGTAGCGACCCCCGTCTACCAGCAGCCGCGAAAACTCGGCGTACAGCTTGAACAGGTCCACATACATCGTGGTCTCGTTGGTCCAGATGCTGCGGATTGATCCGGTATCGAAGCCGGTGTCGAGCATGTTGCGGAAGTGAAACTTCACCGAGTCGGTCACGCCGCGCTTCGCGGCCTGGCCGTTGGCGAACTCGACCTGATACTCCGAGATCGTCGCACCATCGACCCGGCAACCGAAGCGCTCGTGGGTCATGAAGCTGGTGCCGCCACGGCCGGACCCACCGTCCATCAGGCGATCGGTGGGCTTGACGTCGCCCAGGTTGTCGATCAGGAACTTCGCCTGCTCGTGCTCGAGCCGGTGCAGTTCCCGGATGATGCGATCGTCTCGCGTGCTCTCGGCCCCCTCGAGCACGGACCAGTCAACGTCACCGATCCCGTAGTGGTGGTGGTAGTAGCCGTCGACGTGACCGAGCAGCAGGTTGACGGGGTCGTTTTGGTTGGTGTTCCAATAATTGGCAACCGACTTCTGATATTCACTGCGCAAGACGTTGTTGGCCGTGGTGGGCTGATTCATATCGCCGGCATCATGCCTTTCTCGGCCGGTTTTTTGCGGGACGTGGCAGCCAAAAATCGGTGAACGAGATGGCCCGAGAAAATTGGCGTGACACGGTAACCTCACGAGATTCTCATGGCGCGCGCAGCGAAACGTCGTGGGGCAGCGCCCCATGGCGAGAGCGGTGCCCAGCGAAGTAACGCGATTCGAACGTTCCATCGCAGCGGTGGCCGGGGCGAGCCGTTCGGACCACCAACACCAACGTCGACGCCGGGATGCCTGCGTGGGATGCCGTGCGTGCTTGTCGGTCGGACTGGCAATGAAGTTTTGTTTGATGATCTGGTCGTGGACAGGAGTGTGGATAGGAGTATTGACAACGTCGGTCGTCGACCGATCGCGTGCTGACCGATCGTGCGCTGATCGCACGGATGCGCGGCGTGGCCTGCGTGGCGTGGCGTGGCGTGGCGTGGCGTGGCGTGGCGTGGCGTGGCGTGGTCTGCGTGGCGTGATCTGCGTGGCGTGGCGTGGCGTGGCGTGACGGGGCGTGCGTGGGCGCGGCGTGGCCTGCGTGGGCGTGGCCTGCGTGGGCGTGGCCCGCGTGGGCGTGGCGTGGCGTGATCTGCGTGGCGTGGCGTGGCCTGCGTGGCGTGGCCTGCGCGGGCGTGGCGTGGCCTGCGCGGGCGCGGCGTGGCCTGCGAGGGCATGACGTGGCCTGCGTGGCGTGGCGTGGCCTGCGAGGGCATGACGTGGCCTGCGTGGCGTGACGTGGTCTGCGCGGCCTGGCGTGGCCTGCGTGGCGTGGCCAACCCGGAGGCTGGCCGGTGGGTCAGTTGCAGGAAATGAAGCGTTGCGGGATCGTCAGGCGTGGATTGTGACGATGTGATGCTGCTGGTCGCGGTCGGCGAGGGCCGCACGCTGTCCAGCGTGGAGGAGGTGCAGTACCAGCAGCACGTCGCTGGTTGCTTTGCGTGTCGCACGGTGGTCGCGGAGGTCGCAGACGAGGCTGCCGATGACGCGGAGGCTGCCGCCGAGGACGCGGTGGCTGCTGCCGAGGCCGCGAGGGCTGCGAACGCTGCCAAGCCGGTCGTCGCGACTGCGGGGCCTGCGGGCGCCCTGTCGGCGACGATGGCAGCTGATCCGACCGGTGCGTTATCGGTGACGATGGCGGCTGACCCGACCGGTGCGCTGTCGGGGACGATGGCGGTCGACTCCAGCGGTGCGCTGTCGGGGACGATGGCGGCCGACCCGACCGGTGCGCTGCCGGCGAGGGTTGCAGCTGACCCGACCGGTGCGCTGTCGGCGACGATGGCAGACGACACCAACGCTGCGCTGTTGGCCACGGTGGCGGACGACACCAGCCCTGCGCTGTCGGCCACGACGGCGGCGGACATGGCGCTGTCGATCCCCGGGGGCCGGGGGGGGCCGGGGGGAATGCGACCCTCCGCGACCGGCCTGGCCCGCGGTCGATCGCGCTGGATCTCGCGGATCTCCGACGACGCGTTCGACGATACAGACCTGCTGGTGCTGCCGACGGTCGATCCGATCGTGTTCGCCAAGGGCGCCAGGCTCGCGCAGGGCGGTATGGGCCGGATCACGCGCGCCCGCGATCGCCGGCTCGGCCGCGACGTCGCGATCAAAGAAGTCCTGTCGCCGTACCTGCACGCGCGGTTCGAGCGCGAGGCGATGATCACCGCGCGGCTGCAGCACCCGGCGATCGTGCCGGTCTACGAGGCGGGGATCTGGCCCGACGGCTCGGCGTTCTACACCATGCGCCTGGTGTCCGGCGGCACGCTGTCCGACGCGATCGAGCGCGCGACCACGCTCGAGGCCCGGCTGGCGCTGATGCCGCACGTGATCGCGCTGACCGAGGCGCTGGGCTATGCGCACTCGCGGCGCGTGGTCCACCGCGACCTCAAGCCGGCGAACGTCCTGGTCGGCGAGTTCGGCGAGACCGTGGTGATCGACTGGGGGCTCGCCAAGGAGCTCGATCGCGGGGGCCCTGGCGTCGACGGCGTCGACGGCGTTGCCGGTATCGAGGGCGGCGCGGCCGGGCCGGCGTCGCTCGAGCTGACCCGCGCCGGCTCGGTGGTCGGCACGCCGTGCTTCATCGCGCCGGAGCAGGCCGCGGGCGAGGACATCGACGAGCGGGTCGACGTCTACGCGCTCGGCGCGATCCTCTACAACCTGCTGGTCGGCCACCCGCCGCACTGGGACAGCATCGAGCACACGGCGGAGCGGCTGATCGACGCCGCGCGCGAGTTGCCACCCACGCCGATCGGCCAGCTCGTGCCGCGCGCGCCGGCGGATCTGCGGGCGATCGTCGAGCGCGCGATGGCGCACGACAAGGCCGCGCGCTACCCCACGGCGAAGGCGATGGCCGAGGAGCTGCGGCGGTTCGCGACCGGCCGGCTGCTCGCGTCGCGGTCGTACAGCGCGCGCGAGCTGGTCGTGCGCTGGGTCCGCCGCCACCGCGCGGCGGTCGCCGTGGCCGCGATCGCGATCGCGGTGCTCGCGATCGGCGGTGCGCTCAGCCTGCGCCAGATGCGCCACGCGCTCGC
This sequence comes from Kofleriaceae bacterium, assembly GCA_036271215.1. Taxonomy (GTDB): domain Bacteria; phylum Myxococcota_A; class Polyangia; order Haliangiales; family Haliangiaceae; genus JABFXX01. Next base: position 7,764 of record DATBBB010000438.1, on the reverse strand, counting down.
CGAGAGCCAGCTCGAGCGCGGCCGCCAGCTGGTGATCGACGGCGATCCCGCGCAGGCCGCGCCGTACCTCGCCGACGCGCTCCGCGTGCTGTCCGACGATCCCGTGGCGCGCCGGCTCGCCGCGATCGCCGAGCGCGATGTGCCGCGCCGGCTCGGCAGCTTCCGCGGCACGGCGCCGGCGTTCCGGCCCGACGGCAACGAGCTCGCGATCGGCCGCGCCGACGGCTGGATCGCGATGATCGATCTGGCAGCCCAGGCACCGGCGTCCCGGGCACCGGCGACGGCTGCGCCGGCCACGGCCGCGCCCGCGCGCCTGTTGCCGCCGCTCGGTGGGCCGGTGGTGGCGCTCGCCTACGCGCCCGACGGGCAGCAGCTCGCGGTCGCGACCGCGCTCGGCGCGTACCTGCGCGACGCCACGACCGGCGCGTGGACCGCGATCGCGAGCGATCAGCCGGCCGCGGAGGTCGCGTTCTTGCCGGGCCGCCGGCTCGCGGTGGCGACCCGGACCGCGCTGCGCGTGGTCGAGGTCGACGGCGGCCGCGTGATCCGCGCGCTGCCGGCCGGCCGGCCGCACGGGCTCACGCTGTCGGGCGACGCCCGCCGGCTGGTCGCGATCACCGACGACGGCGCGACGGTCTGGCCGCTCGACGACCTCGCGCACCCGACCGAGCTCCACGCCGGCGACAACCACTTCTCCGCGGCGTTCGACGGCGACGACGTGCTGATCGCCGGGCTCGACGGCGTGACCCGGTGGCACGCCGGGCAGCGCACCGCCACGCTGCTGCCCGGCTCGGTCGTCTCGCTGACCCGGATCGCCGATCACGCGTTCCTCGCCGATGGCACGGTGCTGCACACCGACACCGGCCAGACCCAGATGCTCCGCCGCAGCGCGGTCCAGGACGGCGCGGTCCTCGATCGCACGCACGTGCTGACCGGCGGCTACGATCACACGATCCGGCTGTGGGACACCGATCGCGCCGCGCGTCCGATCGCGGTGCTCGACGCGGCGGACGCCACCGCGAGCTTCGCGGTCGATCCGACCGGCCGCCGCGCCGTGTCGCGTGGCACCGGCCCCGACGCGCCGATCGAGCTGTGGGACGTGGCCTGGCCGGCGACGCGCACGTTCGCGATCGGCGCCCCGATCGACAACCTCATCGCCGACGGCGATCGGATCGCCGTGCAGATCGGCGAGACCACCCGGCTGATCAGCGCGGCGCTCGCGCCGGTTGCCTTCGATCGCCCCGCGCTCGACGGCTGGCCGCTCCGGTTCCTGCCCGATCACGGCGACCTGGTCACCGCGCGCGCCGGCGTGCTCAAGATCTATCGCCGCGATGGCAGCCACGTGCGCGACCTGCCGGGCGACGATCCGGCGCTGCGCGCGGCGATCGGCGCCGGCATGCTGTGGCACGTCGCGGCGACGCGCACCAGCGACATGTTCGCGATCAGCTCCGAGCGCCGGGTCTGGCTGCTCGACGCCAACTGGCACCTGCCGGTGGCCGCCTCGGCGCGGCCCCTCGTCGAGGAACCGGAAGGGGCGCCGTGGATCGCGGCGATCGCGCTCGACGATCACGGCCACGTCATCACCGGCTACCAGGACGGCACGCTGAAGCTCTGGGACGCCCGCACCGGCGAGCTCCTGGTCACCCGGAGCGGCCACGCGACGGCGATCAGCGAGCTCGAGATCCGCGGCGACGTGCTGTACTCGACCAGCTGGGACCCGACCTTGCGGCTGTGGTCGCTCCCCAAGATCGAGCCGCGCGGCGTGTTCAAGCGGCTCAGCAGCGTGGCGGTATCGCCGAGCGGGCAGACCCTGGTCACGGTGGACAGCTCGGCGGAGGTCGGGGTGTGGGACGGCGCCCAGGATCGCCTGCTCGAGCAGGCCCCCGCGGCCCACGGCCTCGACTACGTCGTGCTGGTCGCCGAGGACCGCGCGGTCGGGTCCAGCGCCGGCGGCGAGCTCGAGCTGTTCGATCTATCCCCGTCGCGGTCGGCTCCCCTTCAATAAGCTCGTCGATACGTCGATCGATACCTCGATCGATATGCGGATCGTCGATATTTTGCGGTCTGTGGTCGCAGCGCCTACCATTTCGGCGTGACCAGCCCACGCTACGTCTGTCTCCTGTTCGCGGTTGGTTGTGCGAGTCCGATGTCGGCGCTCCGCCAGGACAACCAGCGCCTGACCCAGACGGTGTCGCAGCTGCGCACCGAGCGACGCGTCCAGGACCGCCGGCTGCGCGATCTGCAGCACCAGCTCGACGAGGCGCGCGGCGCGGCCGCGATGGCGGTCCCGGTGTTGCCCGTCGAAGTGGCGGCGCCGATCAGCGCGCCGGGACCAGCGACGGCACCGGGGTCGATCATGACCAGCGGCGAGCGCGTCGTCGGCGTGACCGAGGACGGCACCGAGATCGTCTACCAAGGCGAGGCGATCACCGGCAAGCCGCCGACCCCCGCACAGCTCGACGCGCTGTCCGCGCCGGTGCCCGCCGACGACGATCCGGTCCCACCGCGCCGCGCATCGCGAACGGCCGCCGCAACGCTGCCCACCGGGTCCGCCGGGTCCGCCGGGCTCGCCGACGTCCCGGCCGCGACCGATCGGATCGAGGTCACGCGCCGCGTGCCGCCGATCTCCGCGCGCGCCGCCGTCCGCAGCAAGACCCGGACCCCCGCCGCGAGCGACTCGCGCGACGCGCCCGGCGAGCGCACCGGCGACGCCGCGAGCGACTATCGCGCCGCGGTCGAGCTGGTCCGCGCCGGCAACCACGACGACGGCCTCGTGGCGCTGCGCGCGTTCATCGCCCGCTATCCGCGCCACGACTACGCCGACAACGCGCAGTACTGGATCGGCGAGGCGTACTACGCGCAGAAGGACTACGCGCGCGCGCTCACCGAGTTCCGCGCCGTGATCGAGGTCTACCCGCGCGGCAACAAAGTGCCCGACGCGCTGCTCAAAGTCGGATACTGTTATCAGGCGCTGGGGCAGGGCGACAAAGCCCATGCCGTGCTGGAGCAAGTCGTGACCCGCTACCCGAAGTCCGAGCCTGCCGCGCTCGCGATGAAGCGCCTGGAGACCCCGTGAATCGAGCGGGACTCCTGCGCTGGCCATTGTGGCCGCTGGTCGTCGCGGTGCCGAGCGCCGCGCTTGCGCAGGGCGTCTATCCCGCCGGCAATGTCCCACCGCCGCCGGTCACGCTCGACCCCGGTGCCGCGCCGGCGACCGCCGCGCCGGTCCCCGATCGGCCGGCCGCCGCGCCCCAGCCCGCGGTCGTCGTGGTCACCCCCGATGGCAAGGTCCAGCCCGGCCAGGACAAGCCCGAGCCCACCAACTTCTACGTCGGCGGCGGCTCGGTCGCGCCGGCCGACGAGCCCGACGTGATCCGCGGCGGCGTGATCCCCGAGCTCCACGTCGTGCGCCGCGGCGACACGCTGTGGGACATCTGCTTTCTGTACTTCAACGATCCGTGGCAGTGGCCGAAGGTCTGGTCGTACAACCCGCAGATCACCAACCCGCACTGGATCTTCCCCGGCGACCTCGTGCGGCTCTTGCCGCGCGGCCTGTTCTCGCAGGCGGCGGCGCCGACCCCCGCGCAGTCCGAGGTCAGGCCGGCGCTGCAGCTGAAAGACATCGCGCCGGCGCCGCAGCGCGCGTTCCAGGTCGGCATCAAGCAGACCGCGTTCGTCGAGCAGTCGGATCTCGACCGGTCGATCACGCTCGACGGCGCGGTCGACGAGAAGGTCCTGCTCGGCAACGGCGACGAGGTCTACCTGCGCTATCCGGCCGGCAAGCCGCCCAGGGTCGGCGCGACCTACTCGATCTACAAGCCCGACAACGCGGTGAAGGCGGGCGGCAACGAGGTCGGCGCGTACGTCCACGTGCTCGGCGCCGTCGAGATCAGGAACGTCACCCAGGACAAGCGGGCACGCGGCGTGATCGTCGACGCCAACCAGGAGATCGAGCGCGGCGCCAAGGTCGGCCCGCTGCTCAAGACGTTCAAGACCGTGCCGTCCACGCTGCCCAAGGTCGACGCGCAGGGCAGCGTGGTCGCGATGCTGACCTACGATCAGCTGATCGGTCAGGGCGAGGTCCTGTTCATCGATCTCGGCAAGCGCTCGGGGATCGAGGTCGGCAACCGGATGTTCGTGGTCCGGCGCGGCGACGCCCACCCAGCGGTGATGAGCACCGAGGCCGGCCAGGACGATCGGACGTTCCCCGCGCGCGCGCTCGGTCAGATCGTGATCGTCGACGTGGGAGACCGGATCTCGGTCGGCCTCGTCACCCTGGCGGTCCAGGAGATGAGCATCGGCGACCTCGTCATGATGCAGGCCGCCAAGCCGTAGTGGTCGAACCCTCCAGGCGGCACCGTATATAAAGAAGGAGCCGGGAGCGCGCTCGGCCAAGTTGCTAGAATTGCTTGGAGCAGATCGCTCCGGACTTGACGTTGGGGCCGCGGGTGGCTAATTGCTTCCCCCTCGTGACCACCACCGTGCTGAATCCGGACCAGCTTCCCAGGCGCTTGCAAGCGCTCGGATGGCCGCGCCCGGTCTATCTGCGCGGCGCGCCGCTCCCCGATGCGGGGCCGGCGGTGGCGATCGTCGGCGCTCGCGCGGCGTCGGGCCTGGCGATGGAACGCGCTCATGCCTGGGCGCGTCACCTCGCGGAGCGCGGCGTACATGTCGTCTCGGGCGGTGCGCTCGGCATCGACGGTGCGGCCCACCGCGGCGCGCTCGCCGTCGGCGGCACCACCACGGTCGTGCTCGGCAGCGGGCTCGACGTCTGGTACCCGGTGCGCCACGCGCAGCTGTTCTCCGAGGTCCTCGCACGCCGCGGCTCGCTCGCCGGGCTCTGGCCCGACGGCACCAACCCGGCGCGCGGCACGTTCCCGCAGCGCAACCCGCTGATCGCCGCGCTCGCGGACGTCGTGATCGTGGTCGAGGCCGATCTGCGGTCGGGCTCGCTGTCGACCGCGGCCGCCGCGCGGCGGTTCCACAAGATCGTGGCGGCGTGTCCGGGGAGCCGTGGGTGCGATCGCTTGCTCGCGGCGGGCGCGGCGATCATCGAACAGGAAGCTGATGCGGAGCTCGCGCTGGCGGGCACCCCGCGTCATCGGACACCGGGCGCGATCGATCCGATCGTGCAGCAGGTGCAAGACGCGATCACGAACGGGGCGGTGGGGGTCGACGAGATCATCCGCCGCACCGGTCTCACGGTGCGTGCGGTGTTGCGCGCGCTACCCAAGATCGAGAGGATGCTGTGAGCCCAAGCGAAGACAAGAAGGGCCGCAAGGCCCCGCCTCCCGCCAAGACCAAGGCCAAGGCCAAGGCCGTAAAGCCCACCGCCAAGAAGGAGGCCGCTGACAAGAAGGCTGCCAAGGCCGACAAGGCCAAGGCCGATGCCAAGGCGTCGGCCAAGAAGGCCAAGCCGAGCGCGGACGCCGCCGAGCCCAAGGCCAAGACCAAGGCCGAGGTCAAGGCCGTGCCCGCCAAGGGCAAGCCCGCGGGCAAGACCGCCAAGGCGCCCAAGGAGAAGTCCAAGTCGGTCAAGGAGCTCGAGGCCGAGCTCGATGCCGGCGAGGACGGCGCCGCGCCCAGGAAGCCCAAGAAGGTCAAGCCGGGCTCGGCGCTGGTGGTCGTCGAGTCGCCGGCCAAGGCGCGCACGATCGGCAAGTACCTCGGCGCGGGGTACGTCGTGAAGGCCTCGGTCGGCCACGTCCGCGACCTGCCGAAGTCCAAGATCGGCGTCGATCTCGAGGGCAACTTCGAGCCGAGCTACGAGGTGATCGAGGGCAAGAAGAAGGTCGTCGCGGAGATCCGCAAGGCCGCCCGCGAGAACGAGATCGTCTACCTCGCGTCCGACCCCGATCGCGAGGGCGAGGCGATCGCGTGGCACATCTCCGAGGAGATCAAGGACGTCAACACGAACATGAAGCGCGTGTTGATCAACGAGATCACCAAGAAGGGCGTCGCCGCGGCGATCGCCGCCCCGCGCGCGATCGACATGCACAAGACCGACGCCCAGCAGGCGCGCCGGATCCTCGACCGCATCGTCGGCTACGAGATCAGCCCGATCCTGTGGAACAAGGTCCAGCGCGGGCTGTCGGCCGGCCGCGTCCAGTCGGTGGCGGTCCGCCTGGTGTGCGAGCGCGACGCCGAGATCACCGCGTTCAAGCCCGACGAGTACTGGTCGGTCGAGGCCACGTGCCGCGGCGCGCTGCCGCCGTCGTTCGACGCCCGGATCTGGCGCTGGCACGGCGAGAAGGCCGAGCCCAAGACCACGGACGAGGCCCACGCGATCGCCGCCGAGCTAGCGGCTGGCGACGCCGTGGTCGCGACCGTCGATCGCAAGGAGCGGCGCAAGAAGCCGCAGGCCCCGTTCATCACGTCCAAGCTGCAGCAGGACGCGGCGCGCAAGCTGCGGTTCTCGGCCAAGCGCACGATGGCGCTCGCCCAGCGGCTGTACGAGGGTGTCGAGCTCGGCGATGAGGGCCCGACCGGCCTCATCACCTACATGCGTACCGACTCGACGCGCGTGTCCGACGATGCGATGACCGCGCTGCGCGAGTACATCACCCAGACCTATGGCCGCGAGTACGTGCCCGACGAGGTCAACACCTACGGCAACAAGGAGCGCGCCCAGGACGCCCACGAGGCGATCCGCCCGACGCTCATGGAGTGGACGCCCGAGCGCGTCGCCACCGCGCTGGCCGAGCACCCCGAGGGGCCCGAGCTGGTCCGGCTCTACACGCTGATCTGGCAGCGGTTCGTCGCCTCGCAGATGGTGCCGGCGGTCTACGACGCCACCACCATCGACATGGAGCGCGGCGCGGCCGTGCTGCGCGCGACCGGTCAGGTCCTCAAGTTCGCCGGCTACACCAAGGTGTACGAGGTCGCCGAGACCGACGACGCCAAGGCCGAGGCCGCCGAATCCGCCGATCGCCTGCTGCCACCGATCGAGATCGGCGAGGCGATCAAGCTCGAGTCGATCCGCCCCGAGCAGCACTTCACCCAGCCGCCGCCGCGGTTCTCCGAGGCGTCGCTGGTCAAGGAGCTCGAGGAGCGCGGCATCGGCCGGCCGTCGACCTACGCGTCGATCATGTCGACGATCGTCGATCGCGGCTACGTCGAGAAGCGCGAGGCCCGGTTCTTCCCGACCGAGCTCGGCATCCTGGTCAACGGCCTCTTGGTCGAGAGCTTCCCCGAGATCGTCAACGCCGACTTCACCGCGAAGATGGAGTCCGATCTCGACAAGGTCGAGGAGGGCTCGGTCGACTGGCGCAAGCTGCTCGGCGGGTTCTACACCCCGTTCAAGGACGAGCTCGAGAAGGCGCGCACCGAGATGCGCGACGTCAAGCGCGAAGAGATCGCGACCGAGTGGGTGTGCGAGAAGTGCGGCAAGCCGATGGTGATCAAGTGGGGCCGCAACGGGTCGTTCCTGGCCTGCCAGGGCTACCCCGAGTGCCGCAACACCCAGGAGGTCGTCAAGAACCTCGACGGCACCTGGGAGAAGGTCCCGCCGCAGACCACCGACGAGGTCTGCGAGACCTGCGGCGCGCCGATGACCGTCAAGCGCGGCCGGTTCGGCTCGTTCCTGGCCTGCACCAAGTACCCCGAGTGCAAGACCACCAAGCCGATCTCGCTCGGCGTCAAGTGCCCGCGCCCCGGCTGCGGCGGGTTCATCGCCGAGAAGCGCTCGCGCCGCGGCAAGCCGTTCTACGGCTGCTCCAACTGGGCCAAGAAGCAGTGCGACTTCGTCGCCTGGGACAAGCCAGT
>DATBBB010000437.1:0-14908 GCA_036271215.1 Kofleriaceae bacterium | reverse complement strand
GGTGGTCCGGGTATCGACGCCGACCGTGGTGACCTCGGCCTTCATGATCGCCGAGACCGGCGTGTCGTGCATCGAGCCGCCGCCGGCGAGGAACCGCAGCACCGAGCGGTAGGTCACCAGGCCGACCAGGTGGTGATCGTTGTCCTCGACCGGGACGTGGCGGATCCGCTCCCAGCTCATCAAATTCACGACCATCTCGATCGGATCCGACACCTGCACGGTGAACAGATCGGTCGTCATGTACTGATCGACCTGCTGGTAGTTGGCGCGGCCGAGCTCGGCCTCGTCGAGCCGCGCGCGCTCCCACTCGGCGACCGGGCGCCCGGTCTGCTGGCGCTGCACGGTGGCGGCGACCAGCGCGTTGGACCGCTCGCCCGACGTCGCCTTGTCCTTGAGCGCGGTCCACGACGACAACAGCCAGCGCGCCCCGGTCCGCGCGGTCCGCACCCGCTGATCGACGACCGAGAGGTAGCGCTTGATATCTTCCTCGCGGATCTGCTGGCGGCGCAGCCCGGCCTCGGCGAGCGGTAGCAGGCGATCGAGCACCAGCTGCGAGGCCGAGATGTCCTCGCCGTCGAGCCAGATGAAGTGGGCGCCGAGCCCCTCGCGCGCCGCGGTGTAGAAGTTGGCGCCGGCCTGGTCGAAGTCGATCCGGCCGGTGACGTCCTCCTCGCGCGCGCCGAGCTCGGCCATCACGCCGAACCACAGCGCGCCGTTGGCGACCTCGTCGAGCACGCTCGGGCCCGCCGGCATCACCCGGTTCTCGATCCGCAGGTGGGCCTTGCCGTCCATCACGCCGTAGCACGCGCGGTTCCAGCGGTAGACCGTGCCGTTGTGCAGGCGCAGCGCCTTGAGCAGCGGGGTCTCGCCGCGCGCGAGCTTGGCGCTCGGATCCTCGTCGAGATCGCTGCCGACCAGCGTGCGGAACCGCGCGATGTCCTCCTGGTAGATCTCGAGCACCGAGTCGCGGACCCAGCGCGTGCCGAAGCTGACCCGGGCCTCGCTCTCGCGCAGGTGGTGGGTGTGGCTGCGGGTATCGACCGCCTGGCGGAACAGCGCGATCCGGGTCTCGGCCCACAGCCGGCGGCCGAACAGCAGCGGCGAGTTGGCGGCGATCGCGACCATCGGCGCCGCGAGCACCTGCGCGATGTTGTACATCCGCGCGAACTCGGCGGGCGTGACCTGCAGGTGGACCTGGAAGCTCGCGTTACAGGCCTCGAGCATCACCGAGTCGTGCTCGACGATCAGCTCCTCGGTGCCGTTGATCGAGAACTCGAACGCGCCGCCGCGCAGCTCGGCCATCGCCTTGTTGAGCGCGCGGTAGCGCGGGCTCGGCACCATGCTGTCGAGCCCGAGGTTGGACTTGCGCAGGGTCGGCAGGATGCCCATCAGCACCGGCGGCGCGAGCCCGAGCTCGCTGGCGGCCACGCGCGCCTTGGCCACGAGGTCGTCGAGCTGAGCCTCCATGCGCGACAGGCCGTCGCCGGTGAACAGCTGCGGATCGGCGTTGGCCTCGAGCTGGAACTGGCCGAGCTCGGTCGTGTAGTGCGGGTCGGCGAGCTTCTCGAGCATCTGCAGCGACGCGCACGCCGGCGCCCAGTGGCGATCGATCAGGAACATCTCCTGCTCGGCGCCGATCCGCCGCGGCCCGGTCTCGAGCTGGCCCTCGCGCAGCATGCGATCGAGCGCGCGCAGGTCGGCGAGCATCGCGTGCATGAACTCGCGGCGCTTCTGCTCGTCCTGGGTCGAACCGGGGTCCTTGACGTCCTTGTGGGCGCGCGTGGTCCTGGACGACGGCTTCGCGGCATCTTTTGCCGCCGCCGCCGCCGCCGCCGCGTCTTTGGCCGCCGGCTCGTCACCCGGCTTCTTCGCATCTTCCGCCACGCGGGGCATCTCCTTGGCTGGGGCCGGCTCCGGCGGAGCCGATGATCTGTCATTCGGCCCGTCGTTCGGCCTGTCATCCGGCTTGTCGTCCGGCTTGTCGATCATTCCTTCACCCATTCTCCGAGATACTTCGGCAGCATCTCGCGCCAGGTTTGCCAGTCATGCGGCCACGCGACGCCCCACGGATCGACGCGGTTCGGGACGCCGGCGGCACCGAGCACGTTGGCCATCCGCCACGACTCGCCGAGATCCTCGGCGCGGCCCTCGCCCGAGGCCAGCACGATCGAGCGCGTGCGCAGGACCTCGAGGTGGCGGCCGTCGAGCCTGGGCACGAAGTGCAGCGGCGACGACACCCAGAACTCGTCGGTGAACTCGGTCGCCTCGTAGAACCGCCGCAGGTCGTAGGTGCCCGACATCGCGCACGCGCGCGCGAACACGTCGGGGAACCGGCACACCACGGCGATCGAGTGGAACGCGCCGATCGACGCGCCCGCGGCCCAGATCGGCTGCTCGGACTGGCAGTCGGCCCGGATCGCCGGCGCGATCTCGTGTCGTACATATTGATGGAACTGATTCTGCAACCACATCTGGTGATGTGGTGAGCCTTCACGCGATACCAACGCACGCCCTGCTACACTGTCGCATGAATAGACCTTGATCTTACCTGCATCGATCAGCGGCGCGACCGCCGTGACCAGGTGCATGCGCTCGATCTCCTCGGCGTCGCCGCCGGCGGTCGGGAACACCAGCACCGGCTGGCCGAACGTTCCCCAGCGCACCATGGTGACCTCGCGCCCGAGCCGCTCGGAGCGCCACTTGCCGACGGTCTTCACGCGCCCGCTCCCGCCGGGGCAGCCGGCGGGGCCGGCGCCCCGGGCGCCGCGGCGCCAGGGGGATGATCCGCGCGCCAGGCCTGGATCCGGCGCCAGAACAGCTCGGTGAACGTCTCGACCTCGTGGCCCGGGAACAGCGCGGCGACCTTCTTCTTGACCGCGTCGCGCGCGACCGGCGTGGCGAAGAACTCCCAGGCGACCTCGTCGAGGTGCGCGAGGTGCTTGGCGCAGAACTCCTCGAACTCGTCGACCGCGAACCGCTGCTCCGCGACCTTGGCGTACTCCCGCAGCCGCTCGCGATACGGCAGGTCGCGCGCGGCGATTGCATAGAACGGCTCCCAGTCGAGCGTGCGGCGGAACGGCCGCCTGGTCACCGCGTTGAAGATCGACCACCGGAGGTTCGCTTTGACCAGCCACGGAAAATGGTAGTGCAGCGACGTCACCTGCGAGTCCGGACACGGATTGGCGAAGTCGATCGGATACCAGGTGCCGTCCTGGCGCAGCGCCTCGCAGGAGTTGAAGTCCCAGCCGAAGAACGCGTTGATCGTCAGCGTGGTGTCGCGCATCACGCTGGCCTCATCGGCGGACAGGAAATCTTTGGCCATCGTGTAGCGGTCGTGGAGCGCCGCGCCGGGGTCGTACTTGACGAGGTAGGTCTGGGGCCCCAGGCCGATGCAGCGCACGAACGAATCGAATGGATGCACCGCCTTCTGCATGTGCATCACGAGCTTGCCGCTCTCCTCGTAGCGCGCGCGCAGCGCGGTCTCGTCGTCGATCCGGCTGACCCCCTTCCAGCCGCCGCCGTCGTACGGCTTCATGAACAGCGGGTAGCCGAGCCGGTTGCCGACCGCGCCGAGATCGAACAACTTGGCGTAGCTGCGCAGCGTGGGCTGGAGATCCGGCAACGGCTCATACGATTTCGGAGGCACGAGCCAGGTGTCGGGGATCGGCATCCCGAGCTGCATCATCGCGCAGTAGGTCGTCTGCTTCTCCATCGACTGAACCGACCACGGGTTGTTGAACACGTAGAGGCCGTCCATGATCACGGCCTTTTTGATCCACTCGCGGCTGGTATGATACCAGTGGGTCAATCGGTCGATGACCAGGTCGTAGCGGCACGGCTGGCGGAGATCGAATGGCTCGATCGTGACCCGCTCGACGTCGATCCCGACGGTGTCACCGCGCCACGGGATGGCGAGCGCGAGCCGCTTGACGATCTCCTCGTAGCAGATCGGCCAGCAGATATCGGCGCCCAGCGAAAGTCCAATCCGTCGGGTGGCGTTCGGCATGTCGACCTCCATGATCGCTGATGATCGTCATAACATTTTCTCGATCGCGGCCGCCGAAAACGCGCCGTCGATCAGAGGGTTGGGTGGCGAATCGTCGCCGGGCTCGCCGGGTTCGTGCAGCGAATAGCCGCACGCCAAGAAACCCGGGTTGCGGGTTGACAGCGCGCCCGCACCGGCTCTTGCACCTCCGCCATCCCGCAAGGCCGCGCCCTCACCGCGCGGCCTTGCGATCGATCATTGCGCACATCGCGCCTACATCCCGATCGCGATCACACCGCGCCGAGAAACCGCATCCCGCGTCACGCCGCGGCTCGCGATCGAGCATCTCACCGAGGCCTCGCCGAGGCCGGCGGCGTACCGCCGCACACAATTTCTCGCCTCCGTGCATCGCGATGCACGCTCGATGCACGCTCGATGCACGCTCGGGTCACCTCGCTGCGCCCGCGGCGGCGTGAAATCCTCGTCGGAGAATGCACACGCGTGGTTGAATCGTCACATTGACGCTTGAACGTCAATGCTTGTTAGACCGCATCCTGGACTCAGCACTCGTTATCGCGCGATAGTGCCTCACACGGGTTCCTTTCGTCTGTACCTGAGGAATGGGTGAGCTGCTCCTACACCCTGCGTTGAGATGGGAGCAGCACGATACTCGACACATCGCGGGGCAATTCGACCCACGTCTCCTCGGTAACGCAGCGACCGGAATCTGAAGAGCTCCCAACATCTGAAGAGCTCCCAACCTGGAGGCAGTCCGAACATGGCAGTCATCGCCGCAGCAGTTGCCAAAGCAGAGAACCCGACGTCGCGAAGGACCGTATGGCTGCTCGCCGGCGTAGCCCTCGCCACGCTCGGGATCGTGCTGTTCGTCGTGCCTAACAATCCCGACGTCGCGGTCGGCTTCAGCACCCGCGAGCTGGTCGCGATCGAGGCGATTCTGTTCCTGTCCGGCACGATGAGTGGATTGTCCGGCTTCGGGTTCTCCGCGGTCGGCGCCGCGACCCTGCTGTTCATGCCACCGGTCACCGAGGCACCCCTGCTCCAGACCCTGTCCAAGGCCAACCAGCTGCTGTCGATCGAGCAGCTGCGCGCCGACATGCCGAAGTCATGGAAGGCGTTCTGGGCCGGCCCGGGGTACTGCATCCTCGGCGGAATCCCCGGCGCGTACGTCGGAATCTGGATGCTGAGCCACCTTCCGGCGATGCAGCTGATGACGGTTTTCGGTTCGATCCTGGTGCTTTATTCACTGTATTCGCTGTTCAAGCCGGCCGCGCTCCAGCTCCGCGGGTTCGACGGGCCGATCGCGTCGGCGATCGTCGGCTTCATCGGTAGCGCGTTCGGTGGGTTCACCGCGTTCCCCGGCGCGGCCGTCGTGGTGTGGCTCGGGCTGCGCGGCGTGCCCAAGGCGCAGAACCGCGCGATCGTGCAGCCGTACATCATCATGTCGCAGATCTTCTCGCTGATCCTGATCGCGGCGCAGCACGCGGAGTACTTCAACCACCGCTACTGGGTCCTGCTGCTGTGGACGTTGCCGGCGGTGCTGCCGGGTACGCTGAGCGGCGTGATGCTCTATCGTCGGATCTCTGATGTGAATTTCCGTCGGATCTCGTTCCTGCTGCTCGGCCTGTCGGGCGCGGCGCTGCTGATCCGGCTCTACGCGCCGGTGTTGTTCGAGGCCTGAACTGCGCTCCTGCATGAGGCGCATCTGACGCCACGGCTCGACGTATCGGTATCTTGATCCGTAGTTGTCCGTGTCTGGCCCACATCTACGCCTTTGGCGCAGAACCAGATTGGCTGTTGGATCGCTACTCGTAGACCAGTAGCAGCGGGCCCGGGAACAGCCACGACAGCCCCTCACGTAGCCGGTCGCGCCAGTTCTCCCAGTTGTGGCCGTCGCGCGCCTCGACGTAGCGAACCTCCATGCCGGTCGCCGCGAACGTCGGCGCCAGCGAGCGATTCTCGTAGATCAGCGACTCGTACATGCCGCAGCTCATGAACACCCGCTCGGACATCGCGATCGGATCGGCGCGGTAGTGGTTCATCATCGCGACGATCGGATCGAACAGCGGGCCGCGCGCATTGTGATCGCCGATGTCGGTGAACGCGAACGACCCCGATTGCAGCAGCAGCCGGCCGTACATCCCGGGCCGCGCCAGCGCGGTCGCCAGCGACGCGACCGCGCCGAAGCTCGCGCCCATCAGGCACCGGCTCTGCGGCCGGGCGTCGATCGGTAACGTCCGCTCGAGGTTGGGCACCAGCTCGTCGGAGATGAACCGCGCGTGGCGGTCGTCGTTGGCGTACTCGCCGAGCCGGTTGGGCGACGTGGTCAACGCGACGATCAGATCCGGGATCTCGCGGCGGTGGGTCAGGTTGTCGAGGATCGTGCCCAGGCTGGCGTATTGCAGATAGTCGTGGCCGTCGTGCACGACGAGCAGCGGATAGCGCCGGGTCTTGCGGTAGCGCGCCGGCAGGTACAGCGCCACGCCGCGCCGGCCGAACACCTGGCTGTCGAACCGGATCTCGTCGATCGTGCCCGGCGGCGCCTCGGGGTCGGGCTGGATCCACTCGGGCACGGTGTAGCCGGTGCCGTGCGCGACCGAGTTGGCGCCGAACGGATCGCGCGCGCGGTTGGGGTTGAGTGGATCCTGCATCCACTCGCCGCGCCCGCCGCGCACGACCTCGAGCTTGTACTCGACGCGCGACCCGGGCGGTAGCTCGAGCGTCAGGTACCACAGGTTGGTGCCGGCGAGCACGCGCAGCGACTGCGACGACGGCAGGCCGAACACCCAGTGCTTGAGGTGCACGGCGTCGGCGTCGCCGCGGTACACGAACGTGATCGAGCTGCCCTCGACGATCGGGAAGCTGTGCGCCGCGAGGAACGCATCGACCGCCTCGCCGGTGTGCGGCCCGGCGGCGAGCGCGGCGAGCGCGCGGGGCGTGGCCGCGGCGGTCACGGCGTCCACCCCGCCTGCACGGCGCCGGTCGCGTCGAGCCGCTGGGCGTCGACGGCGCGGACCGCGCGGCCGCCGTCGACCCAGATCTGCGCGCCGTGATCGACCGCGATGCAGGTCGCCGGGGCGTAGCGCTCGGCGAGCTCGCTGACCCGCGGCGGGCTGTCGAGATCGAGCCGCAGCCGGGGCTCGGGCAGCACGACCAGGTCGTGCGCGAGGCCCAGGCCGTTGTCGAGGATCTCCGAGATCGCCTGGCCGTGCGGCGGATCGTCGTGGAACAGCACCACGCGGTCGGTCAGCGCCATCGCGCCCGCCGACCACGCGATGATCGGCCGCGGCCCGGCGAGCTCGGCGATCGCGAACAGCCGCAGGCGATACAGCAGCACCGCGACGTGGCCGCCGGCGATCACGATCGCCTGGGTCGGCTCGATCGCGGCGCGCAGCTCGTCGAGGTGGCGGCGCACGATCTTGCGCTCGCGCAGGTTGACCTTGGCCTCGAACGCCGCGTGCACGGTGCGGCAGCGATCGAGGTGATCGCGATCGAGGTGGCGGATCAGCTCGAGCGACGCGACGTGCTCCTCGGCGAGCAGGTCGGGATCGACGCTGCGCACCGCGACCGCGCGCGCCGCCGCCGACGCGTGCTCGAGCCGGACCCGGTAGAAGTCCTGCATCAGCTTGAGCCGGAGCTGGCGCGCCTTGTAGGCCTCGGCGAGCTCGGGATCGTCGGCGAACACCTGCTCGCCGCGAGCGTGCAGCCCGAGCTCCACCGCCGGCACGCCCGGATCGGCGACCACGCCGGCCTCGGACTCGCGCTCCTGCCAGCCCGCGGTGATCAGCGCCACCGGGCCGGTCACGCCGAGCTCGCGCACCACGCGCGGCAGCGACGGTTGGGCATGTTGGGCACCACAGAGGACGATCACAGAGCTTCTCGGCTACCCCGTCGCACGAGGCTAGCGAGCACGCACTTTAACCGTCTGGCCCACAATGTCGAGCATTCCGCGGAGCTCGTCGTAGTTGTGGTGCTTGAACCGCAGCCACGCGTTGGCCATGTAGCCGGCCTCGACGCCCTGCGTCGGCGAGCCGATCGGCGGCAGGTGCAGATCGATCAGGTTGCCGCCGAACATATTGCCGATCTTCTCGAGCCCCTCGTAGCCCGCGATGTGGCCGTCGCGGTCGGGGCGGATCGCGATGATCCCGGCGGCGAGCCGGCGCGACGCGGTCTGCGACGGCCGGCCCGCGCACACCGCCATCGCCCACTCGCGATACAGGTCGATGTCGTTGCCGGCGTTGTAGAGGTCCCACGTCCGCACGCCCGGCGGCCGGCACCCGATCTCGCTGAACTTGAGTCCCTTGGGCCCGAAGAACCACTCCATGTGGGTCGCCGAGGTCTCGATGCCGAGCAGCCGCACGACCTTCGCGCCCAGCTCGCGCACCTCGGCGTACGCCGGCGCGCTCTCGACCCGGTTGGTCGAGATGAACTGCGGCGAGATCCACCGCGTGCGCATCGCCTCGAGCACGTTCGGATAATAGTGAGTGACGAAGTCATGGGCGATGTCGCCGTTGATCGCCAGCGTGTCGTAGAACCCCTCGTGGCCGTCGATGAACTCCTCGACCGCGATGCTGCGCGCGTGGCCGAACGACGCCAGCGCGGCCTCGAGCTCGGCGGTCGAGTCGACCCGGGTCGCGCCCGACGCCCCGGCGCCGTCGCGCGGCTTCAAGATCAGCGGGAACCCGACGCGCTCGGCGAACGCGTGGACCTCGGCGGCGGTCGACGCGCCGATCGACTGCGCGCACGGGATGCCGCCCGCGCGCAGGACCTCCTTCATCGCCGGCTTGTCGCGGCACAGGAACGCGGTGCGCACCGACGTGCCCGGGATCCCGGCGGCCTCGCGGACCTTGGCGATCGGCATGATGTGGGCCTCGACCACCGCCTCGAGCCGATCGATCGGCCGCTTCGACTGGATGAACCGCACCGCGCCGAGCACCTGGGCCTCGTCGGTGACGTTGCCGACCTCCTCGTAGTGGGTCAGCCAGCGCTGCAGGTCGTCGTCGAGCGATGCCTTGCCGCCCTCCCCGATCGCGGTGATGGTCACGCCGATCTCGGCGAGCCCGCGGATGAACAGCTTCTGGTTGGCGGGGAACCGGGGCTCGACGAATACGATGTGCATGGTCACCTCTGGGGCTTCTGGGGTGTCGCGCCAAGCTACGATCGGAGTTGCTGCAGGCGCCGGTACAGCTCTTCGTACAGCTTGCCCTGCACGTCCCATGAAAAGTTCTTCGCCATGCCGTTGGCCTGTAGCGTGCGCCACGCGGCGGGGTCGCGGTAGGCCGCGAGCGCGGCCTCGACGGCCCAGGTCAGGCCCTCGGCGGTGAAGTGATCGAACGCGATGCCGGTGCCGGTGCGGGCGCGCGGATCCCACAGCTGTACGGTGTCGGCGAGCCCGCCGGTCCTGTGGACGATCGGCACCGTGCCGTAGCGCAGGCTGTACATCTGGTTGAGCCCGCACGGCTCGTAGCGCGACGGCATCAGGAACATGTCGGCGCCGGCCTCGATCAGGTGCGCGAGCTCGTTGGAGAACCCGCGGTAGAACCCGACCTGGCGCGGGAACGCGCGCGCGAGCCCGTCGAACAGCTGCTCGAACCGCGGCTCGCCGCTGCCGAGCACGACCAGCTGGAAGCCGTGGCGGCGGAGCAGCGCCGGCATCACGTCGCCGACCAGCGCGAAGCCCTTCTGGCCGGCGAGCCGCGACACGATACCGATCACCGGCACGTTGTGCGCGTGCGGCAGGCCCATCCGGGTGACCAGCGCCATCTTGTCGGCGGCCTTGCCGGCGAGGTTGCCGGGTTCGAACCGCGCCGGGATCAGCGCATCGCGCTCGGGGCTCCACTCGCCGTAGTCGACGCCGTTCAGGATCCCGACGACGGTCGAGCTGCGCGCGCGGAGGAACGGATCGAGGTTCGCGCCGTGATCGGGAGTCTGGATCTCGTGCGCGTAGGTCGGGCTGACCGTGCTGATCCCGTCGGCGTACAGGATGCCGTGCAGCAGATAGTTGATCCGGCCCTCGCGCAGCTGGTCCTGATGAAACAGGTTCGCCGCGTCGCCCAGGCCGGTGTCGTCGAGCGTCGCGGCCGGGAACATGCCCTGGTAGTTGAGGTTGTGGATCGCGAGCAGGGTCCTGGTGTTCGCGAACAGCCGGTCCCATGCGTAGCGGACCCGCAAGGTCAGCGGCGCGAGCGCGGTCTGCCAGTCATTGGCGTGGATCACGTCGGGCGCGAACTGCATGCGCTGGCAGGCCTCGAACGCGGCGCGGATCAGCACCAGGAACCGCAGGTGCTCGTCGGGGTCGCTCGTGTAGATCCCCGGCCGGTGATACAGCGCCGGGCAGTGCACCAGGTGGACCGGCGCGTCACCCGGACGCGCGGCGCGCACGATCGCCACTTCATAATGATGGCGGCCGATCTGGATCTCGATGTCGCGCAGCACGACCTCGAGCTTGGCGCCCCGGTCGTCGACCTTGCTGTAGTACGGCAGGAACACCCGGACGTCGTGCCCGGCGCGCCGCAGGTACTGAGGAAGCGCCGCCGAGACGTCGGCCAGGCCGCCGGTCTTCGCATAGCGGGCAACTTCGGACGTGACGTACAGAAGGTTCACGCCGGCTCATCATGACACGCCCGGGCACGCCCGGGGCATGGCGGGCTCAATACCCGAACAGCTTCGTGACCGGTACCATCGTGATCGGCGCGAGCACGCTGAGCCGGGCGTCGTCGAGCCTGGCGTGATCGCCGACCACCGACAGGATCACCGGCCGGGCGAGCGCCGCCGTGCGCCAGCGATCGAGCGCATCGCGGTCGACCCTGGACGCCCGGGCGTAGCGGGCCGCGCGCGGGTCGCCGCGCTCGCCTTGGTCCTCCCAGCGATACACCGCGGCCGCGAGGTCGCGCGGCGCGATCCGCTCGGCGCGGTAGGTCTCGGCGAGCGTGCCGCGGGCCTGGGCGAACCGCTTGTCGTCGATCGGCGCGCGCAACGTCGCGAGCACGGCGTCGAGCGCATCGTGCGCCTTGTCGCGCTGGGTCCCGACATAGGCCATGAGCTGGGCGTCGTCGGCCTGCTTGGCGCCGGGGGCGTAGCTGCCGGTCACGGTGTACGCCAGGCCGCGTGCCTCGCGGACTTCCTGGAACAGCACCGGGCGGATGTACTCGGTGAACATCGTGCCCGCGGCGCGCTCGGCGGCGGTCGCCCGGCCGCGCGGCCAGATCAGGTAGACATGGGTCTGCGCGGTCGGCTGATCGGTGACCAGCGCGGTGTTGGGCGCGCGCAGCCTGACCGGCGGGCGCGGTGCGGTCGCGCGCGTCCCGTCGCCGAGCACGACCGCCGCCGCGGCCTGCGCGGCGCTGCGCGGCCCGTAGTACGACGTGCGGTGCTTCCAGTGCAGGAACCCGGCGAGCGTCGCCTGGATCTGCGCGGGCGTCACCCGATCGAGCTCGGCGTTGCTCGGCACGACGAGGAACTCGGTGTCCTTGCCATAGCGCGCGTAGTCCTGCTGCGCGCTGGCGACCACCTGCGGGTTGGCGATCGCGTTGGCGCGCTCGGTCTTGACCGTGGCGACCCGCGCCACGACCGTGGCGCCGTCGAACGCCGGGTGGGCGAGCCAGTCGCGGATCAGCGCCATCGCGGGGTCGAGGTTGCGATCGAGGCCCGAGATGAAGATCGAGGTCTCGAGCCGCGAGCACGTGCTGCCGACCGCGACCCCGAGCTGGTGGAGCTGGCGCGCGAGCTCGTCGGCCGAGCGCTCACCGGCGCCCGCCAGCCGCAGCACGTCGAGCGCGAGGCACACGAAGCGATCATCGGTGCGGCCGACGTCGTAGTCGTAGCGCACGGTGAACAGGCCGTTGCGCGCGTTGGCCACCGTGACCAGCGGGCCGGTCGCGATCGCCTTGCGCTGGTAGTCGCGGCCGGCGGCGACCGCCACCGGCTCGATCGGCGCCACCGGCAGGTCGAGGATCGACTGCGCGTACGCGCCGCGCCGCGCCGGATCGACCGCGACCGCGGTGATGCTCGGCTTGGTGATCTTCGGCAGGTTGGCCACGCCCTTGACCTTGCGCACGATCAGGTAGTCGCCGGTCAGGTAGCGCCGGGCCACGCGCACGATGTCGGCCTTGGTCACCGCCTTGATCCGCTCGACCCGGTGCGCGACGTCGGCCCAGTCCTCGCCGTTGATGAACGCCTGCTCCATCAGCACCATCCGGCCGGCGTTGGACTCGATCGCGCGCTGGCGCTCGATGTCGATCGTCAGGATCGCGGCGGCGACCTCGTCATCGCTGAACTCGCCGCGCTGCAGCTTGTCGACGATGCCGTGCAGCAACCGCTCGAGCTCGGCGTGGCTCTGGCCGGCGAGCGCGTCGGCGTACATCTCGAAGTAGCCGGCCTCGCGCAGGAACGTCGGGTTCGAGCCGGCGGTCGCGACCTTCTGGGGCAGGATCAGCTCGCGCGACATGATGCCCGACGCGCCGTCGAGCACGATGCGGTCCATGACCTCGATCGCGCTGCGATCGGGGTGGGTCGCGGCGACCAGCGGCCAGCCGAGCAGGATGCCCTCGTTGGCGGGCACCGGGACGTCGACCTGGACCCGGCCGGTCAGCTCCGGCGGCGCACCCGGCGGCGCGGCCTCGCCGGCGGGCCGCTGGAACCCGGCGAACGCCTGCTCGAGCATCGGCAGCACCGAGTCATCGACGTCGCCCGACAGCAGGATCGCCATGTTCTGGGGCGTGTAGTAGCGCTGGAAGAACGCCTGCATGTCGGCGTACGCCGGGTTCTTCAAGTGCTCGACCTCGCCGAGCGTGCTGCTCCAGCCGTAGCCGTGGTGCGGGAACATCAGCTTCATGAACGCCTCGTGGACCTGGCGCGGTGGGCTATCGAGCCCGCGGTTCTTCTCCTCGTAGACCGCCTCGAGCTCGGGCCAGAACAGCCGGAACACCGCGTCGGCGTAGCGGGTCGCCTCGACCCGCGCCCACTGCGCGAGCCGGTTCTTGGGGACCTTGGCGATGTACACCGTGGCGTCGTTGTTGGTGAACGCGTTGAGCCCGGTGATGCCGAGCCGCGAGTACAGCTGGTCGAGCTCGTTGGGCACCGCGAACGCCGCGTCCGCCTGGGTCTCGCGATCGATCGCGCGCAGGATCTGATCGCGATCGGCGGCCGGCTTGCGCAGCTCGTCATAGAGCCGGGCGATGTGCTCGAGGTGCGGCTGCTCCTGGGCGTAGTCGAGCGTGCCGAGCTGGGTCGTGCCCTTGAACAGCATGTGCTCGAGGTAGTGCGCCAGGCCGGTCGACCGCTCGGGATCGAAGCTGCTGCCGGCGTGGACCGCGACGTGCGCGATCACCGACGGCTCCTGCGGATCCGGGCTCAGGTACACCGTCATGCCGTTCGACAGCCGGTGGATCGTCGTCCGGGTCGCGTCGTCGGCCAGCGGGGTCGGCACCAGGGCCGGCGCGGCGATCGCCTTCGCGCGCGGCGGCGGGGGCGCGGGCGGCGGCGTCGAGGCGGGCGCGGGCGGCGTGGCGGACGCGGCGACGTCGGCCGTCGTCGGCGGCGGCGTCACCGGCGCGGGCTTGGCCGCGGGACCGCAGGTTGTCGTCGTGGCGACCAGCGCGAGCGCCAGCAGGCGGTTCGTCATCCGGTGAGTAACTCACGCGCGGCACGGCTTGCTCAAGCTGGCTCGACCATTCGCGCTTCCGATTCGCGTAGAACCGTGCGGTGAAGTCGACCATTCCATGCGGCGCCGAGCTGCACACGCGCGCTTCCGATTCGCGTAGAACCGTGCGGTGAAGTTCACCGTGCACGCCACGGTCGCCGGCTCGCAGGCCCGCGGCGCGACGCTCGAGACCGCGCATGACACCGTCGAGACCCCGATCTTCATGCCGGTCGGCACGCGCGGCACGGTGCGGACCCAGAGCCTGGCCCAGCTCGCCCGGCTCGACGCGCCGATCCTGCTCGCCAACACCTATCATCTGATGCTGCGGCCCGGGCTCGAGGCGTTCGAGCGGTTCGGCGGGCTGCACCGCTGGATGGGCTGGCCGCACTCGCTGCTCACCGACTCGGGCGGGTTCCAGATCTTCTCGCTCGCGGACACCACGATCGACGACGACGGCGCCCTGGTCCGCGGCCCCGCGACGCACGGCGCGCGCGTCGAGCGGCTGACTCCCGAGCGCTCGATCGCGATGCAATGCGCGATCGGATCCGACATCATGATGGTGCTCGACCAGTGCATCGCGTCGACCAGCCCGCGCGATCACGCCGCGGCTGCGATGCAGCGCACCCATCGCTGGGCGGCGCGCTCGCTGGCCGCGCGCGGCGGCGCTCCCGGCGCGCTATTCGCGATTGTCCAGGGCGCGTGCTTCCCCGATCTGCGTCGGATCAGCGCCGAGGTCCTGACCGAGCTCGGCGCGCTCGCCCCCCGCGGGTTCGACGGCTACGCGGTCGGCGGGCTCGCGGTCGGCGAGACCCGGGCCCAGCGCGAGGACACCACCGAGCTGGTCACCGCCCAGCTACCGGCCGACCGACCGCGCTACCTGATGGGCGTCGGCATGCCGATCGATCTGCTCGAGGGCGTGCACCGCGGCATCGACATGTTCGACTGCATCCTCCCCACCGCGCTCGCCCAGCAAGGCGTCGCGTTCACCTCGCGCGGCCGGATCGATCTGCGGCGCGGCGTGCACCGGCTCTCCGAGCTCGCGCTCGATCCCGCGTGCAGCTGCGAGGCCTGCGCACGTCCACGGTCCTACCTGCACCACCTGATCAAGTGCAAGGAGCCGCTCGGCTGGCAGCTGCTCGCGTTCCACAACCTCTCGTTCTACACCCGGCTGATGGCCGACATCCGCGCGCACATCCGTGCCGGGACGTTCCTCGCGTTCCGCGCCGAGCAACGCGCGGTCCTCGACCGCGCCGATCCCGACAACC
>DATBBB010000436.1:0-20745 GCA_036271215.1 Kofleriaceae bacterium | reverse complement strand
GCCGGTGGCGTCCGGCCGCGACGCCGAGGCGCGCGGCCAGCTCCGGCAGCGTTGCCGATTCCGGCGCCAGCGCCTCGAATACCCCGAGGTCATGCCCAGCGGCGATCGCGGCGTCGCACAGAAAGCCGCTGGCCTGCATCGCCCGCCCGAACACATCGGTCATCGCGTGACGAGCGGCTCCTCACCCGCGAGCATAGCACCCCGCGCCGGGGGACGTTCCGGCATCGACAGGCGTAGACTGAGGATATGGCGCGCGTGTTCCTGGTGAACCCACCGTCGCCCGAGCCGGTGCGGACGCCGCTGTTGTCGTTCTGCCACCTGGCGGCGGCGCTGCGGGCCGGCGGCCACGAGGTCGCGCTGCTCGACGCCTCGGCGCCGTACGCCCCGCACGATCACGCCGAGATCGCCGCCCGGATCCGCGCGTTCGGCCCCGATCTGGTCGGGCTGCACCTGAAGACGCTGCACGTCCAGCCGGCGTACGCGCTCGCCGCGGACCTCGCCGGGCTGCCGCTGGTCGCCGGCGGCCCGCACGCGACGATCGTGCCCGACGAGCCGCTCGCGCACGGGTTTCGCTGGGTGATCCGCGGCGAGGGCGAGGACGCGCTGGTCGAGCTGGCGGATGTGATCGACGGGCGGCGCGCGGCCGGCGAGATCGCGGGCCTGAGCTGGATCGATCGCGGCATGGCGCGGCACAACCCGGCGCGACCGTTCCTGACCGAGCTCGATCGGCTCGCGCCGCCGCTGTCGGCGCTCGATCTGTTCGACGCGCGCTGGTACGACCCCGCGCACGCGGGTCAGCCGGCGCGGCCCGGGGAGCTGGCGCCGGCGGGGATCCTGTCGAGCCGCGGCTGCCCGGCGGCGTGCACGTTCTGCTCGAACGACGTCACCGGCCGGCGGTTTCGCTATCGCAGCGCCGGGTCGGTGGCGGCCGAGGTCGCGCTGCTCCGCGAGCGGTTCGGCCTGATCGGGTTCAGCTTCTTCGATGACTCGTTCGCGGTCGGCCGGCGCCGGGTCCGCGAGCTGTGCGCCGCGATCACCGGGATCGGCGCGCCGGTGTGGTGGACGTGCACCGCGCACCCGTCGCACCTCGACCCCGACGTCATCGCGGACATGCGGCGCGCCGGCTGCGCCGGCATCGACATCGGCATGGAGAGCGCCGACCCGGGGATGCTGGTCCGGATCGGCAAGGGCGTCACCGTCGAGCGCGTGGTCGACGTGCTCGGCTGGTGCCGCGACGAGGGCGTGCACTGCGTCGTCAACCTAATGTTCGGCTGGCCCGACGAGACCTGCGCCGAGCTCGACGCCACGATCGGCTTCCTCGAGCGCGCCGCGCCGATCGCCGGCGGGTTCAACGCGCGCGGTGTCGTCGTGCCGTACCCCGGCACCGAGATCTACGAGCGCCACCACGCGCGGTTCGGGTTCACCGGCTGGTGGCTGCGCGAGCCGCCGCTGGTGTATCCGGCGTTCCCGACGAGCTGGGACGAGGCCGAGATCCGCCGCGCCTATGCCGAGGACCCCGCGCTCGACCGCAACTTCTTCGCGCACCCGCCCGACCGGCTGGACAAGATCCGCGCGGCGCTCGCCCGCAAGGCCGAGCTGACCACCCAGATCCAGCACCGCCGGCTCGCCCAGCCCGCCGCGGCCCCGATCGGCGTCCCGGCGGCCGGCGCGCGCTGACCGCGCTGACCGCGGAGATCTCGGAGGTGCGGCCCGCGACGCGGCGGGTGGGCGCGGCCGGTGGTGGCGGGCGGCCGGGTCGCCGCGCCGGCGATCGCCCCGAAGCCCTGGCGCAGCAGCTTCAATGATCGCGAAACCGCTCGTCCACACAGCGGATCTCGCGATCCGCGAGCCCCGGCGACCGCGGGGCAACCGCCGCGCTGGCCCCCGCGACCACATTTTTCCTGCATCGGAGCGAGAAACGCTCGCCGGCTTGGGCCGCGCATGGTGCTAAGCTACTGGCGCGCGGGGGGATACCGGCGCGTCCTAAGGAATCATGTTCCTCAGATACCTCGACTTCGTCTTTGCTCCGTTCCGGGCGATCAACAACAAGATCTTCGCCATCAAGAACATCAAGGGCAACATCCAGGTCGATATCAATCGCGCGAAGTCGCTGAAGAACCGCGGCCAGAACGCGATGGGCAGAGCCAACGAGTTCAACGGCCAGCTGAACAACATGGGGCAGCCGCAGCAACAGGGAGCGCAGATGCAGCAGGCAGGACAACCACCGGGGATGCCCGGTATGCCCGGCATGCCGGGAATGCCCGCGGGGGCGGCGCCGCATGCCCCCAACCCGAACCCGCCGATCGTCAAGCGCGGGTTCTGGATCTTTGCCAAGAAGTTCTGCTCGCAGTGCGAGCAGCAGCTCGACAAGAGCTGGGACCAGTGCCCGTTCTGCCAGCAGATCGCGGCCCAGGTCGTCGCGGCGCCGGCCAAGCAGGCGCTGAAGACCCAGGCGTTCGTGATGGACGCCAGCGGCGGTCCGGGCAGCACGCAGCTGCTCGGCTGGATCGTCCCGTTGCAGGGCGCCCAGCGCGGCGAGTTGCTCACGCTATCGCCGGTCACCACCGTGGGCACCGACGCCAAGTGCTCGATGGTGCTGAACGACAAGTTCATGTCGTCCAAGCACGCCGAGATCAAGGCGGAGAACGGCGTCTGGGTGCTGCGCGACTCCGGCTCGACCAACGGCACCTACGTCAACAACCGGCGCGTCGACCGCCACGAGCTGGTCGACAACGACTTCATCAAATTCGGCAGCGCGCTGCTGAAGTTCAAGAGCCTATGATCATGCGGAACGCACGTTGGTTGTTGCTGGTGATGGCCGCGACCTGGCTCGCGACGGTGGGGCAGGCGCACGCGGACGGGGCGAACGTCGAGGTGCTGATGCAAGTCAAGCCCCCCGATCGCAACAACCCCAAGACCAAGGATGACGCGCCGCAGATCGAGGTCACCGCGATCGGTGCGCCGAACCTGCCGGTGGACAAGTTCACGCTGCGCGAGGAGGGCGCCAAGCAGCCGATCGAGCTCAAGGCGATCTCGAAGCGCGAGTACAACCAGGGCACCGAGAAGCTCGCGATCGCGATCGTGATGAACGGCTGGGAGATCTGGATCGGTAACGACAAGGTCCTCCCCGAGGACGATCCGTCGCGCTACCCCGGCGTGCTCGAGTCGTTCGAGGGCGCGCTCGAGAAGGTCGACTTCAAGAACGCCGGCCCGGCCGGCAGCGTCGGCGCCGTGATCACGTACGCCGACAAGGCGGTGGTCCGGATCCCGATGGGCCCGCTCGACAAGATCACCGGCTCGCAGCTCGGCTCGCAGAAGGACTACTTCGGCACCAAGGGCGTCGAGCTGGTCAAGGGCGTCGACCTCGGGCTGACCGAGCTCCACAAGGTCCAGGCGTCGCGCAAGGTGCTGATCGTCGTGTGCGACGGCATGGACACCAACATGGAGGCCGCCAAGGGCCAGCTGCAGATACTCAAGCAGCAGGCCAAGAACGACCAGATCCAGACCTTCGCGATCATCTACAAGAGCGCGATGTCGGGCGACGGCAACGTGATCAGCCCGATGATCCCGTCGACCCAGACGGTGAACTCGGCAGACAACATCGCCACCGCGATCGCCGGCATCCTGACCCGCATGGCGGACCGCCAGTACCTGACGTTC
This sequence comes from Kofleriaceae bacterium, assembly GCA_036271215.1. Classification (GTDB taxonomy): domain Bacteria; phylum Myxococcota_A; class Polyangia; order Haliangiales; family Haliangiaceae; genus JABFXX01. The sequence goes on along the minus strand of DATBBB010000436.1, from coordinate 17,085 downwards.
CCCGGCTTCGACCCCAAGGTCGGCCTCGGGCTCACGTGGGACGGCAAGCTGCACAACCTGATCCTCAAGGTCGACAAGGACGACGCCGAGCCAACACCGTTGTCGATGGCGCCTCCGTGGAACGTGGCCAAGCCCGGGTTCCCGTGGCTGATCCTGATCCTCGTGGTGGTCGGCGCGCTGCTGCTGATCATCATCGGCGTCAAGGTGTTCGGCGCCAAGCCGGCGCTGCCGCCGCCGCTGATCGTGGCCGCACCGGCGCCCGAGCCGGCCAAGCCGGCCGGTCCGATGAAGACGGTCATGATGAGCTCCGGCGGCGACGACGGTGGATTCCCGATCGTCGGATGGCTGGTCCCGATCAACGGCGTGCAGGCCTACCAGACGTTCAAGCTGCGCTCGGGCGGCACCAAGATCGGCACCGCGCCGCCGTGCGATATCGTGGTCAACGATGGCTTCATGAGCACCGAGCACTGCCAGATCAATGCCTCACCCCAGGGCTTCATGCTCGTCGACGGCGGCTCGACCAACGGCTGCTACGTCAACGATCGCAAGATCCAGGGCAAGCAAGATCTCGTCGATAACGACATGGTCACGCTCGGCAAGACGAACTTCAAGTTCAAGTCCATCAACTAGAAGCTAAAGGCCGCGTGTCCACGGGTGTTCTGATCGCGATCATCGTCATCGTGGCGCTTGTTGTGCTGGGCGTTCTGGTGATGGTGGCGAAGAAGAACGCCACGCCGGTCCACCAGAAGGTCTGCGGCGGCTGTCGCCGCGTGATGCTGCCGGTGTGGACCAAGTGCCTGTTCTGCGGCTGGGCGCCGATCGCCCGGCTCGACTTCATCATGGGGCCGATGGCGAACCAGACGCTGTCGCTCAGCGAGGAGGTCACCACGATCGGCTCGGTCGCCGGCAATACCGTGGTGCTCGCCGATCCGGCGGTGTCGCGCAAGCACGCCGGGATTCGCAAGGTGAATGGCTCGTACGAGCTGGCGGACCTCGGCTCGACCAACGGCGTCTACGTCAACGGCCACAAGGTCCCCAAGAAGACCCTCGTACCCGGGGACATCATCCGCGTCGGTAACACCGAGGCGGTGTTCAAGCCGGAGTAGCCGGGCCTGCCGGATCGGTGAGGCGCGGGGCGCGAGCGAGGGTGTGAGCAGGTAGTCCGCAGGACTGGCGTCGCGCGCGGACCCCCGGTACCATTCGAGAACCCAATGGCACGACTCCTGTTTCGGGATGCCCAGGGACGCGAGGGAACGGTCGAGCTGTCGCCAGCGGAGACCGTCTACGTCGGTCGCGGCCTCGAGTGTGCAATTCGCACCGATGACGGCATGGTGTCGCGGCGGCATTCGCAGGTTCGCATGGAGGGTGGGCGGTTCGTGGTCGAGGATCTCGGCAGCGCCAACGGGACCCACCTCAACAACACCCGGGTGCAGAAGCAGGCGCTCGGCCACGGTGACGTCGTGCAGTGCGGCTCGCTGATGATCCGGTTCATCGACGAGGGCGCGGTCAACGTGGTCCAGCAGCCGCTGCCCGCCGCCGGTGCGCCACCGCCGGCCAAGAAGGGCGGCACGATGGTGCTCGATCGCGGCGAGCCACCGCCGCCGCTCGCCGGCGGGTACTCGCCGCCGGCCGCGTCGCCCGCGGGGTTCAGCTCGCAGCCGCCGGCGTTTGGCTCGCAGCCACCTGCCACCGGCGCGCAGCCGTACGGCGGTCCGCCGTCGATGCCGAGCCCGATCTCGGCGCCGCCGGTGAGCACGATGACCCCGGGGTTCGGTCCGCCCAAGGGCGGTGGGTTCGGCGGCTCGGTCGGCTCGCAGTCCAACGCGGCGCCCTACGGTGGCCCGCCGTCGATGCCCGGCGGCAGCCCGCCGTTCGGTGGCCCGCCCGGCATGCCCGGCACCAACGGCGCGGCGCCCTATGGTGGCCCGCCGGCGATGCCGGGTGGGGCCCCGGCCGGCCGCGATCCGAGCATGTTCGGCCGCGGCGGCCCGATGGGCGGGGTCGGGGCCGCGCCGCGCAGCGCGGCCGACGCCGCCGAGAACAAGGTCCTGGTCGATCTCGGCCTCGAGTTCGATCCCAACAAGGCCGACGCCGAGATCAAGTCGCTGCGCACCCAGCTCGAGAAGGCGACCGCGAGCTACGAGCGCGAGGTCGCCGACGCCAAGCGCGTGCGCGCCGAGTCGTCGTCGATGCGCGAGCGCGGCGAGGAGCTCAAGGCGCAGATCAAGGACCGCGAGGACCAGATCGCCGCCCGCGATCGGGTCGCCGACGAGCTGCGCGACGAGCTGCAGCAGACCCGCAACGACCTGAACCGGTCGCGCGCCGAGATCGGCGACATGGCCGAGAACGTCGCGGCCCGCGAGCGCCAGGCCGCGCGCGCCCTCGAAGATACGTCGAAGCTCCGCGAGGACATGGAGGACAAAAACCGCCAGCTGATGGAGCTGTCGCGGACCAAGGACGAGGGCTGGAAGAAGCTCAACGAGCAGCTGACCGAGATCGAGCACCTGCGCGAGGTGATCAACGAGCAGGAGCGGATGCTCGAGGAGCGCCGGGTCGGGCTGATCTCGCAGGAAGAAGTGATCAAGGAGCTGCGCTCCGAGAAGGAGCGGAACCTCAAGTCGATCGCGCAGCTGCGCGCCGAGCGCGACGAGGCCAACACCAACGCCTCGCGCAACGCCGCCCAGATCAACGGGCTCGAGGAAGAGAACCGCCGGCTCGGCCGCCTGCTCGTCGAGGCCCAGACCGACTCCGGCCGCGGCGGCGCCCAGCCCGATCACCTGATGAAGATGACCGGCGACATCCGCGAGCTGCGGGTCGAGCTCAAGAAGGTCGAGGCCGACCGCGAGCGGCTCGAGTCGCAGTACACCAGCGCCGACCGCGATCGCGAGAAGCTCGAGGGCCGGCTCGCCCAGATCGAGGTCGAGCTCCAGGAGGCGGTCCACGGCAAGCTCGCCGCCGATAGCGCGCGCAACGTCGCGCAGGACGCGCTCGCCAAGGCCGAGGTCGCCCGCCACAAGGCCGCCGAGGAGGCGCTCCACGCGAGCAAGGCGCGCGACGTCGCGTCGACCGGCGGCGACGACGCCCGCCGCGAGCTCGATCGGCTGCGCCGCAGGGTCGCCGACTTCGAGAAGCTCAAGGCCGCCGCGTCGGTGCCCGACGAGGGCGCCGCCAAGGAGCTCCAGCTCGAGCGCGAGGCCGGCGAGCGCAAGCTGCGCGAGGCCAACGACAAGGCCGCCGCGGCCGAGCGCTCGCTCAAGGCGCTGCAGGCCGAGGTCGACGCCGCCAGGACCGACGCCGCCAAGGCGCGCGCCGAGGCCGCGCGGGCCAAGGCCGCGGCCGATGCCCACGCCGAGTCGGTGCTCGATACCTCGGTGTCCACGCCGCCGATCAACGCCGATCTCATGAAGACCGCCCAGGAGGTCTACGAGTCGATCAACGACATCCTGTCGGAGATGCGCAACAACATGGTGCTCGTCAAGGGCGAGTTGCCGAACCTCAAGGCCGACGGCGCGGTCCTCCAGGCGGTCAGCCAGGCCGTCGAGTCGCTGGTCGATAACGCGGAGACCGCCAAGGGCGCGCTGCGCGGCCTGCGCGACCTCGCCAACGCAGGCTCGTGATTGCAGGCCCTTGCCGCGCAACCACGTGAGTAGAAACAAAAGGCCATGACGATCGAGCACAAACGAAGCAGCAAGGGCGAGATCGAGGATCTGATCAAGGCGCGCTATTCGCTGATCTGGATCACCTCGCCCGAAGAGAACCGGGTCGAAGAGGCGCTGCGCAAGCTGTGCGTCGAGCGCGAGATGCGGCTGGAGGTCTGGTCGATCACCGAAGGCTTCAAGACGATCGCGAACGGCCAGGGCACGCGCGACGTCAAGGACCCGATGAAGGCGATCGATCACGTGATCCGCGCCGAGGGCAAGGCGCTGTTCGTGCTGCGCGACTTCCACCCGTTCTTGAAGGAACCGGCGGTGATCCGCCGGCTGCGCGACGCCGCCACCGAGCTGCGCAAGACCCGCAAGAGCCTGACCATCCTGTCGCCGATCACCAAGATCCCGCCCGAGCTCGAGAAGAGCATCTCGGCGGTGCTCGACTGGGAGCTGCCCAACCGGATGGAGATCGAGGGCGCGGCGCGCAAGGTCCTGCCCGCGCTGCCGGCGGCGACCCAGCAGGAGATCGAGAGCGACCCGACGTTCATGGAGCGCGTGGTCGAAGGCGCGCTCGGCCTGACCCTGGTCGAGGCCGAGAACGTGTTCGCCAAGTCCGCGGTCCGGACCCACACGTTCGATCTCGAGACCATCCTCGAGGAGAAGAAGCAGATCATCCGCAAGAGCGGCCTGCTCGAGTACTACGAGCACCGCGAGGAGTTCTCCGACGTCGGCGGCATGGAGATCCTCAAGGACTGGCTGGTCAAGCGGCGCAACGCGTTCAGCTCGCGGGCGCGCGATTTCGGCCTGCCGCTGCCCAAGGGCATCCTGATGATCGGCGTGCCCGGCACCGGCAAGTCGCTGACCGCCAAGGCGGTCGGCGCGCTGTGGCAGATGCCGCTGCTCCGGCTCGACGTCGGCAAGATCTTCGGCGGCCTGGTCGGTAGCTCGGAAGAGAACATCCGCACCGTGATCAAGACGTCCGAGGCGATCGCGCCGGCGATCCTGTGGATCGACGAGCTCGAGAAGGGGTTCTCGGGCACCGGCTCGTCGGGCCAGACCGACGGCGGCACCACGTCGCGCGTGTTCGCCTCGTTCATCACGTGGCTCCAGGAGAAGACCACGCCGGTGTTCGTGATCGCGACCGCCAACAACGTCCACCAGCTGCCGCCCGAGCTGCTCCGCAAGGGCCGGTTCGACGAGATCTTCTTCTGCGATCTGCCCGATCGCGATGACCGCGCGCAGATCCTCGACATCCACATCCGCAAGAAGAAGCGGGACCCGGGCCAGTTCGACATGGATCGGCTGGTCGACGCCACGGTCGACTTCTCGGGCGCCGAGCTCGAGCAGGCGGTGGTCGCCTCGCTGTACGACGCGTTCGACACCGGCAACGACCTGTCGACCGACGGCCTGCTCAACACGCTCAAGGACATCGTGCCGCTCGCGATCACGATGCGCGAGCAGATCGATGCGATGCGCGAGTGGGCGCGGACCCGCGCGCGCCCGGCGGCGGCACGCAACCGCACACCTGCCAAGAAAGACGGGGGGTGGATGGCGCGCTACGGCGCCCCCACCGCCAACCTCGGCGACAAGGTCCCCGAGACCAGCGACGACGGGGAACGCAAGCTCGAGCTGTGACGTAGACTAGGAACCGCATGTCCCACTTCACGAAGTGCGCGCTCAAGATGACCAACCTGGCGGCGATCAAGAAGGCGCTCGCCGACATGAAGTATCAGTTCACCGAGGCCGAGCAAGGCCAGGCGGTGACCGTGCGCGGCTACCGCGGTGACACGCTCAAGGCCGCGATCTCGGTCGACATGGGCCGCTACGACGTCGGCGTGGTAGACAACCTGGACGGCACGTTCGACATCACGGCGGACTGGTGGGGCGTCGAGACGACCAAGGGCGTCTCGGAAGAAGAGTTCAAGGACCAGCTCAGCCAGCGCTACCAGTACCACAACGTCAAGCAAGCCTGCGAAGACAAGGGCTACGCGGTCGAAGAGGAAGTGAACGAGGAGGACGGCTCGATCCGCCTGGTCGTTCGCAAGTGGGTCTCGGAGTAGGAGCAGGAGCCGCAACATGCACAAGCAAGACATCGAGATCGTGATCAACGCCAAGGGCGAGGTGACCTTCGAGGTCAAGGGCGTCAAGGGCGGCAACTGCCTGAGCGAGACCAAGTTCCTCGAGCAGGCGCTCGGCGGCGACGTGGTCGACCAGCAAAAGACCGCCGAATTCTATGAAGGATCAGAGGGTTACGTCTCGACGTGGGCCGGGGAAGCCAAGGACGACTGAGGTCGTAGAAGGACTGGCGTGAGCGATCCAACCGATCAGGAATCCGGCGACAGCGCCGAGCAGCTCACCGACGAGCTGGCGCGCAAGTACGACCCGGAGCGCATGCTGCGGATGATGTCGAAGCGCGCCGGCAAGGGCGAGCGCCTCGACCACTCGATCCGCAACAAGTACGAGCGCCGGTTCGGCGTCGACCTCGGCCACGTCCGGATCTACACCGGCGAGTTCGCCGAGGAGTTCAACCGCCAGCGCAGCGCGTACGCCGTCACGATCGGCTCGACCGGCATGATCCTGATGGGCGGCTCGCCCGACAAGTCGATGGCGAGCAACGCCGGCCAGGCCCTGCTGGCCCACGAGCTCACCCACGTCGCCCAGGCCCAGCGCGGCCTGCACCGCAAGTCGACGTTCGACGGCGGCATGCCGTTCACCGAGGAGCACGAGGCCGAGGCCGACTCCGTCGAGCAGTCGGAGTCCGATCCGTCCGCGTCGACCCACGCGGCGGTCCAGGCCGGCCACGCCCAGATGATGGCCAAGGAGGCGACCGAGCGCGCGATCGAGGAGATCACGCAGCGGGTGCAGGACATCGCGGCAGACGCGGCGCGCAACCAGATGTGGCGCAACGGCTCGCAGCGCCGGGCGTAGCCGCGCCGGGGGCTTCCCCTGCCGGTCGCCGGCGTGGGGCGTAGACGATCGCCGCTCGCGGCGTGATCTACCGCCGGATCTCGGGGTATCCTCGTCGAGATGACGGACACCACCGCCGACGCCGGCGTGATCCAATCGCGCGTCCAGCTCGAGCGGCTGGTCGCCGAGGACGAGCTGGCGGGCCGGACGATCAGCGGGTTCGCGGCCCTGTCGGTCGGGCTGCGCGGCGTCGACCTCGACAACGTGATCCTCGAGCGGCTCGACCTGCGCGGCGCCGATGGCGACGAGGCCCGGCTCGAGCGCGCCGAGCTCCGGCAGAGCGATCTGCGGACCTCGCAGTGGCGGGGCGCGCTGTGGCACCGCGTGCGGGCCAAGGACTGCGACCTCACCGAGATCGACCTGACCTCCGCCCAGCTGCTGCGCTGCGAGCTCGGGCCGGTGCGGATGGCGCGGGTCAAGCTGCACCGCGCGAAGATCCAGAACACGACGTTCAAGGAGTCCGAGCTGTACTCGGCGGACTTCGCCGGCGCGGTGCTGATCAAGGTCGTGTTCGAGGGCTACGAGCACGCCACGGTGTCGCTGTCGCGCACCGACTGGACCGGCGCGTCGCTGTTCGACGTCGACTTCCGGCGCGCGAACCTCTACGGCGCCAACCTGCGCGGCGCGGTGTTCGTGCGCTGCAACTTGAAGGGCGTCAACCTGTGCAGCGCCGATCTGACCGGCGCGCGCCTCGTTGGTTGCGAGACCACGGGCGCCGATCTCGACGGAGCGACTTTCTAGGACCGACCAGGCCCCGACCAGGGCTCTGAGGATGAGGAGCTGACCCATGCCGTCCCGACCTGACCTCCGCGAGATCGCGAGCAACGTCAAAGATGCGTTCGCCGATGCCGACCGCGAGACCCTGCTCGAAGTCCTGACCTTCGTGATCAAGGAGTACGTGGTCGAAGGCCCGCCGCCGATGATGATCCACCAGGCCGAGACCCTGGCGGACCTCAAGGCCCCGACGTTCGCGCAGCTCGTCACCGCGCTGCAGACCCGGTTCGAGCACCCCGAGCTCGCGATGTTCGTCGTCGATGGCGAGCAGGTCAGCGTGCGGGTCGGCGGGGTGGTGCAGCCGCTGGTGCCGGGCCGCCAGCCGCCGGCCTCCGAGTCGCCGCGGCCGCAGGCCGGGGTGCGGGTCGTCGAGACCACGCTGCAGCAACGGCCTGCGCCGCCGCCGCCGGCCGAGCCGGCGTCCGTACGAAGCGCGCCGCCGCCGGCGCGCGGCCTGTCGGTCCGCGGCCAGCCCGGGGCGTCGCCCGCCGCGGGAGCCGGCGCCGGCCGGGACCCAGCGCCGCCGCGCGAGGCTGCAGCCGGGCGCGAGCCGCCTGCGCCGGCGGCCGGTCCGCCCGGTCAGCCTGGCCCATCCGGTCAGCCCGCTGCGCCTGTGCCTGCGGCCCCGGTCGACAAATCCGAGCCGGCCGGTGGCGATGACGCCTCGGCGCGGTTCAGCCTGCTGGAGCTCGACTGATGTCGTCGGTCGCCCGCCGCTACTACGAGCGCGGCCGCGCCGCGCTGGACACCAACGACCTCGAGTCGGCGCAGGAGGCGCTGCGCGCGGCGCTCGACCTCGCGCCCAGCTTCGGCAACGCGCGCGTCGCTTACTCCGTGGCGCTCGCCAAGGCTGGCGACGCGCCCCGCGCGGCCTCGGTCCTGCGCGCCGGCCTCGGCCGGGCCTCGTCGCCGATCTCGGCTGCCGCCATGCACGCCACGCTCGGCGACATCCTCACGCTCGGCGGCGACTTCTTCGGCGCCGAGGAGGCGTTCCAGACCGCCCGCGCCACGCCCGGCTTCGAGGTCCGCGCCGCCGCCGGCCTCGCCCGGGTCTACGCCCGCCTCGGCCGGTTCCGCGACATGGCCGCGCAGCTCAAGCTCGCCGCCCAGGCCTCGGCCGCCGCGGCTCCCGCCACCCGCTGAGTATGGCGTCGATCTTCGATCGCGATGCGTTCACCGAGGCGCTGTTCTTCCCGCGCACCGACGCCAGCGCGCCGCCGCCGGGCGCGGTCGATCGGTTCGCCGAGGTCGACGGCGCGCGGATCCACGTGCGGTGCTATGCGGCGCGCGGCGCGCGCTGCACGCTGCTGGTGTTTCACGGCAACGGCGAAGTGGTGGCGGACTACGACGACGCGGCCGATCGGTTCGCGGCGATCGGCGCGGCGCTCGCGGTCGCCGAGTTCCGCGGCTACGGCCGGTCGACCGGCGCGCCGAGCTTGCGCGCGGTGATCGACGACGCGCGGGCGATCGCCGAGGCCGTGCCGGCCGACCGGCTGATCGTCATGGGGCGCTCGCTCGGCGGCGCCGCGGCGCACGAGCTGTTCGCGCGGCCGATCGAGCGGATGGCCGGCGCGATCCTCGAGAGCGCGTTCTGCGACCTCGGCCGGCTGATCCAGCGCCGTGGTCTCGCGCCGCCGGCTGCGTTCACCGCCGACGAACAGGCGACGTTCGAGCCGGCGCGCAAGCTGGCGCACGGCCGGCTGCCGCTGCTGGTGCTACACGGCGCGATCGACACCCTCGTCCGCCCCGACGAGGCGCACGCCGCGTACGCCGCCGCGACCTCGGCCGCCGAGCGCCGGCTCGTGCTCGTGCCCGGCCGCGGCCACAACGATCTGAGCGGCGGCGACGAGTACTGGGCGGCGCTGCGCGCGTTCGTCGACCACATCGCGGCATGATCCGCGCTGCGACCGGATCCGCAGTCCCACATCGCCGTACCCACACAGCGTCGAGAAACTGGGCTGATCGTGCCGCGAGCCGGATCTGGGGCCTCGGTGCTGGTGCCATCGCCGAGCCGGGTGGCGGGGATCCGCGCGGCCTGGTTGCCGTGGCGTGCGCACTCGGGCGCACAGCGCCAAGCAGACAGAGCTGGGCACGTCGGCACAATCGGTCTGGCGGCGGGATCTTGAAAGTAGGCTAACGCAGCGAACGCAACACATTGTTCCGTTTGGTGTGCAGCAAACTTCGTCTATTAAGCATCCTCTAAATAAGCTGTCGCAAATTGCGGCGCATCATGGAGCACGGTTGAGATGTTCAGTCTCAGAAATTAAAAATCCAATCTGCGGCGTAATATAACTCACCATGATATTCGCGGCGCCGCCGACTGCGGCACCACAGATGTTCAGTCGAGCAGTAAAAGGCAGCACCTGAACGGCATCGAATACAGCCTGTATGTAATAATGCCGACACGCTACCTGAGGAGAACATTCGGATAATCCGTGTCTGATTTATGATCGTCAGTATTGGTGTGCGATAGGCATTGCGTGGCAAGGTCGCGCGCAATGAAATCCATTCTCGATCGCGACTCAGTGACGAAGGCACTCTCCTTTGCATTCGTGGCATTCACTGCCGCGTGTGCTCTTCCATCAGACGATCAGCCCACCACGACGATGACCGACGACGAGATCAGCGTCGCCGACAACATCCGCGTGTGCGCCAACGCGGCCGACCAGGTCCAGTGCCACGCGCGCGTCCTGGTCGACGCGTATGGTGATATCCGGACCAACGCGACGCCGGCGGGCCTGGGCGCGGCCACGCTGCGGTCGTTCTACGGCATCACGAGCAATGGCAGCACGGCGACCACGGTCGCGATCGTCGACTCGAACGGCTACCCGAACGCGCTGCGCGATGTGCAGATGTACCGTTCGACGTTCGGCCTGCCGACGATCGTGAAGTGCGCGGTGGGTGGAGCGCGGCCGTGCCTCGCCGTCGTGAACCAGACCGGCGGGACGAGCCTGCCGGCGACCGACGTCGGCTGGGACCAGGAGACGGCGCTCGACCTCGACATGGTGAGCGCGATGTGTCCGAACTGCAACATCCTGCTGGTGCAGGGCACGAGCGCGACGTTCGCGAACCTCGCGACGGCGATGGGCACGGCGGCGTCGAACACGGCCGCGACCGGCGCCCGTGCCGTCGCGGTGAGCAACAGCTACGGTGGCGGCGAGGCCGGCTCGACGTCGTTTGCGGCGGCGTATCTCCCCTCGGGGGTAGCAGTCACGGCGAGCTCGGGTGACAGCGGCAACGCGGCCGGCCCGCAGTTCCCGGCGTCGGCCACGAACGCGACTCAGACGGTCATCGCTGTGGGCGGCACGTCGGTCCACGTCGGCAGCTCACCGCGCGAGACCGTGTGGAGCGGTGCTGGCAGCGGTTGCAGCACGGTGTATGCCCGGGCGAGCTGGCAGCCCGCGAACGCCACCGCCAAGTGCGCGAAGCGCGCGTACGCGGACATCTCGGCGGTCGCCGATCCCAACACCGGTGTCGCGGTGTATGCGCCGACGTCTGCGACCGCGTCGTCGTTCCAGGTGTTCGGCGGCACCAGCGTCGCGTCGCCGCTGATCGCTGGCATCATCGGCAGCATCGGCTCTGCGACGACCGCGAAGGCGATCTATGCGGCGTCGAACTCGGGCGATAACTTCGATGTGACGTCGGGAACGAACGGCACCTGTGGCTCGCCGCTCTGCACGGCGGGGGTGGGCTGGGATGGCCCGACCGGCCTCGGCACGCCGATCGGCCCGGGCGAGCTCTAGCCTGCTCGCTCCCGGGATGTGACCCGCGCTGCCTGGCAACAACGCCGCCGGCGCGGAACGTCCTGCTTCGTGGGGAGCGGCGAGCGCCGCTGTGCTTGTCGACAACGACGCTCGCCCGGCTCACGCAGCCAAAACGTTCAGGATACCCCGAGTGGCCTGTTCGAGTGAATGACACAAACGACAGCTCGAAGATCTGATGATGTAGGTGAATACCTACTGAGAGTTAGAGACGCGTTAAGTAGATTCCGCACTACATGACTTATTGGACCATAAATAGCTTGTATGGCCGCTCACGCTGCGCGCCGGGCGAGATCGTAACCACCGGCCACCGCAGCATGCGATCGTTCCGGATGGCCCATGGCAGGGGGAAATTCCGCCCTGATAGCGAAAATTCAGTGGGGCTGTTCGTCGAATTGCGTGAGCTGCCGCAGAATGCGTCAGTTCCAGGCGTTGCGGAGGTGCGGTAGACCGGCGACGCTGTCCCACTCGTGGGTGAACAGCATCGTCTATACACAATCGTGTGGGAGGTATACCGGATCTGGAAACCCCACAATCCGTATATTGCGATTCGCTATCACTGTTAGAGTCAGTGACTGGCGGTGCCGCGCATTTGTCGGCAAATCTGCCGCACGCATGAAATTTACAGCAGTCCTTCCCGCGGCTTTAAAGGCTCTTCCGTTCGCGCTCCTCACCTTCGCGTCGGCGTGTGCGATCGAGAACGATCAGCCCACCACGACGATGACGGACGACGAGATCAGCGTCTCCGACCACGTCCGTGCTTGCACCAACACCGCCGATGACGCGCACTGCCACGCGCACATCCTGGTCGACCTGTACGGCGACCTGCGGGCCAACGCGACGCCGGCGGGCCTGAGCCCGACCCAGCTGCGCGCGGCCTACAAGATCACCGGCAACGGCAGCTCGGCCACGACGATCGCGATCGTCGACGCGCTCGGTTACTCGCGCGCGGAGTCCGACCTGGCGACCTACCGGTCGCAGTTCGGCCTGCCGGCGTGCACCACGGCGAACGGCTGCTTCAAGAAGGTCAACCAGAGCGGCGGCACGACGTACCCGGCCAACGACACCGGGTGGTCGCAGGAGACCGGCCTCGATCTCGACATGGCGAGCGCGATGTGCCCGAGCTGCAAGATCTTGCTGGTCGAGGCGAACAGCGCGTCGTTCGCCGACCTCGCGGCCGCGGTCAACCGCGCGGCGACGCTGGGCGCTCACGTGATCAGCAACAGCTACGGCGGTGGCGAGTCGGGCTCGAGCTCGTTCGAGTCGGCGTACAACCACGCCGGGGTCGCGGTGACCGCGAGCTCGGGTGACGGCGGGTTCGGCGTCGAGTTCCCGGCGTCGTCGCCCCACACGATCGCGGTCGGCGGCACGACGCTCAAGACCTCGACCGCGTCGCGCGGCTGGGCCGAGACGGTGTGGAGCGGCGCCGGCAGCGGCTGCAGCACCACGTACGCCAAGCCGACCTGGCAGAAGGACACCGGCTGCAGCAAGCGCACCGTCGCCGACGTCTCGGCGATCGCCGATCCCAACACCGGCGTGGCCGTGTTCGCGCCGAGCTCGGCGTCGGCGTCGGCGTGGCTCGTGTTCGGTGGCACCAGCGTGGCGGCCCCGCTGGTCGGCGGCATCTTCGCCAACAACGGCGGCACGGTGAGCTCGGCGTCGACGATCTACTCGCACACCGCCAACCTGTTCGACGTGACGTCGGGCAGCAACGGCACGTGCAGCCCGACCTACCTGTGCAAGGGCGCGACCGGCTACGATGGCCCGACCGGCCTCGGCACGCCGAACGGCACGGCCGCGTTCTGATCGCGCGCCGATCCCGGCTGATTCCGAGCCGGCTCACTTCGAGCTAGCTCATCGCTTCACGCGTGCTCCCACGTGTGAGGCGATATTCGTACGGCGCAACTGGATGTGCGCCGCAGGAATATCGCCAATGAAGATCGAAGCCCTGGGCCTGGGATGGATGTTCGTGCTGTGCGCGTCGGCGTGCGCGGTGACCGGTGACGAGACCGGCCCGGCCGAGCCCCAGCCGACGATGACCCCGATGACCCCGATGACCCCGATGACCCCGATGACCGCGGACGAGCTCCGCACCGCAGGTCACGCGCGGGTATGTACGAGCGCCGATGACGAGGCGCACTGCCACGCGCGCGCGGTGGTCGATGCCGCCGGCGCGGTGCGGCCGAATTCGTTACCCGCCGGCTACCGGCCCGCCGATCTGCGCGGCGCGTACGCGATCACCGGCAGCGGCAGCGCAGCGACGACGATCGCCGTGGTCGTGGCGTTCGGCTATCCCCGCGCGGAGGCCGACCTGGCGACCTACCGCTCGACGTTCGGGCTGCCGGCGTGCACCGCCGCGAGCGGCTGTTTCCGCAAGGTCAACCAGACCGGCGGCACGACCTACCCGGCGGCCGACGTCGGGTGGTCCGAGGAGTCGGCGCTCGACCTCGACATGGCGAGCGCGATCTGCCCGAATTGCAAGCTGCTGCTGGTCGAGGCCACGACCGCGTCCAACGCCAACCTGGCAGCGGCGGAGAACGAGGCCGCCGCGCTCGGCGCCCACGTGATCGGCAACAGCTACGGCGGCGCCGAGTCGGGCTCGACGGCGTTCGAGCCCGCCTACAACCACCCGGGGATCGCGATCACGGCGAGCGCCGGCGACGCCGGGGCCGGCGTCGAGTTCCCGGCGTCGTCGCCGCACGTCACCGCGGTCACCGGCACGAGCCTCAGCCCCGCGAGCACCAAGCGCGGCTGGACCGAGACCGCCCTGGGGCCCAGCGGCTGCAGCGCGCTGTACGCCAAGCCGACCTGGCAGCACGACACGTTCTGCACCAAGCGGACCGTGGTCGACGTCGCCGCGGTCGGCGATCCCAACACCGGCGTGGCGGTGTTCGGCCCGACGTCATCGACCGCATCGGCGTGGCTGGTGTTCGGCGGCACCAGTGTCTCGGCCGCGATCATCGCGGGCGTCTACGGCGTCAACGGCGGCCCGGTGACCTACGGCTCGGATCCGTACGCCCATCCCGCCGGGCTGTTCGACATCACGATCGGCCCCGGCGCCGGCCCCGCCTACGACCTGGCGACCGGCATGGGCACGCCGGACGGCACGACCGCGTTCTGAATAATCTTGCATGGTTATCGATCATGTAGCGTCCGCACATGAGCCGAGTAGCGGCATCCCGGCGATCGCCAGATTGCCGCCCTCGATGACGACATCCGGCTTGATCGGCCACTCGTTCCCGACGAGGCCAGTGCTGGTGTATGGGGAGATGCCGCCAGCCTTCATCGCGACGACCCGGGCCTCGGCGTAGTCCTTGTCGTTCGGTAGCTCGATGCGGGAAGTGAAGGCCCCGATCGTGAGCGCGTTCGAGGCCTGCGCCGGCTGGTGAATCTTTTCCGAGAGTTGAAGCTGCGGGTGCTGCTCCGCGAGCTGGAGCCAGTGGTCTTCGCGTGCATTGCCGGCCGAGACGATCATCATGCGGCCATGCCCCTCGCCAAACGCGAGTTGGTCGACCGCCTGGCTCCAAAGAGTCGGCGCGATCCGTTCGAGCGGCGGGTCCTGCATCGTCCGCGTGATCGCGAGAACGAAGGCGCGGTTTCGGGCGCGAGCGTCGGCCTCCTCTGCGGAGCGAACCGCGCGCTCCGTGAGCACCGGCCACTTCTCGTAGTTGTCGTAGGAGGCGGTCCCGTAGCCCGGCGCGATCAGCAGTCGGCTGCTCTGCACCCAGTGAGGGGCTTCGGCGCTTCCACGCTCGATGGCCGCGCCGACGTCGCGGTAGAGCGCGAGGCCCGCCATTTTCGTGCCGTGGCCATACGTATCCTCGGGCGATGGGATCTCGGGGCCGGCCGTCGTGGCGGTGAGGATCGCCGACTTCAGGAGCGGGTGCCCCGTGGCGATGCCGGTGTCGAGCACGACGACCGACGGCGCGTCTTCGTGCGGCTGTGCAAGCGTGAAGTCGGCGAGATCCTTCGTCGTCACGTCTTCGAGCAGCTTGAGATCGCGTAGCGGCTGGGGGGCCAGCTCGATCTCGTAGATGCAATCGGTGGCTGCTCGGAGCATATCAAGCTGACCACGGGTCACTCGCACGAAGAAGTAGACCTGCTCGGGCCCGAGAAACTCGTCGAGCTTCTGGTCCACGCCAAGGCGGTGGAGCTGGCCAGTGATCTGGGCGCGGCTCCTATTTGTGTCCTCGACAGGATTACGGTACCCGCCTCGGCAACCGATCTCGAACCAATAAGGGCGGCTCTCGGGGATGGCCTCGGCGCTGATCGGCTTACCTCCAAGGTCTGCGAGCTGCGCTATCCCGATGCTGCCCACTGGCGCGATGGCCCGCTCGGAAGCGCGGGCGGTCACCTGGGCGCCGCTCTTGTCGAGCTTCGGCGTACCGTCCTTGTTCGTCTTCGCAGTCACCTGGGAATCGTCTGCGAACGCCTCGATCTTCTCCCGCAAATAGCCCAGGTCGGCGCTTGCCACGTCCAGCAGCACGGTACCGTTGTCGGGTATGAAACCGATCAGTCGCGCGTCCGCCTTGGTATCGTCGAGTTGGTCGGGCGTGAGCTGCGCGTTCGCCGCCGGACGCACAGCAATGATTTCGCGCTTCGCCAACTCATCACGCACGGTCTCGGCGCGCGTGTTCACCTGCTGCGCGATGGCGTCGAGTTGCTGGATCAGGGTCGCCCGATGCACCTTTGGGTCGAGCGACGGCATCTTGGGCGGCGCACCGCCACCGCTTTGCGGTGCCTCGTATGTGTCCACCGAGGTGATTCTTCCTCGGAGAAGGGGGAGCCGCTTGTCGGCCATTGGCTAACTCCTGGCTGGTACGTTGCGTCGCTTCAACTCCTCCAGCGCCAGGACAACATCACGCTCGGAGATCTCTTCGCGATCATCGAGGGCCATCGTGCGCACCGCATCATCGCAAGCGCGGGCTACGTCCGCAAAGCTCCAGCCCTCGGCGTTCCCCGCGAGCCGCTCGGCGGCCTCCATGCTGAGGCCGACGGTCGAGATCCGGAGCTTCAGCAGATCGGCGAGTTGTTCGCGCGTCGGCTTGTCGAACGGGACGATCACGTCGAACCGGCGGAACACCGCGCGGTCGAGCAGCTCGACATGGTTCGTCGCGGCGACGAGGATGCTCCCGCTCATGTCGGCGTCGACGAGTTGAAGGAACGCGGTGACGACGCGGTTCATCTCGCCAACGTCCTGCGAGTCGCCACGCGCCTTCGCGACCGAGTCGAACTCGTCGAACAAGTACACGCCTGGCCGGCGAGGCATCTCCGCGAAAATCGCTCGGAGCTGCACTGCCGTCGCCCCAAGGAATCGAGAGAAGAGCGCATCGAAGCGCACCGTCATGAGCGGCAGCCCCATCTCGCCGGCGAGCACAGCGGCTGCAAAGGTCTTTCCGCATCCCGGCGCACCGTGGAAGAGCAAGCGACGGCGTGGCGATACACCAAAGCGCTCGAGCCGCGCACGCGAGCGGTTCTCGGAAATCACACGCAGGAGCGTGTCTCTCGCGTCGTCGCGCAGGACGATGTCGCGGAGACGTTCGTCACGGTGTCCACCCTCGAGGATGTCCGCGAGTTCGCCCCGTGGCGCAGCGATGTCGATGACGGGCCCTGGCCTGCGGGTGCTCGTCGGCGGCATCTTGGCGATGATCGCGCGGATCTCTTCTGCGACGCGCACATGACCGGCTGTACTCTCGGCTGCCGCAAGCTGCAGCGCGGCCTTGCGGAACGACGGCTCGTCGCCCTCCGCGTGGGACTGAAGCAGTAGCTTGAGGATATCGGTCTTCACTCTTAATCTAGTAACGCTGCATCTGCTGGGCGTACGCATGCGCGGGCGCCCACAGCGGATCGACGAAGGTCTGCGCGAGCACCACCGTGATGTTGTCGGTGCCGCCGTTGTTGTTGGCGGCGCGGATCAGGTTCTCGGCGACGATCTC
>DATBBB010000435.1:0-54744 GCA_036271215.1 Kofleriaceae bacterium | reverse complement strand
GGCCTGGCCACCGGCGAAGACGTGGTGATGCCGGTGCGCTCGCGGACGGTGTCGGACACGCTGGACTCGTCCGCCGGCATCGGATCGCCGGCACGGTCGCGCAACGCGTCGGACACCCTCGACTCGTCCACCGGCACCGGTACCGGCACCGCCGCCAGCGCCGCCGCTGCTGCCGGCTCGGCCGGCGATCCCGCCTCGCACGCCCGGTCGCGCAACGCCCCGGACACCCTCGACTCATCTGCTGCTACCGGCTCGGCCGGCGATCCCGGATCGCACGCCCGGTCGCGCAACGCCCCGGACACGATCGACTCGTCTGCCGCCGGCGCCGGACCGGCGGGGCGGTCGCGCGCCCCATCGGACACCCTCGTCGCCGAGGCGCCGCCGGCCAGCACGGCCCGGTCGAGCGTGCCACGCCGTGCTGCCGAGATGGCGATCGCGACACCGAACGAGCTGGGCGACGCCACCGCCAGCGCCGCTGGGGCCCCCACGCCGGTCCCCGATCGCGGCCGCATCCTGTCGACCACGATGTCGGCGGTCCCGACGGCGAGCTCGGCGCTGCAATCCGAGCCGACCACCGTCGGCGGCGTGCTCGTCGATCCACTGCCGGCGCTCGACGCGAGCGACGCCGGGATCCCGATCCCCGGCGTGATCGAGGCCGAGATCGAGGTGAGCGACGAGGCGAGCGCACGGACCCAGATCCACGCCGGTGCCCCGCGCCCGGAGCCCATGCCACCCGCGGCTCCTCCGCTCCGCCCGAGCGTCACCGCGCTGCGCGACCGCGCCCGTGAGCTCGAGCGCGAGCGCGGACCGATCGACCTGACCAAGACGGCCGACAGCCCGCCGCCGGACATGTCCGACCGGCGCGGCCCGCCGCCGCGCGGCGCGATCCCGACCAGCCCGCTGCCCGGCGTGATGACTCCGGCGCCGCCGGTCGTGGCCGCGGCGCGACCGCCGGTCCCCGAGGTCGAGATCGCCGAGCCCACCGATCTATCGATCGGGCCGCCGCAGCCGCCGCCGGGTGCCAGCGACCTCGAGGAATCGACGTCGCCCGAAGCCGTGATGGCACGCGCGCCGCGCAAGACGGTGATCGGCGTGGCCGTGGTGCCGTCGGGCTCGCACATGCTGCCGGCGCTGCCTGCCAAGCCGGCGCCCGCGACCCCGTCGTCGGGGTTCACCGCGACCGGCGAGGCGACCACGGATCCGACGATCGATCCGGTGCCGCCGAGCAGTCCGGCGATCCGGCTACCGGCCGAGCCACCGGGCAAGCCGAGCAAGCCAGCCGTACCGGTGGCCAGGCCGAGCCAGTCGTTCAAGCCCGTGGCCCCGGCGTCCAAGCCTTCCGGACGCGAGAGCAAGCTGATCGAGCAGGTCGAGATCTCGCTCGATCCATCGCTCGATCTCGCGGCCGACGATCCCGCGGTGACCGGCGGCGACGCCGAGGCGTCGTTGCTCGCCGGCGAGGAGCCGACCGGGGCCGATCGCATCGTCATCGGCGATGGCAATGTCGACGGCACCGCGCCGACCCTGTCGCCCGAGGATCGGCTCGCCGGCTCGCCGAGCAAGCCCGCACCCGCGCCGGCGGCGAGCTCGGTTGCGGCCCGCGCCGCGGCCGAGCCCCCGGCGAAGCGCACCGCCCCGTCGGCCGAGTCTCCCGCGACACCAGCCGCTCCGAGCGCCGGCCCGGCTGCGCAGCCCGGCAAGCCCGGCCCGTTGGCCCAGCCCGGCAAGTCCAGTCCGACGACACCCCCGCCGGCAGCGACCGCTGGTCCCGCGGCGGCGGCTCCGTCCAAGACGCCATCGAGCTCCGCGGCGCCGATCAAGGCCGTCGCGCGCGCGAAGACTCCGTCGCGCACATCGCCTCCGGCAGCGGCCCCGACCTCGACCTCGGCTCCGGCGTCCGCGGCAAAGCCGGCGCCCGGCGCGTCGAAGCCCGGTGACTGGATCATGCCACAGGCCAAGCTCGCCGGCCTCGTGGTCCCCGGCTCCGAGCCGGATGCCCCGGTGCCCGAGCCCCCGTCGATCGGCGACTGGACGATCGCGCTCGATCCGCAGGCGCCCGACGGCTGGAGCGAGCCATTCGAGACCGTCCCGCAGCCGCTGATCGAGGAAGAGCCCGGGCCGCACCCACCGATCGTCGCGAGCGCCGAGCCGCTCGACTCGGCGCCCAGGCGGCCGAGCCCGCACCCGACCGACATGCAGGTCGCCGTTCCGAAGGTCCAGATCGATCCAACGCTGATCGAGCCGCTGCGGCCGATGCCGTCCGACGGTCCGTTGCGGCCGATGCCGCCCGACAACCCGTTCCACCGCGTCGCAGCGGCGGCGGACCCGGTGCCCGCGCCGCAGCTGTCGCCGTTCGAGCCGGTCCCGACGAGCAACATCGAGCGACCAAGCCTGCCGCCCGGCATGTTGATGGGCATGCCGATGGCTGCGGCCGCACCTCAGGCGCCGTTCATGCCATCCGGGCCATCCGGGCCGCCCGGGCCATCCATGCCGTCTGGGCCGCCCATGCCATCCGGGCCATCCATGCCGTCTGGGCTGCCCATGCCATCCGGGCCATCCATGCCGTCTGGGCCGCCCATGCCGTCCGGGCCACCCGGGCTGGCCGGCCAGACGCCGATCATGGGTCAGGCACCCGCGTATCCGATGGATCCGAGCTATCAGATGATCCCGGTCAACAGCCTGTCATCACCGCCCGTGGCCACCGCGGGCGGCAGCGGCACCGGCCTCGATCCGCGCTACCCGAGCGAGCCCGTGCGGCCGGTGGCCCCCCGGAGCCGCCGGATCGGCATCGTCGTGATCAGCGCGATCATCGCGGTCGGGATCGGCATCGTGGTGCTCGCCCGGCATGGACGCCACCAGGCCGCACCGCCAGAGCCCGCGCCCGCGGCGCATGCCCCAGCGAAGACCTCGGCGCTGTCACCGGGGGTGGTGCCGCACGCCGAGATGGCGTCGGCCACGTTGGCGGCCACGGCCAGCGCACCGGCTGCCGGCGCCACCTCGCCCGGCACCACCCCGCCCGGCACCACCTCGCCCGGTGCCACCCCGCCCGGCACCACCCCGCCCGGCACCACCTCGCCCGGCACCACCCCGCCCGGCGCCACCTCGCCCGGCGCTACCCCGCCCGGCGCCACCGGCAACGCCTCCGGATCCGCCGGCCCCGCCGCGCCCGCGATCGCCACCGGCGCGGCGCCGGCCGGTACCGCGACCGGCGTGCCCGGCTGCTTTGCCGACGTGTCGAGCCAGCCACCCGGCGCCGAGATCGTCCTCGATCAGAACGTGCTCGGCGTGACCCCGACCAAGCTCGCGCTGCCCTGCGATCACGCGGTCGAGCTGGTGATCCGCAAGGCGCGGCTGGTCGCGGTGAGCCGCACCGTCACCCCGACGCCCGACGGCGCCGCGGTCCGGGTCGCGCTCGCCAAGCAGATCTTCCAGGTCAAGGTCAGCTCGATGCCGGCGGGCGCCACGATCTCGATGAACGGCCAGCAGCTCGGCACCACGCCGACGACGATCAAGGTCCCGGCGTTCGAGGCGGCCGAGCTGACGATCGCCAAGGACGGTTACTCGACCGAGACCGAGACCGTCACGCCGAAAGCCAACGGGGTCGCGGTGCACACCGCGCTCAAGAAGCTCGTCCACAAGCCGCGCTAGTGCTGCCGTGACCGTCGCATCCTGCTCCGGCACGGCACGTCGCCTCGATCCCAAGGGGCTGCACCCCTCCTCGTCGGCAAAGCCGCCGGGGTCCCCTCCCCGCTCGTTCTCCGAGCCATGATCATCATGTACCGGTCGGAGAACTAGCAGGTTGCTGAGAACCCCGGGTTGCCGACTCCTGTCGGCAACTCGGATCAAGGTTCTAGCTCACAGCCCGGCGAGGCCGAGATCCGCGACCCGCGCGCGCACCCGCGCCATGAACCGGGGCCCCGGATCCGGCTTGTCGTTCTGGTAGGCGTCGCGCTCGACGAAGTACGGGTGGTTGCGAAACCGCATCACCTCGAAGTGACCGAGCAAGTGCGTGATCGGAAACTGCCGCGCCAGCATCCGGACCAGCGTGGCGTCCGCCGCGACCTGCGCGTCGGTCAGTGGAAACCTGGCCTCGTCGCCGACGTTCTCGATCCCGATCGCGATGTGGTTCATGCCGATGCAGTGGCGGGCGAACCGGTCCGCCGGCTGGAGCTGATAGATCGTGCCGTCGCGATCGACCAGGAAGTGGGCCGAGACGTTGACCGCACCGGCGCGCGCCAGGTCCTTGCGCGAGGCCTCGATCCGCTCGTTGTCGAAGTAGCCGCGGGTCGCCTTCGCCGAGCCGCCTGCGGTGTAGTGCAGCACGATCACGTGCGGCGCGATCGTCAGATCCGCGGCGGTGGGATCGCTGTGCTGCCGGCGATACGCCAGGGTCAGCCGCGCGCGCTCGGCGGTCCACCGGATCGGCGCCTGGACGATCGGCGGGTCAGCGGCGCTGGCGACCGCCGCGTCGACACCCGTTGCACTGCTGGCCACCGCCGCATCCGCGATCGTCGCACCGGCCGCCACCGTGTCGACCCCCGTCGCATCGCTGGCCACCGCCGCATCCGCGATCATCGCACCGGCCGCCGCATCTGCGATCGCCGCACCGGCCATCGCATCCGGCCCCGCCGGCTGCCTTGGCGTGGCGTGCGCCTCGTCGTCGTGCGACCGCGCGTGGGGCGCGCAGCCGATCGCGACCCCGCACACCAGCACGCCGGTCCGGACACCGGCTCCGGCGGCGGCCCGGACCGCGCCCCAGGCCGCGACCCGAGCAGCCCTCCAGGCGGCACCCATGGCGGCGGACCGGTGACTCACCGAGCTGTCGTTACCAGCCCGGACGCCCAGACGCCACCTACTTCCAGAACGCCGGACGACTCGGCGGTGGGGCCGGCGGCGCCGCCGGGTCCGCCGCGATCGTCTCCAGCTCGTGCGCCACCGCGCGCGCCTCGCCGACCAGGCTCGCCGGTGCCCCGAGCGCCGCCGACAGCCGCTCGATCTGCAGCTCCACCGCGGCGGCGAGCGCGGCGTAGCCCGCCGAGCACGCGTCCTCGGCCCACTGGGTCAGGCGCTGGCGCAGCAAGCGGATCGCCCCCGGATCGCAGGCACCGATCGCCTCGGCCATCAGCGTCCGCGCCAGCTGCGCGAGCGCCTCGCGGTACGCGGCGTCGGTCGTACCGAGCACGCCATCACCGGCGCCCTTACCCGCGCTCGACTCGCGCAGCACCGGCTTCACCAGCGCTGGCATCCGGACCGCCTGGCTCTGCGGTGCCGGCGGTGCTCCCGGTGCCGGTGCCGCCGCCGCCTTGGCCGCCGGTGCGGGCGTCACCGGTGCGGGCATCACCGCCGATGGCGCCAACCGGAACATCTCGTCCTCGCTCACTTCGACCGCAAAGTGGCCGCTCTCGGCGTCGATCGCTTCGAGCGCGAGGTCGTCGCCCTCGCCGTCGAGGGCGTCGTCGAGGCCGCCCGGCGGCATCGTCGATCCGATCGCGGGCCCGCCGGCCGGCGGCACGTAGCCTCCGGTCGGCGGCTGCGTCATCGGCGCTGCCGCCGGCGGCGGCGGCGCCCCACGTACCTGGGCGCCAGGGCTGCCACCGTACCCACCGCCGTATCCGCCCGCCGACGGCGGCCGCTGCGAGGGTATCCTCGCAGGCACCACTATGCCCGTCGCCAGCGGCCGCTGCGAGGATATCCTCGCCCGCACCACTCCGCCGCCCGGCCGGCGGGCCGAGCCCGCCCAGCCCGCCGGTGGCTCGACCGGCTGCACCACCGGATGCACGGCGCCGCCCGCGTTGACCCGCTGGCTGCGATCGACCGCGACGAACGCGGTGAACCGCGACAGCACGCTGTACTGCTTCGAGGTCTGCACGATATCGCGCTCGAGCTCGCCGCGCGCACCGGCCGCGTACTGATCCTCGAGCTCGCGGATCCGGGCCCGCGCCCAGCTCGCCGCCAGCCAGCTCGTGGCATCGCCCGACGACGGCGACGACACCGTCACGGTCATCCGGAACGGATCGCCCAGGCTCGCGCCCGCGAGCTCGATCGCCGCCCCCGCCGCCGCCCGGCCGCGGTAGCGCCCGAGGATCACGATCGGCGCCCCGGCGTAGACATCCGGCAGCTTGCTCGGCGCCAGCGACCCGCGCTCCAGCTCGAGCCCGGTCGCGTGGACCGCCAGCTCGGTGGCGATCGGCGTACCGATCCGGCGGTGGACCTTGGTCATCACCGCGTCGAGCCGGTCCTCGGACTCGACCAGCTCGCACAGCCCGCCGCCCGCCCCGGCGAGCCGGCGCAAGAACGCGGCGTTGACCGCCTGATCGATGCCGAGCGTGAACATCTTGATGTTGCGCAGGCGCGGCGCGATCTCGCGCAGGATCTGATCCTCGTTGCCGACCTGGCCGTCGGTCACCAGCACGATCACCCGCTCGCGATCCAGCGTCCCGCCGGCGAGCAGGTAGAGCGCGCGCCGCAGCGGCCCGGCGAGCTCGGTGCCACCGCGCGCCTCGATCTTCGCGAGCCCCTCGACCGCACGGAACCGGTTGCGGTCGGTCGCGTCGGCCAGGCCCGCGGCCGGCAATAGCTCGCTCGCGTCGTCGAACGCGATCGCGCAGAACCGATCGCGCGAGGTCAGCGTGTCGATCATCCGCGCCGCCGCCCGCCGCGCCGCCACCATCTTCCAGCCCTCCATGCTGCCCGAGCGATCGATCACGAACACCACGTCGCGCGGCACCGCGGCGACCGCCGCCGTGCTCGGCGGCACCACGGTCAGCGCGAACGTCCCCGCGCCGCCGCCGGCATCGTCGAGGCAGACCAGCGAGCTGGTGAGCTCGCGGCCATCGATCCGCCAGCGCAAGATGAAGTCGCGGTCGAGCCGCTCGCCGGCCTGGAGCTCGACGATCTGCGCGTCGTGCTTGCGCACCACCACGGCGTGCAGGCTCGACGCCACGTCGCGCATCACCGCGCCGCCCCGATCGCCGCCCCGATCGCCGCTGTCGAACGCGACCCGCAGCCCGAGCCGCACCGGGTTCGGGCAACCCGGCAACCGCACCGGCGGCGAGATCCGCGAGCCATCGGGCACCAGGTCGGTGTCGGCCGCGGTGCCGAGCCCGGCCTGGGGCCCGCCGAGCGCGCCGCCCGGGATGTAGCGCGGCGCGACCACGAGCGGAAACCGGAACGTGACCTCGCCGTCGTCGATCGGCAGCGGCCCGACCAGCGACAGCCGGACCGTCGCGGCGTCGCCCGGCATCAGGTTGCCGACCCGCAGGCTGAACACCCCGGCGCGCTCCTCCTCGGCGATCGCCGCGCGGTGGCCCGCCGCGATCGCGCGATCGTAGGTCTGGCGCGCCGCGCCGCGATCGTCGATCACGCCGTCGATCACCCGGCCCGCGACCGCGATCTGGAACCGGTGCACCGCCGCGCGGTCGGGCAGCGGGAAGATGTACGTCGCCTCGATCGCCACGCCGGTCGTGTTGACGAAGGTCTGCGCGACCTCGATCGTCGCGATGATCCCCGCGACCCGCGCGTCGACGTCCATCGCGACCAGCGGCAGCAGCCCGCGCGCGGTCTCGAGCGCCCCGAACCCGGCGTCGGGGTACGCGCCGTAGCCGGCGACCTCGTCATCACTCATCACCGCGATCGGCAGCCCGCTCATCGATCTTCTCCCTGGTCTTCTTGCCCTTGATGGGGATGAGGCTGGAGCCGGCGCGCTAGCTCGGCGATCAGCGGTGCCGCGGCCGCGTGGATCGCGCGGACATCGGCAGGCGAGATCGCCACCCGCTCGTCGAGCATCGCGAGCGTCAGCACCACGTTGGGCGCCAGCTCGACCCGCAGCTCGACGGCGCTCGGTGCGCCGGGCCCGGTCGCCGGCACCACCACGCCGAGCACCGGCGGCCCCACCGACACGGTCAGCCCGCCCGGCGTCGTCGGCCACTGGGGCCACTGGGGCCACTGGGGCCCCGGCGGCCACTGGGGCCCCGGCGGCCCGCCCGGCGTCACGATCGGCCCCACCGGGGCGGTCGGCACGCTCGGCATCGGTGCATTCGGCGTCGGCTCGGGCATCGGAACGTTCAGCATCGCGATCTCCTCCTCGGCCGCCGCGCGCACGGCGGACCCTCGAATGTGAGCCGGTGCCGGCTCGCGCTTCCAGAATTCGGTACCGGCGGCCGGCACCGGCGCGCTCGCAAGCTCGACTCCCGACATCCGCGCCAGCGTCGGCTCATCGAGCGTCGGCCACAGCGCCTGGATCTCGGACAGCGCCCGCCCCATCGTCTGCAGCCGCTTGATCGCGACCACCTGCGCGACGTGCTTCTTGCCGTACAGCGCGGTCCGCCCGCGCATCGCGCTCGGCCGATCGAGCAACCCGATCGTCCCGTAATACCGGACGGTTCGTTCGTCCGGCACGGCGCGGATCTGGCCGTTCTTCGGCGCCGGCAAGGCCGCGATCCGGGTCGCCACCTCGGCGACCAGCTCCGGCAAGGTCCACAGCGCGTCCATGACCTCTACATAACACTGTTAGATTCACTGTCAAATAGAACACGTCACGTTTCGTTACCACCAGAACAGCCAACACACGCAAACTCGATGAGTTACGATGGCATGGACCGTGGAAAGGTCTCCGAGGTGACCTCCGTGGCGCGCATCCTGATCGTGGACGACGACCGGTCGATCCGGCGGACGCTCGAGAAGTTCCTCGTGGGCGAAGGCTACGCGGTCACGACCGCGCAGGACGCGCCCGGCGCGGTCGCGGCGGCCGACGCGGCGGATCTGATGCTGCTCGATCTCGGGTTGCCCGGCGGCAGCGGGTTCGACGTCCTGACCCAGCTCGCGGACCGGCCGCGCCCGCCGACGATCGTCGTGGTCACCGCGCGCGACGACATGCAGTCCACGGTCAAGGCGATCCAGCTCGGCGCCTACGAGTACCTGGTCAAGCCGCTCGACATCGACCGGCTGCACCTCGTGATCAAGCGCGCGCTCGACAGCCGCGAGACCCGCGATCAGCTCGAGGCGTTCGTGACCCGCACCGCCGAGCCGCGCGGGGTCGGCGACATCCTCGGCAAGAGCGCCTCGATCCGCGACGTGTGGAAGCAGATCGGCGCGGTGTCGACCACGCGCGCGCCGGTCCTGATCATCGGCGAGTCGGGCACCGGCAAGGAGCTGGTCGCCCGCGCGATCCACGTCTCGTCGGCGGATCGCGAGCGCCCGTTCGTCGCGGTCAACTGCACCGCGCTCGCGCCCGGCGTGCTCGAGAGCGAGCTGTTCGGCCACGTCAAGGGCGCGTTCACCGGCGCGATCGCCGACCGGCCCGGCCGGTTCGAGCTCGCCGGCAAGGGCACGCTGTTCCTCGACGAGATCGCCGAGATCCCGCTCGATCTGCAGGCCAAGCTGCTGCGCGTGGTCCAGGAGCGTACGTTCGAACGGGTCGGCGATGCCCGGCCGATCCAGCTCGAGGCCCGGATCATCGCCGCGACCCACCGCGACCTGCCGGCGATGGTCGCGCGCGGCACGTTCCGCGAGGATCTGTTCTACCGGCTGCGCGTGGTCGAGATCGCGCTACCGGCGCTGCGCGAGCGCGCGAGCGACATCCCGATCCTGGTCGAGGGCCTGCTCGCCAAGATCAACCGCGACCTCGACAAGGACGTCCGCTACGTCACGCCCGCCGCGCTCGCCCGGCTCGCGGCGCACGCCTGGCCCGGCAACGTCCGCGAGCTCGAGAACATGCTGACCCGCGCGGTCGTGCTCGCGAAGACCGACGTGCTCGACGAGACCCTGCTGCCGATCGGGGCCGCGGCGCCGGCCGGCGATCCGGCGGCGCACGGCGCCGAGGCCGACGCCGAGGGCGCGCTGCCGACCCTGCGCGAGCTCGAGCGCCGCCACATCACCCGCGTGCTGGCCCACACCGACTGGAACAAGCGCCGGAGCTGCGCGATCCTCGACATCAGCCGGCCGACGCTCGATCGCAAGATCGAAGAGTACGGGCTGCGCCGCGAGGAGCCGGCGTGAGCCTCGGGCTGATCCCGCTGGCGATCGCCGCGATCGGCGCGGCGTACTCGGCGATCGTGCTGCGCGGCTGGCGCCGGCGCGACAACCTGATGTTCGGCCTGCTCGCGCTGACCGACGCCCTGATGACCGCGTGGCGCGGGCTCAACGTCCTGACCGGCGGCTCGATCGTGTCGCGCGGGGTTTTGACGCCGTGCGCGTTCGGCACGATCATCCTGGCGCTGTTGACCCTCGAGTTCGTGGCGGCGTTCCCGCGCCAGCGCCCGATGGCGTGGCGGTGGCGCGCGGTGATGCTGGCGTGGGGCGCGTCCGGCGTGGTGATCGCGGCGACCATCACCGAGCCCGGCAACTTCGCCGATCCGAGCAACCTGATCGCCGAGCTCACGTTCTACACGCCGGCGACCCTGCTGGTGTTCGGGGTCGGGCTGCGGTCGTTCCTGCGCACGTCGCAGCGCGACGCGCGGATCGTGATCGGCGTGATGTGGTTCCGGTGGTTCGCCGGCACCCTGACCTGGGTGCTCGGGCCGCTGCTCGGCGGGTTCGAGGCGATGGCGTGGATCGAGACCACGTTCGCCACGATGGTCAGCTTCGCGGTGATCGGCACCGCGGTGCTGCGCAGCGAGCTGTTCTCGATCCGGTCGTCGGCGGTCGAGGTCGTCACGATCGCGACGTGCGGCCTGTTGGTCGTGCTCGGCGGCGGCGGCGCGGTCAGCCTCGCGCTGGCCCACGTCGCGCCCGGCCGGCTGCAGGAGCTGGCGCTGTTCGGCGCCGCGCTGGTGCCGCTGGTGCTCGCGGCGATCGGCTACGCGATGTACCCGCGGGTCGAGCGCCGCGTGCTGGCCGGGCTCGACGAGCGCCGCGCCCGCCGGCTCGGGGTCCAGGGCGATCCGCTGCCGGCCGACGCCGCGGCCGCGATCGCCGAGGCGAGCGCCCGGATCTCGTCGATCGGCGACGGCGCGACCGTGCGCTGGGTCGCCAACACCGAGCTGCCGGCCGACCTCGCGGCCCAGCTGTCGCTCGGCGAGCCGCTGCGCAAGGGCGAGATCGCCGGGCTGCCCGCGTGCTTCATCGTGCCGGCGCTCGGCGCCGAGCGCGTGCTGGTCGGCGCGTTCTACCTCGACGACGGCCTGATCGACCGCGACACCTACGTCGTGGCCCGCGACCTCGCGGCGCGGGTCGCGCTCGCGGTCCAGCGCGCCCAGGCGGTGTCCGAGCTGCTCGACGCCCGCCGGCTCGCCGCGCTCGGCCAGTTCGCCGCGGCGATCGCGCACGACATCCGCACGCCGCTGACCAGCATCTCGATGAACGTCCAGATCCTGCGCCGCAAGCTGCAGCTGCCGGACGACGACCGCGAGCACCTCGACATCGCGCTCGAGGAGCTGGCGCGGCTCGACCGCTCGGTCGCCGAGATCCTCGACTTCGCCAAGCCGGTCAAGCTGATGTCCGAGCCGATCGATGTCGCCGAGCTGATCGAGACCACGAAGAAGAACCTGTCCCCGGTGCTGTTCGAGCGCGGGGTCGCGGTGCAGATCGAGCCGAGCACCGGCCGCGACGCGCTCACCGTGCAGGGCGATCCGCAGCGGCTGCGCCAGGTGCTGACCAACCTGGTCGACAACGCCGCCAACGCGTCGCGGCCCGGCGCCGCGGTCACCCTGCGCGCGGTGGCGACCGCCGATCGCGGGGTCGCGATCGAGGTCGAGGACCACGGCCGCGGCATCGGCGCCGATGACCTACCGCGGATCTTCGAGCCGTTCTTCACCACCCGACCCGACGGGACCGGCCTGGGCCTCGCGATCGTCCACAAGGTGATCCGCGCCCACGGCGGCGACATCAAGGTCAAGTCCACGCTCGGCGCCGGCTCGACGTTCACGATCACCCTGCCCCAGCCCGTGTAGCCGCGGCCGACCGACGACACCGCCGCGCCCAACGCCGCATCTAACCGGGTTATTCGCGCCGTCGGCTCGTCGATCGCCCGTCCGGCGCCGCCCCGGCGCCGCCCCGGCGCCTGCCCGGCACCGCCGATCACGCCGCGACTTGGCCGGCGGTTTGCCGACGAGGACCCGCGGACATGCGCATGGCTTGTGTAACGCGCACGACGCTTTGCCGAGCTTGCACCGGGTTCGCGAATGCCCACATTGAGGGCGGGTTTCCCCAGGGCCGGATCGGCCGGGGACTGAGCCGGCGAGCCGTCGTCGGGTCGCGTGCCGCAGGCCTGCCTGCGAAAGGACACATCGTGGAGCTCCAATCTTTCTGGTCGAGTCACTCGCAGCTGGTGATCGCCGCGGCCGGCGTCATCGTCGGGCTGCTGCTGCTGCGCAAGTCGAACATGCTGCGCTACATCCCGAACAACCGGATCGGCGTCGTCGAGAAGCTGTGGAGCGCGCGCGGCTCGGTGAAGCAGGGCTTCATCGCGATGGCCGGCGAGGCCGGGTTTCAGCCCGACGTGCTGCGCGGCGGCTGGCACATGATGTTCCCGTTCCAGTACCGGGTGCACGTGATGCCGCTGGTCACGATCCCGCAGGGCAAGCTCGGCTACGTGTTCGCGCGCGACGGCGAGCCGCTGCCGCCGACCCAGGCGCTGGCGTCCAACGCCGCGGCCAAGGACTTCACCAACGTCGGCGAGTTCCTGCGCTACGGCCAGCGCGGCCCGCAGCGCCGCGTGCTGCGCGAGGGCACCTACGCGATCAACCTCGCGCAGTTCGTCGTGCTGACCGAGGGCGATCTGCACTACCTGTCGCTCGACCGCGATGACGAGGCGCTGTTCCGCAAGATGGCGGCGCTGCTCGTCGAGCGCGACGGCTTCGCGCCGGTCGTGATCACGTCCGACCTGGTCGGCATCGTCACCGTGCACGACGGCCCGTCGCTCGCGCACGGCGAGATCATCGCGCCGACCGTGGGCGCCGACGATGGCGCGCTGCACCACAACAGCTTCCAGGACTCCGAGCAGTTCCTCGCCGCGGGTGGCCGGCGCGGCCGCCAGCTCGAGGTCCTCGTCGAGGGCACGTACTTCATCAACCGGCTGTTCGCCACGGTCGAGACCCTCCCCAAGACCGTGGTCGAGGTCGGCACCGTCGGCGTCGTGGTGTCGTACACCGGCAACGCCGGCAGCGACCTGTCGGGCGAAGGCTATCGCCACGGCGAGATGGTACAGAACGGCCAGCGCGGCGTGTGGAGCGCGCCGCTGTTGCCCGGCAAGTACGCGTTCAACACCTACGCCGGCCGCGTGCTGATGGTGCCGACCACCAACTTCATCCTCAAGTGGATCCACAGCGAGGTCGGCTCGCACCAGCTCGACGAGAACCTGTCGGAGATCTCGCTGATCACCAAGGACGCGTTCGAGCCCAACCTGCCGCTGTCGGTCGTGGTCCACATCGACTACAAGAAGGCGCCGCTGGTCGTCCAGCAGTTCGGCGACGTCAAGCGGCTGGTCGAGCAGACCCTCGACCCGATGGTCTCGGCGTACTTCAAGAACATCGGCCAGACCCGGACGCTGATCCAGCTGATCCAGGATCGCTCGGCGATCCAGGACCTGGCGTCGGAGCAGATGAAGGCGAAGTTCGACGGCTATCACCTCGAGCTCAAGGAGGTCCTGATCGGCACGCCGTCGAGCCGGCCCGGCGACAAGGCGATCGAGCAGATCCTGACCCAGCTGCGCGCCCGGCAGATCGCCGAGGAGCAGGTCGAGACCTACGGCCAGCAGGAGAAGGCCGCCGCCAAGGAGCGCGAGCTGCGCGAGGCCGAGGCCAAGGCGCGCACCCAGCAGGCGCTGACCGAGTCCGACATCTCGATCGCGATCCAGTCCAATATCGGCAAGGCGGACTACCAGCGCTCGGTCCAGCAGGCGGCGCAGATCCGCACGATCGCCGAGGCCGAGGCCGACAAGACCCGGCTGCTCGCGAGCGGTGAAGCGCAGCGGATCAAGGCGCTCGCCGCCGCCGAGGCCGAGCGGGCCGCGCGGGTCGGCATCGCCGAGGCGCTCGCGATCGACGAGCAGGTCCGAGCGTCCGGTGGCCCGCAGCTGCTGTTGACCCGCCACGTGATGGAGCGGTTCTCCGAGGCGATCGAGCGCGCGAAGATCGAGGTCGTGCCGCGCGTCATGATCCAGGGCGGCGCGGCGCCCGGCGGCGCGGCGTCGGGCGGCGGCCAGGGCTCGGTGTTCGAGGCGCTGCTCGCGCTCATGCTGTCCGACAAGGTCGCCGCCAACGTGCAGGACATGCCGGCGCGCGACGCCGAGCTCGATCGGGTCCGAGACACGATCCGCGACGGCCTGGTCGCGACGCTGACCAACGGCGACCCGGCGGCGCCGAAGCTGCACGACGGCAAGCCGCGCGCCTGAGTCCGCGAGTCCCCGGCCGCTACATCGCGACCGCGGGCGTGAGGTAGGTCTCCTCTTGCTCGGGCGGCGCGCTATCGAGTGTGACCGCGACCGCATGGATCACTGCCGCGATCCGCACCACGTCCTGGACCTGCTCGATCGTGCCGCCGTGGTCGCGCACCGTGGCCTCGCGGTCGCGGATACAGCCGTCGCCGCCGGTGATCACCGACGCCGCGAAGCACCACAGCGCGAAGTCGACGTGGCCGACGCCCGGGTTGCCCATCAGCTGCATGCGCAGCCGCGCCGGGAGCTGGGTGTAGGCCGAGTCTTCGCCCATGACGTGCTGGAACCGGTGATAAATGTTGCTCATCCCCATGAGCGCCGCGGCGCCGCGCGCTGCGGCAGCAGCGGCGGGCGACAGCTGGGCATCGGCGGCGATCGCCGCGGTGACCTCGGCGTTGCGCGACATCACGGCCGCCGTGAGCGCGGTGCCCCACGCCTGCTGAGCGGTCAGCATCGTCGAGCTGGTGATCACGCTGAGGTTCATGCGCAGGTCGCGCGCATGGTCGGGCAGGCGGTCCTTCAGCTGGTCGATCCTCATTGGGTGTGGCTCCTGGTGAGTTGTCCCCGAACGCCACGGTGTGCTACTTCAACTGATTAATCCAATCACGCTGGCCTATCTGACTGATAGGAAATAGTTATCAATGAATCGTCCCTCGATGCGTCAGCTGGAGAGCCTGGTGGCGGTAGCCGATACCGGCAGCTTCCGCGGTGCGGCAAGCTCGATCGGGATCTCGCAGCCGGCGCTGTCGGCCCAGGTCCAGGCGGCCGAGCAGCTGTTCGGCGTGCAGGTGTTCGAACGCGACCGCCGCAGCGTGCTGATCACGCCCGCCGGCGAGGACGTCGTGCTGCGGGCGCGCGAGGCGCTCGCGGCGATCGACGCGGTGGGCGATGCGGCGCGGCGGCGCGGCGAGCCGCTGGTCGGATCGCTGCGGCTCGGCGTGATCCCCACCGTCGCGCCGTACTGGCTGCCGGCGCTGTTGCCCGAGGTCCATCGCCGGTTCCCGCGGCTCGAGCTGGTGCTGCGCGAGGACCAGACCGCGCGGCTGCTCGCGATGCTCACCGCCGGCCAGCTCGAGCTCGCGCTGCTCGCGATCCCGGTGCCCGGCGACTTCACGACCGCGCCGATCGCGCGCGAGGGCTTCCTCGCCGCCGCGCCGCGCGGCACGCCGCTGGTCAAGCAGCGCGGCAAGCTGACCGAGAGCGACCTCGACGATCTGACCGTGCTGCTGCTCGAGGACGGCCACTGCCTGCGCGATCAGGCGCTCGCGGTGTGCAAGCGCGCCGGCGCGGTCGAGTCGGTCGAGGTCCGCGCGACCAGCCTGCCGACCCTGGTCCAGATGGTCGCCGGCGGGCTCGGCGTGACGCTTCTGCCCGAGGCCGCGGCGCCGATGCTGCTGCAGAAGCACGGCCCGGTCGCCATCGCCGAGTTCGCCAAGCCGGTCCCCGGGCGGACGCTCGGCCTGGCGTGGCGTAGCTCGTCGGGCCGGCTGCGCGAGTTCCGGCTGCTCGCCGAGACCATGGCCGCGCAGGCCGAGATCTTTCTCACCAAGATCCGCGACGCGCGCGGCAAGGCCCGCGCCGGCAAGCGCCGCCCGGCAACCTGAGCGCGGCCTGAGCGCGGCCTCGGCCGACCCGGCGCTACCGATCGACGTGGAGCTCCATGCGCAAGCCCAGGGGCAGGTCGACACCGGGCGCGGCGTCGAACGTGGCGATCGCCTCCATCACCCGGGTATCGACCTTGGCGCGCGGGTCGTCGTCGCGCACCGTCTTGCGGCCGAGCTCGCGGGTGACCCGGGTCAACCGCACGGCGAACCTGCGATCGCCGTAGGCGTCGGCGGTGGCGTACGCGACCCGACCGAGCTTGATCGCGGCGACGTCGGCCTCGTCGATCTCGGCGCGGAGCTCGAGCTGCTTGACGTCCGCCACCGTCAGCACCGGGATCGGTGTGGTCAGCGTGACCAGCGCGCCGACCTCGGCGGTGCGGCGCAGGATCACGCCGTCGGTCGGCGCGACCAGCGCGGTCTGATCGAGCGCGACCTTCGCCGCATCGAGCTCGGCCTGGGCGAGCGCGATCGCCGCGGCAGCCTCCTCGATCTGCTCGACCCGGGTGCCCCTGGCGAGCGACTGGTAGCGCGCGGTCGCGGCAGCGGCCTCGGCGGTCGCGACCCGGGCCGCGGCGTCGTCGGCATCGACCACGGTGGTCGCCAGCGCGCCGACCTTGCCGAGCTGATCGCTGCGCGCCTGCTCGGCGCCGCGGTGCTGGGCCGACGCGGCGGCGGCATCGGCCTCGGCACGCGCCGCCGCGAGATCCTCGGCGCGCGGACCGCGCCGCGCCAGCAGGTAGCGCGCCTTGGCCTGCGCGAGCCCGGCCTCGGTTGCCGCGACCCGCGACCGCGCGAGCCGGTCGTCGAGCCGCGCCAGCACCTGCCCGGCGCGGACCTGATCGCCTTCATCGACCAGGATCTCGGCGATCCGGCCCTGGGCCTCGAACGCGAGCTTGACCGAGTCGTGGACCGGCTCGACGTGGCCGGGCGCGACCAGGACGCTGGCCCGCGCGGCCGCCGGCGGATCGGCGTGCACGGCGGGCGTGGTGCGACCGAGCGCCCACCAGGCAGCGCCGGCGAGCGGGAGGGCGAGGAACAGGTAGCGTAGCTTGGTCACGGTCATGATGGACTCCTGACGTCTTCGAGGCTCGAGGCCGGCTGGGTTGCCGGCTGGGTTGCCGGTTGGTGGATCGACTGGATGTGACCGTCCTCGACGCGGACCACGCGGTCGGCGAACCGCTCGAGGCGGGGATCGTGGGTGACGACGACGACGGCGCGGCCCTCGCGGCTGGCGAGCCCGCGGAGCAGCTCCATCACCGCCAGCGCGGTCTTGGTGTCGAGCGCGGCGGTCGGCTCGTCGCCGATCAGGATCGGCGGGTTGCCGCCGAGCGCGCGGGCGATCGCGACCCGCTGCTTCTGGCCGCCCGACAGATCGGCCGGCAGGTGGTGCATGCGCGACTCGAGCCCAACCTGCGCGAGCAGCCGGCGGGCCTCGCGATCGATCTGGCGCGCCTTGGGATCCTTCATCCGGATCGCGATCGCGACGTTCTCGAGCGCCGACAGCGCCGGGAACAGGTTGAAGCCCTGGAACACGAAGCCGAAGTTGCGGGCGCGCAACCCGGGCAGCGCGCGCTCGCCCAGACCGGCGACGTTCTTGCCTTCGAGCCAGACCTCCCCGGCGGTCGGCGTGAGCAGGAGGCCCAGGATCGAGATCAGGGTCGTCTTGCCCGAGCCCGACGGGCCCTCGATCAGCGTGACCTCGCCGGCGCGGATCTCGAGCGTGGCGCCCGACAGCGCGGCGACGGCGTTGTCACCGGTGCCGTAGGTCTTGCCGATCCCGACCAGGCGCGCGAGCGCGGTCTGGCCGGCGAGCGGCCGGGCGGAGCCCGGCAGGGTTTCGTGGAGAGCGAGCGCGGCGGTCATGGAAAGCTCCTGGCAAAGCACCTGGTCAAACACCCAGATCCAACGAGCGCGATCAGCCCTTGAACACCGACGCCGGGTCGAGCCGCAGGACCTTGACGATCGACAGCAGCGCGGCGAACGCGCACATCACGGCGGTGATCACGGCGGTGACGAGGTAGAGCCCGGGGAACAGGGAGACGCTGAGGTTCGCGCCCTTCATCGCCGCGCGCATCGCCATCGCGAGCGGCGCGCCGACCGCGAACCCGAGCGCGGCCGAGATCATCGCCTGCGACAGGATCACGCGGATCACGGCGCTGTTCTTCGCGCCCATCGCCTTGAGCGTGCCGTACTCGCGGATGTACTGCAGCGTGCCGCTGTACAGGATCTGGCCGACCACGACGAACCCGACGATGATGCCGAGCACCGCGGTGGTGAAGAACCCGGCGCCGACCCCGGTGCGCGACGACCAGTACGACCGCGTGCGGTCCGACATCTCCGCGGTGGTGTACGCGGCGAGGTGCGGCAGCTCGTTGATCCGGCGCTGGACCTCGACGATCGCCGAGCCCGGCGCGACCTGGACCAGCACGTAGGTCACCGGCTCGCCGCCGAGCTGGGACAGGAAGCTGCGCGCGGTGCGCAGGTCGGCGAACACGATCGGCGAGGTCGTGAACGACCGGATGCCCTGGGTCATCGCGACGACCTCGGCGTGGACCCCGGAGATCTCGGTGGTTGCGCCGGGGTGGTCGATCTTGAGCTTGGCGTACTCGCTGCGGTCGAGCACGATCGCGCCGGGCTCGGCGAGCCGTCCGGGATCGCCCTCGACGACGTTCCACGGCGCGAGCAGCGAGCGGTGGCCCGGCGCAGCCTCGATCCCGACGATCTGCACGCCGAGGTCGCCGCCGTCGCCGAGCTTGAACTGCGCGAAGTTGATCAGCGCGCGCTCGGCGCGCGCGACGCCGGGCACCGACGCCACCTTGTAGAACGCGCGCTCGTCGAACGGGGTGGCGAACTCGAACGAGTCGTTGGCCTTCTTGCCGACCCACAGATCGGCGTGGCTGGCGTCGATGAGCGACGACGCGGTGTCCATGAAGCCGAAGTACAGGCCGACCTGGACCAGCACCAGCATCACCGAGACCGAGACCCCCGCGATCGCGACCGCGAACCGCAGGCGGTCATGCAGGAGCAGCTTGCGAGCCAGGTTCCACATGCCCGGCCGGTAAGAGCACCGCGCGTGCCGGCAGGCGAATGCGCGATTTCGCGCGGTTAGGCCGCGCGGTCGCGTAACAGAGCGTTACCGCGCCGGCGATCGGGGAAAAGACCGTTACCGCGGGTGCGGATCAGCGCGACGCGCCGCGCACGGTGCGGACGACCCACGCGATCGCCGCGATCCCGATCCCCAGGGTCACGACGAACACCGCGAGCCCGCCGGCGTCCACCGCCGTGGCGCGGTCCCGCTCGATCATCGCCAGCCGCGGCACCTCGCGCACCACCGCGCCGGCGACCAGCGCGGCGGCCGTGGCCGCGGTCGTCACGGTGAGCCCGGCGCCGTCAGGGCGGCGCGCGGTGACCACCCAGCCCGCCAGCGCGACCGCAGCGGCGAGCACGGTGACCGGGCCCCAGCCGTGCGCCGACTCGAAGCCGTGGCCGGCGATCAGCACCGCCGCGGCGGCGCCGGCCAAACCGAGCCCGGCGAGCGCCAGGTACGCGAGCCGGCGGCGCTCCGCGGGCGTGGCGGACCACGCGGCGACCGTCGCGAACAGCACCGGCATCGCACCGAGCCACAGCGCGAGCCGCGGCACCACGGCGAGCTCGAGGTGAAACCGCTCACCGGCGCCGTACATCGCGCGCCACGCCGGGTCATCGGCCATCAGCTGGTGGAGCTCGGTCCACGACCACGCGACGAACCCGAAGCACGCGGTGCCGGCCGCGAGCGCGATCCGGCGCCAGCGCTCGCCGGCCTTCGCGAGGTACAGCGCATAGAACCCGACGATCAGCGCGGGGACCACGGCGCCCCAGCGCGGCCCCATCAGCAAGTTCGCGG
Source organism: Kofleriaceae bacterium (assembly GCA_036271215.1). Lineage (GTDB taxonomy): Bacteria > Myxococcota_A > Polyangia > Haliangiales > Haliangiaceae > JABFXX01. The sequence goes on along the minus strand of DATBBB010000435.1, from coordinate 34,886 downwards.
TGTAGAACCGGCGCTGGTAGAGCAGCTGGAGGAACAACAGCGGGCCGACGCCGGCGGTGATGCCGGCGCCGAGCATGAACGGCAGCCAGTCGCGGGTCCGCGCCGCGATCGGGCTCGCGCTGTGCCGGATCGCCGCGACCCCGGCGTACGCCGCGCCGGCGGCGACGTAGCTGACGAACACGGCGTGGAGCGCGAAGGTCAGCAGATACAGCGCGAGCCACAGCGACTCGATCGAGAGCCCCGGCCCGCCCGCGGCGTCGAACGGCCACATCACGGCACCTGCCGCTCTGCGCCGGCCGCGCTGGCTGCCTCCGCGTCGAATGGCCACATCACGGCACCTGCCGCTCTGCGCCGGCTGCGCCGGCTGCGCTGGCTCCGTCGGCTCCGGATCCCGGCGCGTCGGCCGGCGCGGTCCCGGCCTCGTCGAGCCAGCGCGCGATCTCGGCGACGTGCTCCGGCGAGCTGGTCGGCGCGAACCCGGCCGGGCGCTCGGCGTGCTCCCAGCGCAGCAGCTGGACCAGCGCCTCGACGTCTAAGGCGTTGCCGGCGAACGGCGGCATGAAGCCCTTGGTGTGCTGCAGCTTGGCGATGTTGAGCCGCAGCTGATCGTCGGTCCAGGTCCGGGTCAGCTCGACCAGCGCGTTGGCACCGCGCATCGTGTGGCACGCATCGCACAGCGCGCGCTCGACCTTGGCGCCGCGGGTCAACGGGTCGCTCGGGTACGCGTCGCGCAGCGGGTACGGATCGTCGGCGGTGACACCCGACGCGCGCAGCGCCGCGACCTCCGCCGGGCGGATCGACGTCGAGTACAGCACGCCGCGCACGGTGTACGGCTTGCGCGCGCCCTCGCGCACGAACTCGCCGGCCGCGGTCGCCCCGAACGCCAGGCCGAGCAGCAAGGTCGCGGTCGCGCCGTTGATGTACAGCCGATGCAGCAGCAAGCCGACGACCACGTAGCCGCCGATCAGGAACGACGCGCCGGCTGCCACGCCGACGAACATCGTCATCGGCATGCTGCCGCCGAGCAGCCACGACCGGCTGTCCGCCGGTATCACCGCGAGGAACCACAGCGCGATCAGCGGCATCGCAGCGATCGGCGCGGCGAACCACGACACCCGGCGGATCAGCGCCGCCCGGCGCTCGCGCGGCAGGTCCATCGTGTTGATCACGATGCAGGCGACCAGCGCGCCCAGGGTCGTGGCGACCGCGGTGCGGAACACCAGCGACGGCCAGAAGCTCGCGTTGAAGAACCCGGCCCAGATCCCACCGCCGTCGAGCCAGCGGCCCGGCGTCAGCTGCCACGCCAGGATCCCGTTGATCCAGAACAGGCTCATCCACGACGCCAGCGCGTACAGCGCGAGCAGCCGGAGCCGCGCGCGATCGCCGAGCACGCCGCCGTGGCGATAGAACGCGTAGCCCGCGGTGATCTCGATCGCGAACCACACCCACTCGGTCGCCCACAGCCAGTGGAACTCGTCGATCATCAGGCCGATCGTCCGCGCGCCGACCTGGATCGTCGTGAACCACATCGCCACGCCGGTCAAAGCGCCGACCACGAAGCTGACCAGGACCAGGATCTTGAAGAACCCGTCGACGAACGTGCGGGCGTCCTGCACGCCGCGCTGGCCGAGCCGCTCGAGGTACGCCATCACCATCCCGCCGCCGATCGCGAACTGGGCGAGGAACACGTGCAGGATGCCGACCCCGCCGATCACCAGGCCCTTCATCAACGGGCCGAAGTCGTTGACCGGGTAATGCGGGATCGGTGAATCGAGCGGGCTCATGGCGTTGCGGCTTGGATGCCGCGCCGATCCTAGAGCGGTTCGTCCGACAGCGCATACTTCGCGCTGTCGGGTGCGTCGAAATGCCACCATTCGGTCGCCAGCGGCTTCCACCCCGCGGTGACCATCGCATGCTCGAGCCGGCGCGCCTCGGCCGCGGCGGCGCCATCGCCGGCGAGCGCACGATCGCGGTGCGCTGCCTCGGTGAAGTCGTCGAACTTGGTCGGCAGCGCGACCAGCGCGCCGGTCTTATCGGCGAGCGCGATGTCGACCGCAGCGCCTCGGCCGTGCTTGCTGCCGACCTTGGGATCGGCGACGTAGCGCGGATCGGGCACGCGCTTCCACAGCGCCTGCTGGATCGCGGCCGGGCGATAGCAGTCCCACAGCACCAGCCGGCGGTCCTGGGCGCGCAGCGCCTTGGCCGCCTGGGCGAGCCGCGCCGCGACCGCGCGCCGCAGCTTGCAGCGCGCGACCGGATACAGCGTCGCGCCGGTGAAGTTATCCGGCGTGGCGTAGCGCAGGTCGATCACCGCGTCGTCGATCACGGCGGCGACGTCGATCAGATCGTCGTCGCGCGGCGGCGCCGGCTTGTCCGCGCGCCCGATGCCGCCGGCTGCCACCACGAACGCGATCACCACGGCGCGGCGCACCGACCCAGCGTAGCGTGGCTCGACCCCACGCGCAGCCTGCTCGGGGTCAACGTCGGCGGCGTGCCCCTGCAGCACGACGACTGGGCATTCTGGGCGCTGTGCGGCGTGTTCGCCGCGATCGTCACCGCGCAGCTGTGGTTCTTCCGGCGCCGCGGCTGGCTCGGCTGACCGCGGTGCCCCGAGGCCGCGCCGGAGCAATGCTTGACGCGCGCGCGGTTCCCCATGATGATCGGGCCAAGCATGGGAAATGGGCATGGTGGATCTCGCGCGTGAACCGGCGGCGCAGCCCGCATCGGCCGCGCCTGTCGCGCCCGCCGCCCACGAGCCGACGTCCGCCGCGGTCGCGACGATCGATGCTCGGCTGCACGCCGTGGAGCAGCTGATCAAGATCTTCCGGATCGAGCGCTACATCTACCTCGCGATCTCGATCTCGACGTTCGTGTTCATCGTGGTGTTCGCTGCGTATCTATTCGTGAGCGGCAACTACAAGGATCGCACCGTGCTGTTCGGCGTGCTGTTCACCGGCTCGGGCGGCGTGATGCTCTACATCTCGGGGCAGTTCCTCAAGATGTGGTCGCAGGCGCTGCAGGTGCTCGGCGGCAAAGTAGGCGAGTGATGAGCGCCCCGGCCCCGCACCTGTCCGAGCCGCAGATGGCGGCGCTGCTGCGGACGTCGAAGAAGGCCGCCGTGCTGTCGGCGCTCGGTGCGCTGATCGTCATGTCGGCGTTCGGCATCGCCGGCTACATGCTGTGGGAGGTCCACAACACCAACCAGGACAGCGTGTCCAAGGAAGCGTACGCCCAGCAGCTCGATCAGTTGCGGACCGGAGAGAGCAACGCGAAGCAGAAGCTCGCCCAGGCCGAGAAGGACACGCAGGTGGCCCAGGCGGCGGCCCAGGCCGCACAAGCAACCGCGCAGGCCGCGCAGTCCGCGGCCACCGACCTCACCGATCGGATCGCGGCGGCCCCCACGCCGGCGTCGCTCCAGCAGCTGCAGGCGCAGGTCGCGCCGGGGGTGCCGGCCCCGACCACGCCGCGCGACAAGGCGCGCGCCGAGTGGCGCGCCGGCCTCGCGATCCGCGACAAGGATCTCGCCGCGGCCTACCAGCATTTCAAAGCGGCGATCGCGGCGGACCAGACCTACGCCGCGCCGTACAACTCGCTCGGCCGGATCGCGTTCGACGCCGGCAAGCTCGACGACGCAAAGGCCTACTACGAGCAGGCGCTCCAGCAGTCGCCGGTCTATACCCCGGCGCTGTACAACCTGGCGCTGATCAGCCAGCAGCAGCTGCGCATCGAGGACGCCAGGCGCTACGCGCACCAGGCGCTCGAGCTCCAGCCCGACGACGCCAAGATGCACAAGCTGCTCGACAGCCTCGACGCCAGCGAGCCCCCCGGCAACGGCAACGGCAGCGGCAGCGCCGTCCATCCGAAGGCGACCGCGGTGCACCCGGCTCCCCCGCCCTCGCCGCCCTGAGATCGAGAATCAATCTCGTTCCGGACAGGCGAGACCCGACGTTCCTCGTCGGGCGAGGCCGCTCCGAGCTCGCGCACTGTGCGCGGCGAGCCGAGGCTAGAAGAACGAGCAGCCGATCGAGCGGGTCGACAGACCCGGCGCGCCCGGGTTGACGGCCGACGGCCCCGCCGTGCCGGCGATCCCGCCGGTGATGGTCGTCTGCGGAATGGTGATCGTCGCCGAGCCGGTGCACACCACCGCGGCCGACGGGCCACCGCCACCACCGCCACCCGAGCCGCCCGCACCACCGCTGCCGCCCGAGCCGCCGTCGCCGCCGTTGCCGCCATCGTCCTGCTCGTCGGAGTTGCCAGTCGCGTGGATCCCGCCCCCGCCGCCGGTGCCGCCGGTCCCGCCCGTGCCGCCGCGGCCACCGTTGCCGCCGGCCGCCGCGGTGACCGTCGCGCCCTTGAGCGTGACGGTCGAGTCGATCGCGACCACGCCGAACGAACCGCCGCCACCGCCGCCGCCGGTGCCCAGGGTGCCGCCGCAGCCGCCGCCGCCGCCGCCCGCGCCCGAACCGCCCGACGAGTCGCAGTCGGTGGTGCCGCCACCACCGCCGCCGCCGCCGCCGCCGCCGTTGCCGTTGCCGCCGGACGTGCCGTTACCGCCGTTGGCCGCGACGTACATGCCGCTGGCGAACGTGCCGGCCTGCAGGCCGCCCGCGCCGACGGCGCCCGCCCCGCCGCTCGCGCCGCTGCCGCCGCTGCCGCCGACCTTGCCGCTCGCGCCACCGCCGCCGCCGCTGGTCCCGCCGGTGCCGCCGGCCCCCGCGATGCCGCCGCCATCGCCGACGCCCGGGCTGCCGCCGGTGCCGCCGGTCCGCCCGCACGTCGAGCTGCCGCCGGGCTGGCCGACCGGTACGGTGTGCTCGTCGCAGCCCGGGAAGCTCGAGTGCTCCATGCCGGGCTTGCCGTTCGCACCCGCGGTGCCACCACCACCGCCGGTGCCGTCGCTACCGTCGGCGCCATCCGCGCCCTTGCCCGGCAGGACCGTCACGCTGTCGAGCTCGATCTTCATCGAGCTCTGCACCAGCACGCCGATCGAGCTCGCGCCAGGGCCAGCGCCATCGGCGCTCTTGATCGTCACGTGATCGAGGCTGGTCGGTACGGTGATCAGGTGGAACGTCACCGCCGGCGACGCGCCGGTGATCGAGGTGACCGCGCTGTCGGCGCGGGTCCACGTCGCGTCGAACCCGCCGTAGATCGACACCCCGGCCTTCATGTCGATCGACTCGGCGTACGATCCGGCCTGGACGAACACCGCCTCGGCGGGGCTCGCCGCCGACGCGATCGCGATCGCCGCGGTGATCGTCTGGACCGGCGCGTCCCTGGTGCCGGCCGCGCCGTCATCGCCGGTCGGCGCGACATAGACCGCGCTGCACGGCAGCCCGTTGCAGCTGGCCATCGCGTCGGGCGCGGGCGGCGCCGTGCTGTCGACCCCTGCATCGGGGGCCGAGCTGGAGTTTCCGTGGGCGCAACCGACGAGCGCAACCGCGACGAAGACGGCGTATCGCATCGCGCGCAGCATAGCCGAGCCCTCGACGAGTCGCTCGATAAACAAATCGACGATATGACCGGGTGCGTCATCATCGCTCCGACGCGTCGACCACCGGCGGCTCGCCGGCCACGCCGCGCAGGTACATGCCCTGCGAGCCGTGCGCGATGTAGCGGCCCTCGTCGTCCCAGACGTCGGTATCGGCGATCGCCCAGCCGGCCTTGGCGCGGCGCGCCGTGATCGCGCACAGCAGCCACTCGCGCGGCGTATCGTCGATCACGTAGGTCGTCAGATCGAGGCTCGGGGCAAAGAACCGGTAGTCGCCGGGGCCGATGGCGCGGTGCAGCGCCGCCGGCATCATGTCGATCAACGGCGGCAGCGCGAGGCGATCGAAGTTCCCGGCCGCGTCGCGCTGCGGCGTCCGGTAGCGCACCCAGCGTGCGTAGCGCGCCGGGCCGGCGACGTCGTCGGGCTGCCAGAATCGCTCACCCTCGGCGATCCGGTACTCGAGCTGCTGGTTGAACCGCATCCGCAGCGCCGCGTGACGCGACTCGCCATCGACCGGCAGCGCGTCGGCGAGCGACCGCACGCGCGGGAACGCGAGGCCGCGGACGTCGGGGCCCTTGCGGTCGCGCAGGAACGTCGCGAGCAGCTCGAGCCCCGGCTCGCCCGAGCCGTCGCGCAGCGCGACCCGGACCTGCGCGGTGCTGCCGCCGCGCCGCAGCACCACGACGTCGATCACCAGCGGGCCGTTCTTGAGCGGCGTGCAGAAGATCGTCGTCGCCGACGCGAACCGCAGGGTCGGATCGCCGAGCTCGGCCACCGCGGCGCGCAGCGCGCAGGTCATCACCACGCCGCCGGACGGCATCATGAAGTCCCAGTGATCGGGCAGCGTGACGCGGTAGCGCCCCGGCGCCTGGGGATCGGCGTGCACGGTGGTGTCGACAGCGAGGTCGGCGGACATCGCCGTTACTTTACCGGAGCGGCGATCCCGAGCGCGCGGGCCAGCCGCTCGAGGTTGACCGCGCCGGCCTCGGCCGCGAGGTCGCCGGCGCGGGCCCGGCGCCGCAGATCGGGCAGCCGGTCGAGCAGCCGCCAGGTCGCGTTCTGCGCGAACCACAGATCGACCTCGCTGCGCATCCGGGTCGCGACCTCGGCCCCGCGCGCCACGGCGTCGAGCACCGCGACGTCGAGCGTGCCGTCGGCGAGCGCGACCCGATCGATCAGCCGGCGCAGCCCCTCGCTCGCCGCGAGCGCGATCTCCGGGGTATCGAGGCTGACCTTGACGTCGCCGGCCTCGGCGACGTCGTCGCGCAGCTGCGGGAAGCTCGCCTCGGCCGCGCGCAGGTTGCCGAGCACGCGGCGGCGCAGGGTCGCCTCGGCGATCGCGTGCAGGACCTCCGGCACCGGCAGCCCGTGCGCGACCAGCCAGCGGATCAGCGGGACGTGCTGATCGTAGGCAGCCGACAGCTCGGACTCCGCGGAGCTGATCGCCTCGCCGAGCACCGCGCCGAGCACGCGCTCGCGGCTGCCGGGCAACAGCGACGACAGCGACAGCTCGCTGCCCGGGAAGTGGCGATCGATCGCGCGGTGCGCCGCGAACACGTCGGCGGTGGTGAACGCGCCGGTCAGCTCGTCGACGATCGCCGCCCACTCGGCGCGCGGCGGCGGCGGCCGGACCCCGCCGGTGACGTGCTGCTCGCCGAGGTGCAAGCCCGCGAAGCACAGCGAGGTCGCGACCTCGGTCAGCCGCGACCGCACCCGCACGATGCCGGCGACCATCCGCGCGCGCCCCGAGCGGCGCTCGATCCGGTCGACGAAGTCGACGTGGTAACCGTAGACGTCGATGCTGCGCGTGGTGTCGGTCTCGACCAGCGAGTGGACCGCGACGTGAGCGCAGACCTTGATCGAGTCGATCCGCGCCGGCCGCACCTGGCGGGTCCACACCCGGCGGCCGTCGCCCTGCTCGGCGAGGTTCGAGCTCGCCGCGCTCAGCCGATCGACCAGCTCGGGCTCGACCGGCTCGCCGCCGAGCTCGTCGAGCAGCTCGGCGACCCGCGCCGCGTACTGCATGCACTGCACGGTCTCGATCCCCGACAGATCGTCGAAGAACCAGCCGCAGCTGGTGTACATGAGCATCGCGTGGCGCGCCATCTCCATCAGCGATAGCGCGCGCATCCGCTCGTCGGCGTCGAGCGTGTGCGACGCGTGCGCCGCGAAGAACCGATCGCGCGCCTCCGGCGATCGCTCGAGCACGACCGTGATGTACGCGTCGCGCGCGGCCCACGGATCGCGGAACACCAGCCGCCCGACGTTGTCGAGCGCCGCCGCCGCCAGATCGCGCAGCCAGTCGAACGCGTCGCGCAGCGGCCGCCGCCACTTCTGGTTCCACCCCGGGTGGCCGCCGCTGTTGCAGCCGCAATCCTCGCGCCAGCGCGACGTGCCGTGCACGCAGCTCCACGACGTGTGCTCGGCGAGCTGGACCTCCCAGGTCGCCGGGGCCACCGCGCGGAACTCGGCGTAGTTGGTCAGCCGGGTCCCGTTCCAGCCCTGCTCGACCTGGCGCAGCGCCCACGCCAGCGCCATGTCGCCGTAGCGGTGGTGGTGGCCGTAGGTCTCGCCGTCGGTCGCGATGTGGCACAAGGTCGGCCCGCCGCCCTCGACCAGCCCGCGGTGGGTCATCCGCGCGGTGATCTGGTGGCCGTCGGCGAGCAGGCGCTCGAACGCGACCGCCTGCGCGGTGGCGCCGTCGTAGAAGAACAGATCGATCGACTTGCCCGACGGCAGCGCGCAGCGATACGCGCGCCCCGGATCGATCGGCGTGGTGCGCCACGCTCCGCCCGGCGGCCGCCAGGCTTTGGCCTGGTGCGGCGCGAGCACCGCGAACGCGATGCCCTCGGCGGCGAGGGTCTCGAGCGACGGCGTGTCGACCGCGCACTCCGGCAGCCACATGCCCTCGGGCGCGCGGCCGAACCGGCGCGTGAAGTCGACGATGCCCCAGCGGACCTGGGTCGTGCGGTCGCGCGGCGACGCCAGCGGCATGATCAGGTGGTTGTAGGCCTGCGCCATCGCCGAGCCGTGGCCGCCGAACCGCGCGACGCTGGCGCGATCCGCGGCGATCAGCGCGTCGTGGACGTCGGGCGCGTGATCCTCGAGCCACGACATCAGCGTGGGCCCGACGTTGAAGCTCATGCGCTGGTAGTTATCGACGATCTGGATGATCTGGTTCCCGTGATCGACCACGCGCGCCGCGGCGTTGGGCCGGTAGCACTCGGCGGTGACCCGCTCGTTCCAGTCGCGATACGGGTGCGCGCTCGGCTGAGGCTCGACCGCCTCGAGCCACGGGTTCTCCCGCGGTGGCTGGTAGAAGTGGCCGTGGATGCAAACCCACTTGTCGGTCACGGGTCCGCCACGAAGAGTACGATACCGAGCGGCGGCGCGGTGACCACGAGCGATTGTTCGTGGCCGCGGAACGCCCCGGGCTCGGCGTGCATGCCGCCGCGGTTGCCGATCCCGCTGCCGCCGTAGATCTCCGCGTCGGAGCACAGGACCTCGCGCCAGAACCCGCCGCGCGGCGCGCCGATCCGGTAGCCCTCGCGCGGCACCGGCGTGAAGTTGGCGACGATGATCGCGGGCGGGGCGCGCGTCGCGTCGCGCGGCACATCATCCGCCTGCGCCTGCGCCTGCGCCTGCGCCTGCGCGTGGCGCGCGTAGACCAGGACGCTGGCATCGCGGTCATCGGCGGCGATCCACCGGAAGCCCCACGGCTCGCAGTCGCCGGCGTGGAGTGCGGGGTAGCGCCGGTACGCCGCGTTGAGATCGCCGAGCCAGCGCGCGATCCCGTCGTGCGCCGGGTGCAGGCCGACCGCCCAGTCGAGCTCGGCGTCGTGGTTCCACTCGTTCCACACCCCGATCTCGCCGCCCATGAACACCAGCTTCTTGCCGGGCAAGGTCCACTGATAGCCGTAGAGCAGGCGCAGCGCCGCGTACTGCTGCCACGGATCGCCCGGCAGCTTGCCGAGCAGCGCGCGCTTGCCGTGGACGACCTCGTCGTGCGACAGCGGCAGGATGAAGTTCTCGGTGTCGGCGTACACCGCGCGAAACGTCAGCTCGTCGTGGTGCCAGCGGCGGTGGATCGGATCGCGCGCCAGGTAGCCGAGCGTGTCGTGCATCCAGCCGAGGTCCCACTTGTAGCCGAACCCCAGGCCGCCGACCTCGGGCGGCCGCGACACCCCGCTCCACGACGTCGACTCCTCGGCGATCGTCTGGACGTCGGGGAACGCGGCGTACACCGCGCGGTTGAGGTCCTGCAGGAACCCGATCGCCTCGCGGTCGTGGTTCGAGCCGTCCTCGTTGGGCACCCACTCGCCGGGCTTGCGCGAGTAGTCGCGGTACAGCATCGAGGCCACGCCGTCGACCCGCAGGCCATCGACGTGGTAGCGGTCGAGCCACGAGATCGCCGACGAGATCAGGAACGACTTCACCTCGTGGCGGCCGTAGTTGAAGATGTTGCTCGTCCAGTCCGGGTGGAACCCGCGCCGCGGATCGGCGTGCTCGAACAGGTGGGTGCCGTCGAACAGCCCCAGGCCGTGCGCGTCGGTCGGGAAGTGCGCCGGCACCCAGTCGATGATCACGCCGATCCCGCGCTGGTGCAGGCCGTCGATCATCGCCATCAGGTCGTCGGGGGCGCCGTAGCGCGAGGTCGGCGCGAAGTAGCCGGTGACCTGGTAGCCCCACGAGCCGTAGAACGGGTGCTCCATCACCGGCATCAGCTCGACGTGGGTGAACCCGAGCGCGCCGGCGTGCGCCCCGAGCCGCTCGCCGAGCTCGCGGTAGCCGAGCACCTGGTTGTGATCGCGGCGCCACGACCCGGCGTGGACCTCGTAGATGCTGATCGGGGCGCCGCGCGCGAACGCCGCACCGCGGCCGGCCAGCCACGCCGCGTCGCCCCACGCGTGGTGCGGCTGCCAGACCACCGACGCGGTGGCCGGCGGGTGCTCGGCGCGCGCCGCGAACGGATCCGCCTTGTCGCGCGATACACCGTCGGGCCCGACGATCGCGAGCTTGTAGCGCGCGCCGTGGCCGACCCCGGCGATCGTGCCCTCCCAGATCCCCGACGACTCGCGCGGCATCAGCGGATCGCGCCCGCCGCGCCAGCTGTTCCAGTCGCCGATCACGCTGACCGCGGTCGCGTTCGGCGCCCAGACCGCGAAGTACGTCCCGCCGTCGACCACGTGGGCACCGAGCTTGTCGTACAGCCGGTGGTGGGTGCCCTGGTTGAACAGGAACAGATCATCGGCGGTGAGCAGCGACTTCACGTGCTCGCAGGATACCGCGCCGGACCGTGGGCGCTACGGGCGCGGGCCGATCACGATGAGGTAGCGCAGCTGATCGGTGGTGCCGCGCGCGCGGAACCCGATCTGCGGCTCGGGCGTGCCGAGCGGCGCGAGCGACATGAACGACTTGGTGGAGTTATTGGGGTTGATCAGCCGGATGTCGCGCCCGGTCATCGTCCGCATGTACCGCAGGCGATATGGCACGCCGGGCTGCGCGAGCAGCTGGTCGGTCGAGGGCGGGGCGCCGTACACCTGATCGGGCATGCTCGCGACGACGTGCACCATCTCGAGCTTCGCGTCGGGCTCCGGCGTGACCGTCGCGTCCTCGAGCACCGGCCCGAAGATCAAGCCGGTGTCCACCATGGCCTCGTAGTCATCGATGATCGCCAGGTTGCGGATCGGGAGCTCGGGCGCCCCGCCCGCCGGGCTGTGGGCATCGATCGTGATGCCGGCCTCGATCAGGAGGCCGAGGTTGTCCGGGATGACCGGCGCCGGCGTCCGCAGCAGCACCACCTGGTCGGCCACGAGGTGGATCTGGGCCGCGCCTTGGTCCAGCTGCCACACGTCGGACACCATCGCCCCGGCGGGCGGCGTGATCGTCCACGTGCTCGGCAGCGCCTGGTCGAACGTCAGGAACGCGAGGACCTGGTCGATCGCGCCCGGGTTCGGATCGCAGTCGTCGCCGATGCCGTCGTGGTCGGTGTCGAGCTCCGGCATCCCGGGCGTGGCCGGCAGGTGCGGACACAGATCGCACGCGTCGCCGATCTGATCGCCGTCCTCGTCGTGCTGGTCGGGGTTCGCCACGTCGGGGCAGTTGTCGGTCGCGTCCGGCACACCGTCGCCGTCGCGATCGCCGGTCGCGGCCGCGCCGTCACCGCCTGGATCGAACCCGACCCTGCCACATGCCGGACCGCCCCCCACGACCACGACCGCGACCGCGACCGCGAGACGGCAGCGCACGCGGTCAGTCCCAGCCGGTGTCGATGCCGTCGCCCTCGACCGCGCCGTCGCCGGCCATCTCGCTCGACGACGGCGTGGTGACCTCGGGCTTGCCGGGCGGGTCGCCGCCCGCGGTCGGATCCTCGTCGCCGAGGTCCCAGCCGGTGTCGAGCTCGTCGCGCGGCGGCGGGGTCGTCAGCGGCTTGGCGCGCGCCCCGCGATCCTCGGCCGGCAGCGCCGCGACCGGGACCGTGATCGCGTCGTCCGTCGAGGTCGGGGCCGACGTCGAGGCCGACGTCGGGATCGACGTCGACACCGACGGCTCGGCGGCGAGCGCGGGCGCGGGGACCGGCGCGGAGCCAGGCTCGAGCTCGATCGGCGGTCCGATCACCGCCATCTCGTCCGAGGCGCGGATCGGTCGAGCCGCCGCGCTGGACGCGCCCGGCGCGGGTCCGGTCGGCTCGGCCCCGCGGCGATCGCGGCGGCGCCGGCGGCCCCGATCATCGCCGTCGGCGTCGTGCGCCCCCGGCGGCTGGTCGTCGCGCGGCGAGCGCGATCTGGCCCCCGCGGCGTCGAGCACGCGCGCCACCGTGGCGTCGAACCGCGCCTGCTGCGCCCGGTCCTCGTCGTCGAGGATCGGCCCGGCCTCGGTCCAGGTCACGCGCAGCTCGTCGATCACCTCGACCGGATCGCGGCCCGAGAACCGCAGATCGCCGAACGCGTTGCTCTGCATCGCCCGCTTGAGCTGGGCCGCGAGATCGACGCCGGCACCGGCGCCGGCGCCGAGATCAACGGCCGCCGCCTGCTTGGGCAGCAGCTCCTCCGCCCGCGCGATCAGCTTGTCGCGCCGCCCGCGCAGCTGCGCCGGATCGAGCTCGGTGCCGCGGATCGCATCGCCGTGCGCCGCGACCACGTGCTGCACCATCGCGTTGACGTCGTCCGCCAGCACGCCCAGCTCGCGGGCCCTGGCGCGCGCCGCGATCGCGCGGCCGACCACGTCGTCGCCGCCGGCGATCACCGCGGCGAGCTCGACCTTGAGCCCATCGATCTCGGCGCGGTGCGCGTTGGCCTCGGCGTCGCGCGCGGCGTCGCGCTTCTGGAACAGCGAGTCACACGCGACGCGGAACGTCTGGTAGATCGCATCGGCGTCGCGCCGCGGCACGAACCCGATGTCCTTCCACTGGCGCTGCAGGTCCTTGATCTCGGCGATCGACTTGCCCCACCCGCCGTCGGCAGGCGCCATCCGCGCCACCGCCTCGGCGCGCGCGATCAGCTGCTGCTTCGCGGCGAGGTTGCCGGCCTCCTCGGCGTGGCGCGCCTCGAGCTCGGGCTTCCTGCGCTCGAAGAACTGGTCGCACGCGGCGCGGAACCGCTTCCACAGCTCGTCGCCCTGCTTGCGCGGCAGGTGCCCGGACTGCTTCCACTGCTGCTGCAGCGCCTTGAGCTTGTCGGCGGTCGCCGCCCAGTCGGTCGATCCCGAGAGCGCCTCGGCGTCGGCGATCAGCGCCTCCTTGACCTTGGCGACCTCGTCGAACTTCTCCTGCTCCACGGCGCGCACGCCGCGGACCTTGTCGTAGACCTGATCGCAGGCCGCCTTGAACTGCTCCCACAGCTCCTTGGACCGGCGCTGCGGCATCGGGCCGACTTCTTTCCACAGCGCCTGCAGCCCGCGCAGCCGGTTGCCGAGGTCCGGGGTCGCCGGCGCCTCGAGCATCTGCTTGGCGGTCTCGATCAGCGCCTCGGCCTTGGGGACGTTGGACCACCGCTGCCAGTCCTCGGCCTCGCGCAGCTCGCCGGCGCGGGTGACCAGCTTGCCGCGCGCCACCCGGTAGCGATCGGCGACCACGTCGCGATCGGTCGGCGGCACCTTGCCGATCTGCTCGAACGCCTTGGCGGCCTGGGCGAGCAGGCGGTCGATCGCGCGCGTGTCCTGCTTGGGCTGCGCCGCGAGGCCCTCCATGTCTTCGCACAGCGCCGCGAGGCTGGCGGCGATCGCCACGCCGCGCTCGGCGTCCTCCTTCTGCTTGGCCGCGCGCTCGGCGGCCTGGGCCTGGCGCCGGGCGTCGTCCTCGGCGCGCTGGCGGTCCTGGGTCTCGCGACGCGCCTTGGCCTCGGCCTCGCGCGCCGCGCGCCTGGGATCGTCGTCCACCGCCGGCGGCGCCGCCGCCCCGGCCTCGCCGGCCGGCTCGCCGGTGCCCCGCGCCGCCTCGGCCGCGGCGCGCGCCGCGCGCTCGGCAGCCGCGCGCTCCTTGTCGGCCGCGGCATCGCGCTCGACCGCGCGCAGCTCGTCGGACGACCGCGCCTGCTGGTCGTGGATCGCCTTGCGGCGCCAGAACCGCTCGGTCGTCTTGGTGAACCGCTCGTCGCCGTCGTCGCTGCCGAGCTTGGCCCACGCCGCTTCGGCGGCCTTGACGCTCTCGGCGACCTTGGCGAACTCGAAGCTGTCGGCGACCGCCTCGACCTCGCGGACCAGCTGCGCCTTCTCGGCGCGCCGCCGCTTGACGTCATCGGGGACGCCCGGCTTCTTCGCGCGCTCGGCCGCCTCGATCTCGCTGACGATCTTGCGCGCGCGCTGGCGGACCGCCTTGGACTTGGCCTTGTTCGCGACGTGCTCGAGCTGCTTGACGTCGTCGAGCTTGTCGACCGCCGCGAGCCCGACTTCCTTGGCCGTGGTGTCGATCGCGAGCGCGCGCAGCACCTCGCCGTCGTCGATCCGGGCGACCGCCGCGGTCCGCAGATCCTGGGCCGCCTCGCTCTTGGCGAGGTCGGAGAGCGCCCGCGGATCGCGCAGCTCGCCGAACGCGCGCTTGCGGATCGTCGGGACCTCGGCGCGGACCACGACGTCGACCAGCGCGTGCTGATCGCCGAGCTTGATGATGCCCGACAGCGCGGCGCTCGCCCGGTCGGCGTCCTCGCCGCACGCGTGGTGCATCCACAGCTGCGCCGCGCGCTCGCCGGCGAAGTCGCGCAGGCTGCGCTCGGGCTCGGCGGCCGCGATCTCCGCGAGGACATCGGCGGTGTTGATCCGCTCGATCGCCAGGCGGCGCACGCCTGCATCGCGATCGGTCCGGGCGATTTGAATCAGGGTGGCAGCGTCGTCCGCGGTCAAAGCCCTGACGGCTTCGGCGCGCACCCGGACGTCGCTGTGGCGATATTTGGGGCGAAAAAGATCTGCAATCCCCATGTAGGCGCGGCAATCTATGCGGAAGGCCACGCCACGACAAGCGATGTTTGCCGCTGCCGTACGCGGATCTGCGCGCGCACATTGAACAAACCTCCGTCGGTTTGGACTGCATCACCATGCGCCATGCGTGCGAGGTGCATCTCACGACGAGCTGCGTTACCCCAGACGTACCCGTATGACTTCACTGGGTGTTCTAGCGTGGGAGGACGTAGGCAAAACGATGCGGGGAGCGAGGTAACCATGCCAATTCCACAACACCGTCACCACGTACTGACTCTGCAAGACCTGATGATGTCTCACCGCGAGGTCGTGCCGGTCCGCTGCACGTACTGCGGCCGGGACGAAGCCGACCGCGAGTTCGAGATGGTCCAGGACGCGCTGCGCGGCCGGATCCGGATGCTCGAGGCCCGGGTCCGCGATCTCGAGGCGATGCTCGCCGGCCGGGACTGATCAGTTGCTGGCGCTGGCCTTGAAAGCCGGCGACCGGCCCGTCAGCCCGGGCCCACCGGACCCACCGGACTCAAAAGATCAATCAGCCCGCTGACGATCTCGGTCAGCTTGTAGTCGCTCGGCGTGAACACCCGCCGGACGCCGATCCGGAGCAGCTCGGCGTGGTCGTGCGCCGGCACCACGCCGCCGATCACGACCGGGATCTCGGCCGCGCCGCGCGCCGCGAGCTCGGCGATCACCGCCGCGGTCAGCTCGAGGTGCGAGCCCGACAGGACCGAGAGCCCGATCAGGTCGACGTCCTCCTGTACCGCGGTCTGCGCGATCGCCGCCGGCTCGAGCCGGATCCCGGCGTAGATGACCTCGAACCCGGCGTCGCGCGCCGCCACCGCGATGATCTCGGCGCCGTTCGAGTGGCCGTCGAGCCCGGGCTTGCCGACCAGCAGCTTGGGCCGCCGCGGCAGGCCCGCGACCCGGGCGCGCAGCACGTCCCAGCCCTCGCCACCGCCGAGCCGCGCGCCGGCCACGCCGGTCTCGGCGCGGTACTCGCCCCACACCTCGCGCAGCGCAGCGGTCCACTCGCCGGTCGTGACCCGCGCCAGCGCGCACTCGATCGACGGCTCCATGATCGGCTGGCCCGCGCGCGCCGCCGCCGCCAGCGCCGCCAGCGCCGCCGCCGCTCGCCCGGCGTCGCGCGCAGCCCGGGTCGCCGCCAGGCTCGCCCGCGCCAGCTCGCCCGCCGCCGGATCGGCGCGGAACACGCCGCCGTCGTCGCCGCCCAACAGCGGCGAGGCCAGGCCGTCGGTTCACCGGTTGACGCCGACCACGACCTGGTCGCCGCGCTCGATCCGCGCCATCCGCGCCGCCATCGATCGCACCAGCTCGCGCTTGCAGTAGCCGTTATCGATCGCGCCCTGGATCCCGCCCTGGTCCGCGATCTGCGCCAGCTCGGCGCGCGCCGCGGCGCACAGCTCGGCGACCTTCGCCGCGACCACCGGCGAGCCGGCGAACAGATCACCGTACTCGAGCAGATCGGTCTCGTACGCCAGGATCTGCTGCAGCCTCAGCGACCACTGCTGATCCCACGGCCGGGGCAGCGACAGCGCCTCGTTCCACGTCGGCAGCTGCAGCGCGCGGCACCGCGCGTCGCGCGACAGGGTCACGCCGAGCGCCTCGATCAAGATCCGCCACGCGTTGTTCTCGGGCTGCGGCTCGGTCAGCCCGAGCGAGTTGACCTGCACGCCGTAGCGGAACTGCCGCAGCTTGGGATCGGTCACGCCGTAGCGCTCGCGGCACAGCTCGTCCCACAGCTCGACGAACGCCCGCATCTTGCACATCTCCTCGACGAACCGCATCCCGGCGTTGACGAAGAACGACACCCGGCCCACGCACTGCGCGAACGCCGCGGCGTCGACCCGGCCGCGCGCCCGCACGCGATCGAGCACGCCGATCGCGTCGGCCAGCGCGAACGCCAGCTCCTGGACCGGGGTCGCACCCGCCTCCTGCAGGTGATAGCTGCACACGTTCGACGGGTTCCACAGCGGCATCCGCGCGACGCAGTGCTCGTAGGTCTCGGCGATCAGATCGAACGACGGCTCGGGCGGGAAGATGTACGTGCCGCGCGCGAGGTACTCCTTGACGATATCGTTCTGGATCGTGCCGCGCAGCCTGGCTTCTGGCACGCCGCGCTCGCGCGCCAGCCCGATGTACAGCGCGAGCAGCCACATCGCGGTGCCGTTGATCGTCATCGACGTGTTCATCTGCTCGATCGGGATGCCGTCGAACAGCACGTGCAGATCGTCGAGCGAGGCGATCGGGACCCCGACCTTGCCGACCTCGGGGCGCGCCAGCGGATGATCGGGGTCGTAGCCGCACTGGGTCGGCAGATCGAACGCGATCGATAGCCCGGTCTGGCCGGCGGCGAGGTTGCCGCGAAACAGCGCGTTCGACGCCCGCGCGCTCGAGTGGCCGGCGTAGGTGCGAAAGATCCACGGGGCATCTCGGGTGCGCTCGGCCATATCCCCCGATGGTTACAGCCCCGGCGTCACACCGCCAGCGTGGTTCGGCCGGGAAGTCGCTACGGATCGCGCGAAGTGACCACGAACTCGACGCGGCGGTTGCGCGCACGCGCGCGCGCGGTGTTGCGGGCGTCGCGCGGCACGCTCGCGCCTTCGCCTTGCGGGGTCAAGCGCTCCGCCGGGACGCCGCGCGAGACCAGCGCCGCGACGACGGCCTGGGCGCGCTGATCGGACAGCCCGAGCGGATCGGGCTCGCGCGCGTCGGTGTGGCCGGTGATCAACAGGCGCAGGTGCTCGCCGTGCTGGTCCAGGCACACCAGCATCTGGGCGGTCGCGTCGATCACCTGGATCGAGGCCGGGCGGAGCGTCACCGAGCGCTCGGTGAAGTACACGGTATCGAACATCATGCCGCACTCGTCGCTCGTGGTGACGGTGACCTGGCCGCGCGGCTGGAGCGCCGGCGGCTGGAGATCGATCGGCGGCAACGCGGACGCAGACGTAGAGGAGGACGACGACGACGACGGCGATGGCGCCACCGGCGCCGCGGCCTCGGAACCCGGCGCCGCGTGCAGGACCGGCGGCTCCGGTGGGGGTTGCGCGCGCTGCTGCAGCGGCGCCGGCGGCGCGGCCGAGCCACACGCCGCGATCACCAGCAGCACGAGCGGAGATTTCACGGCCGGAGGATACCCAACGGTGGTACGAAACACGGTAGCTACGAGCGTAGCAACGGCGGTGCCCACGGTGTCGAACATCGATTTTACCGACGCGCGGTGGTTTGCCGCCGACCTCCACGTCCCGGACCGCCGGTTCGGCATGCTCCGGATCGACGACGACGTGATCGACCGATCGTCGTTCCTCGACACCCGGATCGAGGCGCCGCTCGGCGAGGCGATCCAGGTCGCCGCCGCGACCGCCGCGACCGCCATCGCCGGGGTGCCACCGGCGACGATCGGCTGGCTGTTCCATACCTCGTTCTGCGCCTCGACCTTGCTCGCCCGCGCGCTGCACCTCGCGCCGTACAGCGTCGCGCTCAAGGAGCCGCTGGTGCTCCGCCGGCTGTCCGACGCGCGGCACGCCGGGCACTCGATCGACGGCCTGGTCGCGCCGGTCGTGCAGCTGCTGGCGCGCCCGTGGCACCCCGGCGGCACGGTGCTGATCAAGCCGACCCACGTCGCGCTCAACGTCGCCGCCGAGCTGCTCGCCGCCGCGCCCGGAAGCCGGGCGATCATCCTGAGCAGCGCGCTGTCCGACTTCTTGATCTCGAACCTCAAGAAGCCGCCCGACTCGCAGGCCAAGATCCCCGTGCTGGCCCAGCGCGCGCTCGACGCGTCGGGGTTCGGTGCCCGGCTGCCGGCGGTGGCCGCGCACCCGCCGGACCTGGTGTGCGCCGCGGGCCTGCAATGGGCCGCGCAGCGCGAGCTGGCGTACCAGGTGGTCGACGCGGCCGGCGCCGACCGCGTGCGCCTGCTCGACATGCAGCCGCTGCTCGGCGACCTGACCGGCACGGTGCTCGCCGCCGCGCACTGGCTCGAGCTCGGCATCCCCGACCCCGCGCTCGCCGGCCACGCCCGCGACGTCGGAACGCGCAACGCCAAGGCGACCGCGGTCGAGTACGGCCCCGAGCGCCGGACCCAGGAGGCGATGGTCGTGTTCCAGCAGTACCGCGACGTGCTGATCGCCGCGCGGAGCTGGCTCGAGACCCACGTGCTGCCCGCCATGCGTGCCGACGAGCCGCCCGGGTCGCCGCCGGCCACCGCCACGCCGCGCCGCTGACCGGCGTCCCAGGCGCTGTCGCACCAGCACCGGGCCCGATCGCAGCGCGCAAAACGTACCGCCCGCGCTGGTTCCCCACCACAACTGGCTCGGTCGGCGCAGAACGTGTCTTATGCTCGGGCCTGCATGTCCAACCTGTGGAAACGAAAGTCGCTCGACTCGCTGCTCACCGAACCCAGCGATGAAGGCCATGCACTCAAGAAGACGCTCGGCGCATGGAACCTGATCGCGCTGGGCATCGGCGCGATCATCGGCGCGGGCCTGTTCGTCCGCACCGCGAGTGCCGCGGCCTACAGCGCGGGCCCGGCGGTGACGCTCGGGTTCGTGATCGCCGCGATCGGCTGCGCGTTCGCCGGCCTGTGTTACGCCGAGTTCTCGTCGATGATCCCGATCGCCGGCAGCGCGTACACCTACTCGTACGCCACGCTCGGCGAGCTCGTCGCGTGGATCATCGGATGGGACCTCGTGCTCGAGTACGGGCTCGGCGCCGCGACCGTGTCGATCGCGTGGGGCGAGTACCTGAACAAGCTGCTCGAGTTCTTGCCCGGCGGCCACCAGGTTCCCTATGCGTGGTGCCACTCGCCGTTCGAGTCGCTGCACGACGCGAGCGGCGCGGTCACCGCGCACGGCATCATGAACATCCCGGCGCTGTTCATCGTGTTCGTGCTCAGCCTGCTGCTGATCCGCGGCATGAAAGAATCGGCGTTCGTCAACGGCCTGATCGTGATCGCCAAGGTCGCGATCGTCATCCTGATCATCGTGTTCGGCTGGCACTTCATCAACCCCGATAACCACGTGCCGTACATCCCCGAGCCGACGATGATCATCGACAGCCAGGGCGTCGAGCACCACTACGGCGGCATCCTCGGCATCCTCGGCGCGGCCGGCACCGTGTTCTTCGCGTTCATCGGGTTCGACGCGGTGTCGACCGCAGCGCAGGAGTCGGTCAACCCCAAGCGCGACATGCCGATCGGCATCCTCGGCTCGCTCGCGATCTGCACCGTGCTCTACATCCTGTTCGCCCACGTGCTGACCGGGATCGCGCCGGTCGACGACTTCCGGCACAGCGGCCGCGAGGCGTCGGTCGTGTACGTCATCACCCAGCACATGACCGGCTTCGGCTGGCTCGCCAAGCTGGTCACGATCGCGATCCTCGCCGGGTTCTCGTCGGTGATCCTGGTCATGCTGATGGGCCAGTCGCGGGTGTTCTTCTCGATGAGCCGCGACGGCCTGGTGCCGAAAGTGTTCAGCGACGTCCACCCGAAGTACCGCACGCCGTACAAGTCGAACCTGCTGTTCTTCGGGTTCGTCGGCGTGTTCTCCGCGTTCGTGCCCGAGACCGTCGTCGGCGACATGACGTCGATCGGCACCCTGTTCGCGTTCATGCTGGTCAGCGCCGGCGTCTGGGTGCTGCGGGTCAGGAACCCCGAGGCGCCGCGCCAGTTCCGCACCCCGCTGGTCCCGCTGGTCCCGATCCTCGGCGTGCTGGTCAACGCCGCGATGATCTTCGGCCTGGGCTGGACCAACTGGGCGCGGCTCGGCGTGTGGCTCGCGATCGGCCTGGTCATCTACTTCGCGTACAGCCGCCACCACTCGAAGCTGCAGCACGAGAAGTAGCGGCGCGATCGGCGCGATCGGCGCGATCCGGCGCTCAGCTACCGGTGCGCTGCTTGGCCGCCGCGTACTCGTCGGCCAGGCGATCGACCAGCGCGCCCGCGGTCGGCACGTCGCGGATCCCGCCGATGCCCTGGCCGCAACCCCAGATGTCGCGCCATGCCTTGGTCGACGCGCTGCCGAAGTTCATCTTCGACGGATCGCTGGTCGGCAGGTTGTCCGGATCGAGCCCCGCGTTGACGATCGACGCCTTCAGATAGTTGCCGAGCACGCCGGTGAACAGGTTGGTGTAGACGATGTCGGCCGCGGTCGACTCGACGATCGACGCCTTGTACGCGTCGGACGCGGTCGCCTCCTGCGTGGCGATGAACGCCGAGCCGACGTACGCCAGATCGGCGCCGATCACCTGCGCCGCGAGCACCGAGCGGCCGTTCGCGATCGCGCCCGACAGCAGCAGCGGCCCGTCCCACCACGCGCGGATCTCGTCGATCAACGCGAACGGCGACAGCCCACCGGCGTGGCCGCCCGCGCCCGCGCACACCGCGATCAGCCCGTCGGCGCCCTTGTCGATCGCCTTCTTGGCGTGGACCACGTTGATCACGTCGTGCAGGACGATCCCGCCGTACGAGTGCACCGCGTCGTTGACCTCGACCCGCGCGCCGAGCGAGGTGATCACGATCGGGACTTTATGCTTCACGCACATCTCGAGATCGTGGCCCAGCCGATCGTTGGACTTGTGGACGATCTGGTTGACCGCGAACGGCCCCGCCGGGCGCTCGGGGTGCGCCGCGGTGAACGCCGCGAGCTCGCCGGTGATCTGGGTCAGCCACGCGTCGAGCTTCTCGGCCGGCCGGGCGTTGAGCGCCGGGAACGCCCCGACCACGCCGGCCTTGCACTGCGCGATCACCAGATCGGGCTGCGAGATGATGAACAGCGGCGCGCCGACGACGGGGATGCGCAGGTTGCGGAGGACCGGCGGAAGGCTCATGCGCGCCACATTACCTGGTCGGCCGGCCGGTGGGGCATGGCAGCCCGCGCAGGCGACCCGGGTGGCTGCGCGGCGCGGCCGCGAATCGATCGCAAATACCGCGGCGCGACGGGTGACTTCCGGCGGCCGGAGGGTAGGGTGCGCAGCGCTCGGCGCATCGCCTCATGTCCCTCGCCTTCTCGACCCTGCCGCTCGCCCCATCCTGGCTCGCCAACCTCGCGCAGCTCGAGTATCGCGAGATGACGCCGATCCAGGCGCTCGCGCTGCCCGCGATGCTCGCCGGCCGCGACGTCCTGGGCCAGGCCGGCACCGGCACCGGCAAGACCTGCGCGTTCGGCCTGGCCTTGCTCGCGCGGATCACGCCGCGCGCGGGCCGGCCCGGCGCGCTGGTGCTGTGCCCGACCCGCGAGCTCGCGGCGCAGGTCGCCGAGGAGCTGCGCCGGCTCGCCCGGCCGCTGCCGCACACCCGCGTGCTGACGCTCAGCGGCGGCAGCTCGATCCAGCGCGAGCGCGCGTCGCTCGCGCACGGCGTCGACGTCGTGGTCGGCACGCCCGGCCGGGTCCAGGATCACCTCGCGCGCGGCCGGCTCGCGCTCGACGCGATCGCGACCGTCGTGCTCGACGAGGCCGATCGCATGCTCGAGATGGGCTTCCTCGAGCCGGTGACCGCGATCGTCGGCGCGACCCCGGCGGACCGCCAGACCCTGCTGTTCTCGGCGACGTTCCCCGACGCGGTGCGCGCGATGAGCGCGTCGTTCCAGCGCGCCGCGCTCCACGTCACCGCGCCTGCCGGCGAAGCCGCCGGGCGCGCCACGCTCGCGATCTACGACGTCGGCGCCGGCGATCGCACCGCCGCGCTGATCCGGATCCTCGGCCACCACCAGCCGGCGTCCAGCGTGATCTTCTGCAACCACCGCGAGACCTGCGACGGCGTCGCCGAGGCGCTGGCCGCGGCCGGGTTCTCGGCGGTGGCGCTGCACGGCGGCATGGATCAGCACGACCGCAACACGGTGCTGTTGCTGCTCAAGAACGGCAGCCTGCGCGTGGTGGTCGCGACCGACGTCGCCGCCCGCGGCCTCGACATCGAGCAGCTCGGCGCCGTGATCAACTACGACCTGCCGCACGACCCCGACGTGCTCGTGCACCGGATCGGCCGCACCGCGCGCGCCGGCCACGCCGGCCTCGCGATCAGCCTCACCGGCCCCGGCGACCGCCGCGCGCTCGACGACCTCCGCCACGGCCCGCTCGCCGGCGTGCCGACCACGCCGCTGCCCACCGCCGGCGAGGGCGCCGCCGGCGCACCGCCTCCGGCGATGGTCACCCTCGCGATCCAGGGCGGCCGCCACGACCGGCTGCGCCCGGGCGACCTCGTCGGCGCGCTCACGACCGGCCTGGGCATCGCCGCCGCCGACATCGGCCAGATCAGCATCCAGGATCGCATCAGCTTCGTCGCGCTCTCCGCCGCGGTCGCCCCGCGCGCGCTCGCCGGCATCAACGGAGATCGGGGCCACCGGGGCCACCCGGGCCACCGCGACAACCGCACCGATCCGGCCAACCCCGACGACCGGGCCGGCCGGATCAAGAACAAGCGGTTCCGGGCCTACCTCGTCACCGCGCCTCGCCCACCCGGCCACCTGCCCTGACCTGCGTCACGATCCGTGGGTTGCCTTCAGCGTATATACGTTGTATATACAAGAGGTGTCGGGCGGCGCGGCTGGCGATGACGACGATGACTTTCTCGCCTTGCTCGATTCGTACCTGGACGAGCCGCACGATCCGAACCCGGCGCTCGCGAACGTGCGCGTCGTCTGGATCGAAGACGATCCCGGCGTCGGTGCACTGCATATCGCGAGGCATGCCATCACCAAGCAAGAGGTCGAGCAGGTGCTGTTCGAGATCCCACCGGTCGTCCAGGCGAAGCGATCTCCGCACCATCCCGAGCGCACGCTGTTCTGGGGCGCCACACGTCAGGATCGCTGGATCTTCATCGTCTGCGAAGACTGGGTCAGCGAGGACTCGACCGAGGGCGCGATTCGTTACCTGAAACCGATCACCGCGTTCGAGCCGGATGATGGCGAGCGCTACTGGAGGACTCGATGACCAAGTCGAAGATCTCGCCTGGCAAGAAGTCGATACCGACGCGGACGCCGCACGCGCGCCTCGCGGCCGAAGCCGCCGACTGGGACCGCCAGCGGCCGGCACCGTCGGGCTTCACGGAGGCCGACGCCGCCGTGCCGCGCGCGACCGAAGCGACCGCGATCAGCCTGCGATTGCCGAACACGCTGCTCGCGATCCTGAAGAAGCTCGCGGAGCGCGAGGGCGTCGGCTATCAGGTCCTGCTCAAGCGCTGGCTCGATGATCGCGTTCGCCTCGAGCGCGACCGGCTCCGCGGTACCGACGCCGGGCAACCCGGGATCCCGCAGAGCCGTGCACCGCAGTTTCCGTTGCTGGACCGCTCCGGCGACGCGAGTCACTACCAGCGCTGACCGCGGAGGCGATCCATGTATGTGACCGCGCACCTGGTTCGCTCGAGATCTGGAGAGGAAGGCATCAACGGCTTCCTGCACCTCCACGGCGCCGACTTCGCCTGGCCCGACGATGCTGCGGCGCTGGCGGATGACAAGCCTGGGAAGATCGCGCGCCGCCGCGTCGACCTCCCACCGGGGCTCAACCACGTCCGCGCCTACCTGGACGTGCTGGCTCCCGACGGCACGCCGCGCGACGCGCTCGAGGGCGCACTAGCAGCGCTGAGCCGCGACCTCGGCGAGCGCCGGAACCCGACGGTGTTCGTGTCCGGCGGGGTGACCATCCGGTTCGGCGTCGAACTCGGCCTCGAGCTGATCCGCGCGCAGCAGCTCGCCATGTTGGCGTCGGTCGCGCTGGCGCTCCTGCCGGCCTGATCCGCGCCTGTCGCCGCGGGCGCGCGGGGGATGTCGTCAGCGGCGGACCAGGCTGACCGCGAGGCCGCCCAGGGTGATCGCGGCGCCGAGGTAAGCGCGCGGGGTCAGCTGCAGCTCGTGCTCGAACAGCCGGTCGGTGATCATCGCGACCAGCGGGTAGACGAACACCAGCGTGCTGGTGACGATCAGGCTGGTCCGGCCGAGCAGCCAGAAGTAGATCAGGAAGGCGACCACCGAGCCGACGATGGCGAGGTAGCCCAGGGCGAACGTCGGACCCGGCGGCGGTGGCCACGGGATGGAGTCGCCCGCGACCAGCGCGACCGCGACGAGCACGACCGCGGTGACGGTCAAGAAGATCGTCGTGGCGACCAGGCTGTTCACCGCGGAGGTCTTCTGCTTCATGATCATCGAGTAGACGGTCGCGACGACGACCGAGCCGACGATCAGGCCGACCCCGGCGGCCTGGTGCGCCGAGACGTCGAGCCGATCGAGGAACAGGACGATCACGCCGGCGATCGAGATCGTCGCGCCGGTCAGGTGGCGCCGGGTCAGCCGCTCGATCCGGACCGCGGTCAGCAGCACCGCGAGGATCAGCGGCTGGGTGCCGTAGACCACCGCGGCGACCGCGCCGGGGACCCGCTCCTCGCCGAGGTAGACCAGCAGGTAACCGCCGGCGTCGAGCACGCCCGCGACCACGAGCCAGCCCCACATCCGGCCGCGCGGCCACGGCCGGGCGCGCGCGGCGAGCGGCACGAGGATCACCGCGGCGATCGCGAACCGCAGCGCGAGCGCGGTGAACGTCGGGTAGGCGGCGATCGACGCGCGGATCGCGAACCAGGTCGTACCCCAGATCAACGCACACGCCAGGTACGCGGCTACGACGGCCCGAGGCACGCGGCCCAGTGTTGCACAGCCAGGAGCGCCGCGCCCCGCCGAGCCCAGCCGAGCAGCGCGCCGCGCAGCGCTGAGTCGAGCCGCGCCGAGCGCAGCGCAGCGCAGCGCAGGCCCATGGTCGCGCGTTGCACAGTGGCCGGGCGCGCCGGGCTCGGGTACGGTCCCGGTCATGCGCACCATCGTGTTCCCGCTCCTGCTCGGGTTGGGCCTGGCCGCCGGCTGCTCGAAGGCCGCGGACAAGGACGGTTCCTCGGCCGCGCGGGCGCAGGTCGCGCCGGTGCCGCAGCGATCGATCGCCGAGGTCACGGTCGATCAGCTCGACCACATGCTCGCCGATCACGCGTGCCAGGCGGTCGACGCCAACGGCACACCGACCCGCCAGCAGATGGGCGTCATCCCCGGCGCGGTGCTGCTCACCGACATGGACCAGCTCGACAACCTGCCGAGCGACAAGGCCACGAACCTGGTGTTCTACTGCGCCAACACGGCGTGCGGCGCCTCGCACTACGCGGCCGAGAAGGCGCTCACCGCCGGCTACACCCACGTGCAGGTGCTGCCGGAAGGCATCGCCGGCTGGGTCAAGGCCGGCAAGAAGACGACCTCGATCTAAGCGAGGGGCTCGCGCGCCGACCGCGATGGCGTTCGGACGCGCGGGATCGCTCAGCGACCGGGCGAGACGCCGGCGACGCGCGCGGCGACCTGGCGATAGAACGGCACGAGGTCGATGTCGAGATCGGACGCGTCCTTCTCGCCGGCGCGGGTCATGTCGAGGTGGTCGGTCGGGATGCAGCCGAGAAAGCCGGTCCACGACGCGCTGTCGATCGGCACCACGCCGTCATGCGGGCGGAACGCCAGCCCGCCGATGATCGGGCCGGTCAGCTGGAGCTCGCCCGGCAGCGACGACGGATCAGGCGTCTTGACGCCGGACGCCGAGCACAGCGCGTCGGCATTGAAGTTCGGGATGCCCCACAGCGTGCTGTAGCCAGCGTACGAGTTGTACGTCACGCCCGCGGCGTCCGGGTTGGCAGCGTTGAACGCCGGCGCGTTGGCCTCGGCGAGGTCGGTCAGCGCGAGGTCGAGGTGCTCGGAGTCGACGCCCGAGCCGATCACGTTGGTCAACGCGAGCAGCGCGTCCTCGACCGAGGTCGACAGATCGTCGGAGATCCCGAGCGCGATGTCGGCGATCGGCGAGCCGCGGTGCGGCGTGCCAAGCGTGGTCAGCGACGTGATCTTGTCGGCGTAGCCGAGCGTCGAGATCAGGTAGCGGCTGTCGAGGCCACCCATCGAGTGCGCGATGATGTGGACCTGGTCGAGCTTGTTCGCCGAGATGAAGCCATCGACCTGGCCGGCGAGCGAGGTCGCGCGGTTCGCCACGCTGTCGACCGGCGGCACCGCGTCGCGCAGGACGTAGAAGCCATCGGCCTGCAGCGCGGTGACGATCGCGGGATCGAAGCTGTCGACGCTGCCGCCCAGGCCGTGCGCGAGGATGAACCCGACGCGCGAACCGTCCGCGGACGGCTTGGTCGGCGCAACACCCGCCTGGATCTTGTCGGCAGAGCTGCCATCGCTCGTCGCACATGCCTGCATCGCGAGGACGCCGGCGAGAATCGATAGAGTCTTCAGCATGCCGGCCCTATCAGCAAATGTGGTGCCGAGCCGGGGATGAAGCGCGACGCACGATTAGCGGCGCGCGGCTGGGGCCTTCGGCCTCGATATTGACCTCGAGTCAACAAAAGTGCCTCGCCGGCGAGCCGGGACAGACTTTCAGGTCCCGAACCGGCGCGGATAGAACCGAAACCGGGCCCACGCGATCCACACTCGACTCGCGCAGCGCCGTGCGCAATTCGCGCAGCCTGCCGCCACTCGACGACCCGATTGCGGCGCAGCGCACAGCCGCCGCGCGGATTCGTCGGACCATCGAAGCACCTGCAGTCGCGCCCGTCGACGATCGGGCGCACTGGTGCCTGTCGCGCCGGGTGGCAACTCGCCAAGCCGGCAACCACGGCCAGTCGCGGCGCCATGCAACGCAACGCTACGGCTCGTGAACGCGCGTGCTCCGACCCGAGACCCGACGCGGCCCGGGCGCACGCGCAAGGCAATGATCAGCGCAGGGTCTCGCGCAGGCCATCGACCAGCGAGGTCTCGGTGACCACGCCGAGCACATCGCGCAGCCGATCGACCCGCGCCCGCGACTTCAGGATCTCCCCGGCGCGCGCCGGCGCGTGGACGATCTCGCTCTTGCCACCGCACAGCTCGACGATCGTGCGCGCCAGCTGGAGCACGCTGATCTCGCCGCCGGTCCCGACGTTGGCGACCACCCGGCTGTGGCCATCGCCGAGCGCCGCGGTGATCGCGCGCACCACGTCGCCGACATAGACGAAGTCGCGGGTCTGGCTGCCATCGCCGAACAGCGTGAGCGGCCGGCCGGCGCGCGCGCGGTCCGCGAAGATCGAGATCACCCCGGAGTACGGGCTCGACGGATCCTGGCGCGGCCCGTAGACGTTGAAGAACCGCAGCCACGTGGTCGGCACGCCGTGGACCGCGGCGTAATAGTCGAGCGCGAGCTCGGACGCGAGCTTGTCGATCCCGTACGGCGACACCGGGCGCGTCGGGGTGTCCTCGCCGACCGGCATCTCCGTGACGTCGCCGTACACCGCGGCCGACGACGCAAACACGACCTTCTTGACCCCGGTCGCGCGCGCGTACTCGAGGACGTGCAGGGTCCCGCCATAGTTGACCTGCATGTCGACCAGCGGGTTGTCGACCGAGTGCACCACCGAGACCTGCGCGGCGAGGTGGACGATGCGCTCGACCGGCCCGTGCTTGGCGGTCAGCGGCGCGAGCGCGGCGAAGATGCCGTGCGAGACGTCGCACGCGACGATGTCGAGCACGCCGCCCCCGGCGTGGTGCGCGAGGTTGGCGCGCTTGCCGGTGCGGAAGTCATCGAGCACCACGACATGGTGGCCAGCCGCGATCAGGCGATCGACGGTGTGCGACCCGATGAACCCGGCACCTCCGGTAACAACCGCGAGCATGCGGCCAACTATACCTCTCGGTGATAGCTTGGCGGCACCCCATGAAGGCGATCCAGATCGAACGCTTTGGCGATCCCGATGTCATGCAGCTGGCGGAGCTCGCGATCGGCGAGCCCGGCCCCGGCGAGGTCCGCATCCGACATCGCGCGTGCGGCATCAACTTCATCGACATCTACCACCGCACCGGGCTGTATCCGCTCCCGCTGCCGCTCGTGCTCGGCACCGAGGGCGCCGGCGTGATCGAGGCGGTCGGCCCCGGCGTCGCGCACCTCGCGGTCGGCGATCGCGTTGCCTACACCGCGCGCAGCCCCGGGAGCTACGCCGAGGCGCGGATCATGCCGGCGTTTCCGGTGGTCAAGCTGCCGGACGTGATCGACTTCGAGACCGGCGCCGCGATGATGCTCAAGGGGCTGACGGTGCAGTACCTGCTGCGCCGGACCCACGTCGATCTGTCGCCCGGCACGTCGATCCTGTGGCACGCGGCGGCCGGCGGCGTGGGCCTGATCGCTTGCCAGTGGGCCAAGGCGCTCGGCCTCCAGCTGATCGGTACCGCCGGCACCGATGACAAGTGTCAGCTCGCCGCACAGCATGGTGCCGCGCACGTCATCAACTACCACCGCGAGGACGTCGTCGCGCGGGTCCGTGAGATCACCGGCGGCAAGGGCGTTCCGGTGGTCTATGACGCGGTCGGCAAGGACACCTGGGAGCGCTCGCTCGACTGCCTGGCGCCGCTCGGCCTGCTGGTCAGCTTCGGCAACGCGTCCGGCGCGGTCCCGCCGGTCGCGCTTGGCGTGCTAGCACAAAAGGGCTCACTGTATGTTCAGCGCCCTACTCTGGGTACCTATGTCTCGGACCGTGAGTCCGCGCAGGGCATGGCCGACGAGCTGTTCGGGATGGTGACCAGCGGAAAAGTGAAGATCCCGGTCGAGCGCCGCTACCCGCTCGCCGAGGCCGCGCAGGCCCACCGCGACCTCGCCGCGCGGATCACGACCGGCTCCGGCGTGCTGGTGGTCTGACGCGCACCCCTGGGCGCACACAGAGCGCTGCGTGACCTACTCGTGAGCGCCGCGGCTTACTCGTGGACAATCCGCCACAGCCGGCCGAGCACGATGTCGAGCGCGATCCGGTTGTCCCCGCCCTCGGGGATGATCAAATCGGCCCACCGCTTGGTCGGCTCGACGTACTCGAGGTGCATCGGCCGCACCGTGGCATAGTACTGCTCGCGCACCGACTGGAACGTCCGGCCGCGGTGCTCGAGATCTCGCCGGATCCGCCGCATCAGCCGGATGTCGGGATCGGTATCGACGAAGATCTTGATATCCATCTGTTCGCGCAGCGCCGGCTCGGCGAACACCAGGATGCCTTCGACGATGATCACGCGCGCCGGCTCGACCCGGCGGCTCTCCGGCCGGCGGGTATAAGTCGCGAAGTCGTAGAGCGGGACCTCGACCGTGCGCCCGCTGCGCAGCTCACGCAGGTGGACCGCGAGCAATGCGCTCTCGAGCGACGCGGGGTGATCGTAGTTGATCGCCGCGCGGTCCTCGAGCGAGAGGTGGCTCTGATCGCGATAGTACGCATCGTGCTCGATCGTCACACAGCGCCCGGCCGGCATCGCGCTCGCCAGCTTGTGGGCGACCGTCGTCTTGCCCGAGCCGGTGCCGCCAGCGATCCCGACGACGAAGGGGCGATCCATCAGGCGCGCATCCTACTTGGCGAGCCGGCTTCGTGCGACCCACCGCGCGCCCCAGACCCTGCATGATCTGCATGGTCTCGACGAAAGGTGTTTGCCGGGGTAACGATCGGTTAGGCAAAGAAACGCGTGCGCTCGCGGCCCAACACGTCCTAAGCTGAGAGATAAGGTTTGTTCCATGCCGCGCTTTCCGCGGCCACGCGCGCCGTACAGCGATGCCGTGTTCATGTACATACCGGCTGCACGCGCCGATCGCCGACCGAACGGGTACAGCATTCATGCGCCATGAACAGTCAGAGCTGGCCAGGACGTCCTCACCGTGACGTCCCCCAAAGACGGCGCGCCGGTTGCTTATTTCTCGCACCAAGACCGCGGAGGTCCCTATGATCAGACTAGCAATCGCAGAAGACCACACCATTGTCCGCTGGGCATTGCGAGAGGCGCTCAGCAAGGCGGACGACATCGAGGTCGTCGGAGAAGCCGGCACGGCGGCAGAGACGCTCGAGATGGTCAAGAACGAGCGTCCCGACGTGCTCATCCTCGACATCAGCCTGCCGGATCGCTCGGGATTCGACGTGCTGACGGAGCTACGCCCCATGGACACGGCGCCGCTCGTCGTCGTGCTCACCTGGCACACCGAGCAGAGCTATGCCGCGCGTGCCATCGGGGCAGGCGCGCACGGCTACGTGAACAAGGCCGTGGAACCAGACGCCCTGCTGGCGGCGATCCGCGCGGTCAGCCGGGGTGAGCAAGTCATTCCGCCCGGGGTAGAAGATCTCCTCAGGACGGGCGACGGGCACCCTGCCAGCGCGCTCACTGCGCGCGAGCAGCAGGTGATGGAGATGCTCGCTCGCGGCCTGACCAACCGCGAGATCGCCGAGCACCTCGAGATCAGCATCAAGACCGTCGATACCCATCGCGGTCACGTGCTGAAGAAGCTCGGACTTCGGAATAATTCTGAGCTCACCCGGTTCGCGGTCAAGCACGGCTATACGGCGCTGTGAGCGCCGGACGCGCTGGTTTCAGCACGGCATCGCTATCGGCGGGCTGGTTGCACCCACGCGCGCTTACCGTCGTCACGGGTAACGACCGCACGCACATAGCCCTCGGCGGGTAGCGGGCGCCTCGCGACCTTGCCGGCGATCGAGTCGGCGCGCCGGCCGTTCTCGATGAACTCGATGGTGTAGCGACCCGGCGCGGCCGGATCGATCTCGACGCGCAGGTCCTCGCCGTCCACTTCGGCGTGCTCGAGCACGACGCCGTTGGACGCGTAGAACCGGCCCCCGGCGAGCGCATCGAGGATCGCCTGGGGCTCGCGCCGCGCGTGGACGACGACCCAGCCGCCGCCGGGCGGCCACTGGCCGTGGCCCTGGTAGTGGTGCGCGTCGTCGGACGCCGTGCCCCAGACGGTCGCGCCCTGCATCAGCGCGGCGTCCCATAGCGCCTCGGTCGACAGGTGCGTGGCGTCGCCGGCGTTCCACCGGGTGAACGCCGCGTTCGCGATCTCCATGAGCCGCATCCCGCGGCGCGATAGCTCGACCAGCAGGTCCGGGGTCATGCCCCACAGCCACTGCGGGTGGTTGATCTGCGCGATCCCGCCGAGCGAGGCCTGCGCGGCGGCCGCGGCGCGATACATGTCGAGCCGCGCATGGCTGCGGCGCTCGGCCCACTCGAGGCGCTTGCCGGGGCGCGCGGTCGGCCCGAGCAGGTTGACGTGGATCCGGCAGTTGCGGCTCGGATCGCCGACTGGCAGGCAGCCGATCGGGTTGTGGGTCAGCTCGATGCCCGACAGCACGATCAGGCCATGCTGCGGATCGCGCAGCGTGATCTGGCCGCGGGTGTTCGACTTCGGATCGAGCTCGCTGACCCGGTTGTGATCGGTGAGCGCGATGAAGTCGTAGTGGTGCTGCTCGTACCACGCGATCACGCTGGCGGGCGGCTCGGAGGAATCGCCCGACGCCTTGGCGTGGACGTGGGTGACGCCCTTGAGCCAGACCTCTGGTTCGCCGGGGGCACCCGGGTCGCCGGCGGCACCGGAGGTAGTGGACGCGCCGGGGATGTCGGCCGGCGCGATCACCGCGGGGGCGGGCGGCAGATCCGCGACGTTCGATGGCGCGGCCTGCGGATCGTCGCCGGCGCTGAGGGTGTGCGGATCGTGGGCCTCGTGAAGATCCGCGCCGGGCTCCAGCGGGCTCGACAGCGCCGCGTCGGGCGCCAGCGGCGACGCCGGGCTGGCGGGCGGCGAGACGTCCGCGCCGGCGCACGCCGCACACGCCACCGCGATCGCCAGCGCGCGGATCACGGCGTCGACACCTGATCGAGCGCGAGCGCGCCGGCCGGCGTGACGCTGGTGACCACGCCCCACTCCGACTTGCGCCACTTGGTGCGCAGCGCGAGGAACATCCCGAGGTTGTCGGTCAGCATCCGGCGCTCGACCGGGTGGGTCGTCAGCAGATCGACCTTCTCGCCGGGATCCGCCGCGAGGTCGTCGATGATCGGCACGCCGTGGCTGCCGACCCGGATCTTCCAGCGGCCGATCCGCATCGCGTGCGCGTACTCGTACTGCGAGGCGTACGACGGCCGGGCCCAGCCGCGCCCCACGCCCTGGGCGAGCGGCTCGAGCGCGGCGCCCTGCGGCCCCTCCGGGATCGGCGCGCCGATCGCGGCCAGCACCGTCGGCATCAGGTCGACGCCCTCGGCGCCCTCGTCGACGATCGTGTCGGCCGGGAACCGCGCCGGATCGTGGACCAGCAGCGGCACCCGGACCAGCGAGTCGCGCAGCGAGCCGCCGTGGCCGCAGCGCTGATCCTCGAACAGCTCCTCGCCGTGATCCGCGGTGATGATCAGCATCGTCTGATCCCAGATCCCCCACGACTGCAGCTGCTTGACCATCCGGCCCACCTGCTGGTCGTGATAGCTGATCGCCGAGTCATAGATCGCCCGCAGTCGCTCGATGTCGGCCGGCGGTGGGATGATGCTACAGCCCATCGAGCCGGCTTTGAAGCCCAGATCTTTGGCAGTCCCGAACTCCTGGAACGGCCCGTGATAGGGGCCCGGCGAGTAGATGTCGATCCACGGCCGGCGCGCGATCCACGGCCCGTGGGTGTCGATCGTGCCGAGGAACAGGTAGGCCGGATCGGTGCGGTGCTGATCGAGCTTGCCGAGCGCGGCGTCGACGATCTGCTGGCCGTAGATGATGCCGTTCTCGACCCCGGTCTCGCGCATCATGTTGCGAAATTCCTGGAACCCGCGCGCGTAGCCGCCGTCCTCGTTGACAAAGCCGTTGCCGGTCACCGCGAGCGTCGTGTAGTGCGCGGCGGCCATGTCCTGGGCGAGCACGTCGAACTGGCGGCCGATCTGCCACACGCCGCCGACCCCGGCGAGCCGCACGCCGTGCACCGCGGGGTACAGCCCGGTCCACATGCTCGAGTGGCTGGTCTGCGACTCGTTGCCCTGGACGTAGTACTGGCGGAACACCGTGCTGGTCTTCGCGAGCTCGTCGAAGTTCGGGGTCTGCGCCCGGGCGCCCGGCGTGAACGTCGGGATCTTGTCGGCGCGCAGCGCGTCCATCACCCACAGGATCACGTAGCGCGGCGGCTCGGCGTGCGGCAGCGCCGCCGGGGCGGGACCATGCACGGTGATCCGCGGCGCCTCGAGCGTGGCCCGCGGGCAGTCGCGCGCGGTCAGGGTCAGCGCGACCACGCGGCCCGCCATCGCGCCCAGATCGACCCGCGGGTTGTCGGCGGTGAGCAGGCCGCCGGCGAAGCTGTCGTCGCCCGCGCGCGCGCGGAGCTCGACCTTGCACGGGCCGGCGACCGCCGCGACGAAGTGCGCGCCGTCGGGGATCGTCACGTACCACGCGAGCGCGGCGTTGCGGGCCAGCGCCACCGTCTCGGCCTTGGCGTCGAACCCCTGATCGGCGCGCGGATCGCGGCCGCCGATCGAGGTGCCGAACCGCATCCACGCCAGCGCGATGCTGTCGTCGCTGCCGGCGGTCTCGAGCACCAGCTCGTTCTCGCCGGCGGTGAAGTAACCGTGCGCGACCGGGATCGCGATCGTGAACCAGCCGTCGACCAGCTCGATCCGCGCGTCCTTGCCTGGGCCCGGCTTGCGGCCATTGACCTTGAGCGTGAGGTGCTGGTGCTTGGCGCCGTGGATCCGCGCGGTGACGTACGTGATGTGCGCGGCCTGCTCGGCCGACAGCGGGACCTCGAGGGTCGCGAGGTGCTCGGCGATCGCGGCGCGCTCGCCCTCGATCTCCCAGCCGAGCTGCCAGCGGGGCGCCGGCATGCTGAACCGGGTGTAGCGCGCGAACCCGACGTCTCCGGCATCGAGCACCAGCTCGCCGTCGCTGTAGCGATGCGCCGCGTGGCGGTTGTCGACCAGGCGGAACACCGCGTGCTCGCTGCGCGCCGGCTTGCCGGCCTCGCGGGTGGCGCCGACCGGGGTGGCCATGGCCTGCGCCGGCGGGTGGGCCGCCGTGCCCGGGGCCGCGCCGGGCCGGTCGCCGGGTGCGCCGGGCTTGGCGGCGCCGGAGCCCGGCTTGCTCGCGGTGGCGCCGGGACCGGACCTGGGGCCGGCGGTGCCGGGCTTGGTACCGGCGGGGCCGGGCTTGGGACCGGCGGGGC
>DATBBB010000434.1:0-16924 GCA_036271215.1 Kofleriaceae bacterium | reverse complement strand
GCTGAACATCGGGCTGACGGACGCGTCGCGGCGGACGGCGGACATGCCGCTGTACACGCTGCGCAACAAGACGACGGGCGAGACGGTGCAGACGACGGACCCGGGCCGTGCGCTGGTGGACGGCAAGTGGTCGCACATCGGTCGGTTCAAGGGCCCGATGCTGCGCGACCTGGCGCCCCGGGCCCCGTACTTTCACAACGGCTTCGCGGCGGACCTCGAGGCGGTGGTCGACTTCTACGACACCCGGTTCAACATCAAGTTCACCAAGAGCGAGAAGGAAGACCTGGTCGCGTTCCTCCGCTCGCTGTAACCACCCGCGCTTTGTCCAGCCGACGCGCTGGCGGCGAACGTTGTATGTGTGCGGCCGGGGCCAACCCGGCCGTTCGTCGTTTGTGCCCCGGCGACGCGCACTGATTGCTAGCTTTGCTAGCTTTGCTAGCTGGCTCGGAACGAGCGGATGGCCGCAGCGATCTCGTCTGTGCTGCGAGTACTAGCGAGCCGCAGCCAGGCGACGAGCGTAGGCTCGTCATCGGTATCTTCCACCACCGCGCGGAGGTCTTCGGGCATCGCGCCAAAGCGGGCCTCGTAGACCTCGACCAGCGAGTGCGCGACTCCTCGCTTGACGCCCTGCTCGAGTCCCTGTTGAACGCCCTGCTGAACGCCCTGCTGAACACCTTCCTGGATCGCTTCGCGCCGCCAGGTCTCGACGATGTCTTGGGTATCCACGAGAAACTCCTGGTCGTCGGTGGTCTGCTTCTCCGGATCGCTCGGCACGGTCAACCGCAAGCGTAGCAGACTGGGCAGCGCTAGCGTGCGCTCCGGCGCTTCCGCCTGTAACTCCTTGAGCTCGGCGATCGCCTGCTTGAGCACCACGCCCGCACCGAGCAGCCGTACGAGCAGCGTGTCCCGCGCCACCGGGAGCTCGTTCACCACCACAAGGCGCGTCCACAGCAGTGGTGGGCCTTCGTAGAAGCCGTGCGGCCAACCGGCAATCG
Organism: Kofleriaceae bacterium; assembly: GCA_036271215.1. Classification (GTDB taxonomy): domain Bacteria; phylum Myxococcota_A; class Polyangia; order Haliangiales; family Haliangiaceae; genus JABFXX01. The sequence continues at coordinate 15,929 of DATBBB010000434.1, read as the reverse complement.
GGCGCAACCACAAGCCGTCGATGCCACCGTCGGGACGACCGGACGAGATGACCCATTGGGTGGGAACCGGCGGCGGCGTCCTGCGTAGCGAAAGGAAGTGGCGGAATTCGCCGTGCTTGATCAGACAGGCGGCGAGCTCCTCGCCGCTCGGTGTGTTGTGAAAGAACTCGAGCGTGCTCGGCCCATCCGCGATGCGCCCCAACACACCGAGGTAATCAGGCACTGACTCGCGTGCAGGATCAGGCATGAACCAGAGGTCGATCCTGCGGGTGTCGACTGGGACCTCCGCGTCGGTCTCGACGGAACCGCCGGCCTCGAGCGCGGTGCGAACCATCTGCTTGCCGAACTGATCGAACCTTGTACGCATCGGCGAGACGACCATGGCATGCCGGAGCGGGAACAGAAAGAAACTGGTCATGAACACGACTGGCAATTTCGCGTCGGGCTTCGCGCTCGATCGGAGGCTGATGCTTCGCATGCGCCGCCTCGGTGTAGCCGGCTGCGTGCTCGGCCACGACGCCGCCTGGCGTCGTGGGGGGCGCTGGGCTTGTCCAGCTGTCTTGTGTGTCCGCTCACCGGACAGCGATTCCTTTGGGGGTCTCGATCCGTGCTCCCTCGACGTGACCCTTGGGGCTGATGTTGTGTGCGATGACCTTGCCGCGGAGCGTGAGCGTCTTTGAGAGCTTCTTCGGCATCTGGGTGATCCACGTGCACGGACGGTGCCGACGCGCCCGTGATCTGCGATCGAGACCTCGCCCGGGCCGATCCGCGCCCCGGGATCGTGGACAACCAACCGCTGTGCGCTCGCGCTCGGTCAGCGAGGCCGCGCGGCTGCCGGAAATGGCGAGGCCGCAGTTGCCGTCGGGCCCCGTGACGGCCGTTCGCGCGATGGCGCGCGGGTCCGCTGTTATGGTGGGCCGTGGATCGCTCCCCGACCCGATGGATTCGCACCGCGGACCAGCTCGCCGAGCTCGTCGATGACCTGGCGGAGTGCCGTGCGCTCGGGATCGACACCGAGGCCGACAGCCTGCATCACTACACCGAGAAGGTCTGTCTGATCCAGCTGACGGCGTTCGGCGCCGGGTCGTGGCTGGTGGATCCGCTCGCGCTCCGCGATCTGTCGCCGCTCGCGCCCATCCTGTGGGAGGCCTCGGTGCTCAAGGTCGTGCACGGTGGCGACAACGATGTGTCGTCGATGCGGCGCGACTTCGGGTTCAGGTTTCGCACGATGTTCGATACCTCGATCGCGGCGCGGATGCTCGGCGACCAGGAAGTCGGCCTGCAGGCGCTGGTGCGCAACGAGCTCGGCGTGGAGCTCAGCAAGGGCAGCCAGCGCGATGACTGGTCGAAGCGGCCGCTGACCGCCAAGCAGGAGGCGTATGCCCTGGCCGACGTGGAACACCTGATGGCGCTCGCGGCCAGGCTGACCCAGCGACTCGCCGCCGCCGGCCGCACCGAGTGGGCCCGCGAGGAGTTCGCGGCGCTCGCCGGCCTGCCGCCGGGCGTGAAGCGGACCGGCCCCGACGAGTTCCGGCGGATCAAGGGCTCGGCGAAGCTGTCGCGACGCCAGCAGGCCGTGCTCCGCGAGCTGTACGTGTGGCGCGAGGCGCGCGGGGCTGCCGCCGATCGGCCGCCGTTCAAGATCGTCGGCCCCGAGGTCCTGCTGGCCATGGCCGAGCAGGTCCCGGCGACGGTCGACGACGTCGCGCGCGCGCTGTCGCAGTTCCCGCGCCAGGCCGGCGAGGCCGAGGCCGTGTTCGCCGCCGTCGTGCGCGGGCGCGAGCTGCCCGAGGCCGAGCTGCCGGCGCGCGAGCCGAGCCAGCGCACCCCGATGTCGGCCGCGACCCACCGGCGCGCCGAGGCGCTGCGGGCGTGGCGCGTCGAGCAGGCGGCGCGCTCGGGGCTCGAGCCGTCGATCGTCATGCCGCAGCGCCTGATCGATCGGCTCGTGGCCGCCGGCCCGCGGACCCTCGACGAGCTGGCCGCCGTCGAGGGCGTGCGGCAGTGGCGCGTCGGCGAGTGGGGATCCGCGCTGCTCGCGGCGTGCGCCTGACCGCTCGGGCTTCCCTGGGCTGGGCCCGGGTTGATCGGTTCGGCGCGGCGTGAGAAGGAAGGGGATGTCGCTGCGTTGTTCGATCCTCGCGCTCGCGCTCCTGGGGGCCTGTGGCGGTGGCCAGCAGGAGGTGACGGTGCAGGGCACCGACAACGAGCTGGTGAAGCTGGCCGGGACCTGGGAAGGCAACTATCAGGGCGTCGAGAGCGGGCGCAGCGGGCCGGTCACGTTCGACCTACGGGTCGGGCAGCACTCGGCCGAGGGCGAGGTCCGCATGGGCGGCACGACGCCGCTCAAGATCGAGTTCGTCAACGTCAAGGACGGCCAGGTGCGCGGCACGATCGCGCCGTACACGGATCCGGCGTGCAGCTGCCAGGTCGAGACGACGTTCCTCGGCACGCGCTCCGGCGACGAGATCGAGGGTGGGTTCAAGACCAAGGTCGGGGCGACGGGGCAGGTCCAGACCGGCTCGTGGCAGGTGAAGCGCACGTCGCGCTGAGCGATCGAGGATCAAGCTCGTTCCGGATGGCGAGACCGACGTTCCTCGTTGGGGTGAAGCCGATCGACAGAGCGCGGGAATCGAACTTGCGCGCTGAGGGCTCGGGCATCGTGCTCGCCGGGTGCGCGGTGCCGGGTGGTCATCGCATCACGCCCGTGAATAGAATGCGTGCCAGCCATGCACGCCCATTATGCGAGGGACCTCGACCTCAACCTGCTCCGCGTGTTCGTCGTGGTCGCCGAGCACGCCAGCGTCACCCACGCCGCGGCGCGGCTGTACCTGACCCAGCCGGCGGTCAGCGCCGCGCTGCGCCGGCTGACGGCGGCGGTCGGGGCGCCGCTGTTCGTGCGCCAGGGCCGCGGGCTCGCGCTGACCGCGCGCGGCACCCAGCTGCTCGCCGGCAGCCAGGTCCACCTGGCGGCGCTGATCGACGCGGCGCTGGCGCCGGCCGAGCTCGATCCGCGCACCAGCGAGCGCACGCTCCGGCTCGGCATGGCCGACGCCGCCGAGCTATGGATCCTGCCCGCGCCGCGCGACCACACCGGCGATGTAGGCGGACGCCCCCGCGCGCGGATGGAAAACTACGTTGAGACACGAGCCACACACTGGGCGCGCCAGCTGCGGCCGAGCTGGCATACCATCGCAGCCGATGGTCGACGATGACAACGACACGGTGCGGGGTGAGCGGGCGGCGTTGCCGACCTTGCCGGGAATCGGGAGCCATGGCGTCGGCGATCTCGGCCACGCGACGACCAGCGCCGGCCACACGCCACCGGTGCGCGCGGCGCTGAACCCGCCGGTGGCGCAGCCGCTGCGGGTCCGCCACGAGATGTCGAAGCTGCCGGTCGGCGACATCGCGCGGTACCAGCTGCGCCACGTGCTCGGCGAGGGCGGGATGGGCGAGGTCGTGCTCGCCTACGACAAGCACATCGACCGCGAGGTCGCGATCAAGCGGATCCGCAACGCGGCGCCGACCGCCGAGGAGCTCGCGCGGTTCGTGCGCGAGGCGCGCGCCCAGGGCTCGCTCGAGCACCCGGCGGTGGTGCCGGTCCACGATCTCGCGGTCGATCGCGATGGCCGTCCGTTCTTCGTGATGACGCGGCTATCGGGGACGACGATGCTCGAGCTACTCGCCCGGCTGCGCGCCGGTGACGAGCCCGACGAGGCCGCGGCGCGGCTGCGCCTGCTGCGCGCGTTCGTCGAGGTCTGCCTCGCGGTCGAGTTCGCGCACAGCCGCAAGATCGTCCACCGCGATCTCAAGCCTGCGAACGTCATGCTCGGCGACTTCGGCGAGGTCTACGTCCTCGACTGGGGCGTCGCGCGCCCGATGACCGACGTCGGGCTCGACGCCCCGGTCGACGCGTTCGACGTCGAGGGCCCGACCAGCCTGTCGCTGGTGGCGCCCGATCTCCGGCTCGACACCGGCGACACCCAGATCGGCACGGTGCTCGGCACCCCGGCGTACATGGCGCCCGAGCAGCTCGCCGGCGACCGCGCCGGCCCCGCGGCCGACATCTACTCGCTCGGCTGCATCCTGTTCGAGATCACCGCCGGGGTCGCGCTCCACCCGGAGAAGCGCAACGTCGGCGAGGCGCTGACCCAGCCGGTCGCCCGGCCGTCGAACTACCGGCCGGACGCGCCGCCCGAGCTCGACACGATCTGCGACCTCGCGACCCGGATCGAGCCGCACGGACGCTACCGCTCGGCGCGCGCGCTCGGCAACGCGGTGCAGGCGTTCCTCGACGGCGATCGCGACGTGTCGGCGCGCGCGGCGCTCGCCAAGGAGCACATCGTGCGGGCCCGCGCCGCGCTCAGCCGCGGCGAGGACGAGGCGCAGCGCCGGATCGCGATGCAGGCCGCCGGCCGCGCGCTCGCGCTCGATCCGACCGCGACCGAGGCCGCGGACCTGGTGACTCACCTGATGCTCAAGCCGCCGAAGCACCCGCCCGCCGAGGTCGAGCACCGGCTCGAGCAGATCGACATCGAGTCGGCGCAGCACCAGGGCCGGCTCGCCGCGTCCGCGATGCTCGGCTACCTGGCGTTCGTGCCGCTGATGCTGTGGACCGGGGTCCGCGATCCGGTGTTCGTGGTCGCGTTCGCGGTGCTCGCGCTCGCGAGCGTGATCCACATCATCACGCTGTCCCGGCGCACCGATATCTCGCGGCTGCGGATCTACGGCAACGCGTGCTTGAACGCGGTGCTGATCGGCCTGGTCGCGCACATCGTCGGCCCGTTCATCATCGCGCCGACCCTCGCGGCGACGACGCTGATCGCCTACGCGGCGCACCCCAAGCTCGGGCGGGTCCCGGTGATGGCGGCGATCCTCGGCGCCTCGGTCATGGTGCCGTGGACGCTCGAGCTGTGCGGCGTGGTCGCGCCGACCTACCGATTCACCCCCGGCGGCGAGCTGGTGCTCGGCTCGTCGGTCGTGCGGTTCTCGTCGGGGCCGGTCCAGATCGCGTTCGCGCTGCTCCTGGTAGCGTTGCTCACGGTGGTCGGCATCCTGTCGCGCGGGCTCGCGCGCCGGCAGCGCGATGCGACGCGCCAGCTCGAGCTGCAGGCCTGGCACCTGCGCCAGGTGGTCCCGAGCGCGACCCCGCGGACAAGCTCGGCGCATTGACTGGCGTGCCCGTCGTCGTCGGCTAACATCTCCGGCCATGAGCGTGAAGGAGCCGGAGCACGCGACCGTGGTCGAGGGCCGGGGACGGCAGGGCCCATCAGTCGAAGAACCGCGTGAGGATCCGCGCGACCCGACGCGTGGGAAGGGGCAGGGCCCCCAGGGCGAGGCTCCGCGCGACCCGACGCGCGGAGGGGTGAATCGAGCGGCTTCGCCGCGAGATCGGGGGCGGGCAGGCCCCCTATCTATAGACGAGCCGTTTCGGGATGACGAGGCGATGGCGGAGCTGGGCGACGTGTCGGTCGAGATGGAGCTCGACGGGCTCGACGACGGGTTCGGCGGCCCGGTCCGGTTCGGCGACTACGAGCTGCGCGAGCTGCTCGGCCGCGGCGGCATGGGCGAGGTCGTGCTCGCGCACGACGAATGGATCGGCCGCGAGGTCGCGCTCAAGCGGATGCGGCGCACGGCGCCGGACATCGAGGCCGAGCGCCGGTTCCTGCGCGAGGCCAAGATCCAGGCCCGGCTGCAGCATCCGGCGATCGTGCCGGTCCACCAGCTCGGCCGCGACGCCGACGGCCGGCCGTACTTCACGATGAAGCGGCTCGCCGGCGTGACGCTGCAGGAGCTGCTCGGCGGCCCGCCGCAGCGCCTGCTGCGCGCGTTCGCCGAGGTCTGCCTCGCGATCGAATTCGCGCACGAGCACGGCGTGATCCACCGCGACCTCAAGCCGACCAACATCATGCTCGGCGACTTCGGCGAGGTCTACGTCCTCGACTGGGGCGTCGCGCTGGTGGTCGGCGACGGCTCGGCGAGCCCGTCGATCCAGGATATCGCGGCGACCGCCGGCGAGACCCAGGTCGGCGCGGTGATGGGCACGCCGGGCTACATGGCGCCGGAACAGGCGCTCGGCTACTCGATGACCCCGGCGCTCGACGTCTACGCGCTCGGCTGCGTGCTGTTCGAGATCCTGACCGGCGAGCCGCTGCACCCGCGCGGGGCCGGCGGCGCGGCCAACGCGATCGCGAACCCGACCGAGGCGCCGTCGGCGCGCCGCCCCGAGCGCGCGATCGCCCCCGAGCTCGACGCCGCGTGCACCGCCGCGCTCGCCGAGGACCCGGCCGCGCGACCGACCGCGCGCGCGCTCGCCCAGCGGATCCAGGACTACCTCGACGGCGACCGCGATCTCGAGCGCCGCCGCGAGCTCGCCGCCGCCCAGCTCGCCGATGCCAAGGCACAACTTGCGTCCGGAGATCCCGATCGCCGCGCCGGCGCCGTGCACGCCGCGGGCCGCGCGCTCGCGCTCGATCCCGCCTCGATCGAGGCCGCCGATCTGCTCGCGGCGCTGATCGTCGAGCCGCCGCGCGTGCTGCCCCCGGCGCTGGTCCAGAGCCTCGACGACACCGATCGCGCCGCGACCCAGCTGCGCGCCCGGATGTCGATGATCGCGTTCGCATCGATCGTGCCGTTCATCGCGGTCGCGCCGTTCGTCCACGTGGTGAGCTGGCCGCTGCTGCTCGGGTTCTTCGGGTCGATGGCCGGGATGGCGGTCGTGTCGTGGCTGTCGTATCGCCGCGGCCTGCAGATCGGGTGGATCTCGCTGGTGTCGACCCTGGTGACCACGCTGCTCGCGTCGCGGCTCGGCGGGCCGTTCGTGCTGACCCCGGTGATCACGTGCGGCATCGCGATCGGCCTGAGCTCGTTCCCGCGGCTCGCCGCGCGGCCGGCCCTGCTGCTGGCGTGGATCGCGGTCGCGGTCGTCGCGCCGGTCGTGCTCGAGGTCGCCGGCGTGTTCCAGCGCACCTGGTGGTACGACGGCGACACGATGCGGATCCAGTCGGCGGTGCTGCACGGCATCAACCGCCCGCTCGAGACCGTGGTGATGCTGCTCGCGCACATCGCGCTGATCGCGATGGCCGGCAACGTGGTGCGCACCACCGGGCGCGAGCGCCGCGCCGCCGAGCGCCGCCTGCACATCCAGGCCTGGCACCTGCGCCAGCTGCTGCCGAACCGCGCCCCGGCCGCGTAGTCGCGCCGCGCCGCCAATGACCGCGGGCGCCCGGTCAGTCCGGCGCCAGCGGATCGTCTTTTTCGCGGAACAGCCGCATCCGCACCCGCTCGTTCTGGCGCGCCTTGTAGGCCTCGTGGCTCGACGCGCCGGACTCGTTGCGCTGGGCGGTCGCCTTGTCGGCGATCTGGAACTCGGTCAGCACGAACACGACGTGCGACGCGTCGGCCATGATCTCGGCGCTCGGCAGCAGCCGCTCGATCCGCAGCGGCAGGTCGGCGACGAAGTTGATGATCCGGTACTCGGGGCCGGAGAACTCGTTGTACGGGTTGTCGCTCGGCTTGTGGCCGCTCGCGTCGACCGCGGCCTGCACGACCTGCCGCAGATCGATCAGCTGGTTGACCGACTCGCCGGGCACCACGTAGTTGAACGGGATCAGCTGGCGGGTCAGCGTGGCGACGATCGGCACCAGGTCGTCCTGGCTCGGGACGATCAGCCGGAACCGCAGCTTGTCGTAGATGTTGGCGGCGATCGTCGAGCGCTTCGCCATCAGCTTGGTGATCTGCGAGTCGCGCGGCTTGCGGCTCCACTCCCACTCGGCGAGCGGGGCGCCGGCGGCGCGCAGCTGCTCGACCACCTGCATGACCTTGAGCTCGATCTCGCGGAAGATGATCTCGTCGGACACCGACATCTTGAGCAGCCCGGCGCGGCCGTTGATGTGGTGGATGATGTGCATGACCTTGAGCACGACGCACGCCCACTTCTGGTGCGGGCCGTGGCTCGACGCGACCAGGAACAGATCGCGCGCCGGCAGATCGCCGGCGACCTCGTCGGGGATCGCCATCGCGAACGCGCGCGACAGGTACTCGACGGCATCGCTGCGGATGTCCTCGAGCCGCGCCATCTCGTCGTCGTTCTCGGGATCGAACTCGTTGAGCCGCAGGAACCGATCGACGTCGGCGTGGTCGGCGTAGTTGAGCCGGTGCCAGTCGATCACCGAGTCACCGCGCAGCAGGAGCCGAACGGCGTCGACATCGGCGAGCGTCAGCTCCGACAGGGCGGATACCCGTGCGACCCGCGGCAGGACCGAGCTCACCACTGGACGAGTCTATGATCGCTGGCCTGGCTTTGATAGCCGCAACGTCGCGGTGAACAAACTGAAAACTCCGAGTCCGGCGATCACGTTTCCGATTACTGCGAGCATCTTAGTTGGCCTTTTCGCTTCCTCGTTGTCATCAACGCAGCAATATGCTCGCGTGTTCCTGTGGGTGAGTCCAAAAATCGGTGGTGGATGGCGCACCCCGGCGTACCGGGTGCCTGCGGTCTACCGCAGGGCGGTTTGCGCTTGCAAGCCCGCGGACAACCTGGCGGAGTCGGTGTCGGATAGGCTTTGACCCGGATGCCAGGCCCCGACGTTCCCGCTCGCCCCATGGTCATCGCCGCCGGGCCTGGCCCGTGGTGGGTGCGGTGGGCGCTCACCGCCCTGGCCGGGATCTACTTCCTGATGCTGCTCCATCGTCCGCCGGAGTCCACCGTGCTGCGGCCGGTGACGTTCTTCACCGAGGCGACCTGCCTGTTCCCGGGCGCCAGCACGTTCGCGATCGAGTACCGGCTCGAGGCCTGGACCTGTGGACGGCGCTGGGTGGCGCTCGATCCGCGGCCGTACTTCCAGATCCAGCCCGACGACAAGGAGTCGCGGCTGCAGCGGCTCGGCCACTTCTACGACCACAACCACGCCGCGATGGCGGCGCTCGATGCGTACATCATGGCCGGGCACGCCGCCGGCACCGACGACGCGGTCACCGGGCCGATCGGCGGGATCCGGCTGGTCAAGGTCGTGCGGCCGTTCCCCAAGCCCGGCGAGCCGGTCGAGCGCTATCGCTTCGAGCCGCTCGCGCCGGTGCCCACCGATCAGCGCCGCGAGGGCTACACCACCCCGGCCGGTGAGCGCAAGCGCCGCTGCGAGGGCCAGTGACGGCGGCCAAGCTCACGCCTGGGCCGTCGCGCGGGGCGATCGAACGCCTCGGGGATCTGATCTTCCGGCCGCGGCCGATCGAGCGGCTCGCCGTGCTGCGGATCCTCGCGCCGCTCGCGGTCGTCGGGTTCATGTCGTCGCGGATCGCGCACGCCGACGACTGGCTGTCGGTCGCCGGGTTCCGCGTCCCGGCGATGCCGGACTGGCGGCAGCCGGTCGCGCTGCCGGGGCTGCCGGTGTGGCTGGCGTGGTCGGTCGGGGTCGCGCTCGCGGTGAGCGGGATCGCCACGTCGCTCGGGTTCCTGACCCGGTGGGCGAGCGGGCTGTTCGCGGCGCTGCTCGCGTATGTCGCGCTCGCCGATCGGCTGGCGGCGTTCACGGTGTCGAAGATCTCGCCGGTCGTCATGCTGGTGCTGTGCCTGACCCCGAGCGGCGCGCGCTACTCGATCGACGCGTGGCGGGCCCGGCGGCGCGACCCGGCGATCAAGCTCGCGACCCACGTGACCGGCGGCTGCGTCGCGTTCTTCCAGTTCATGCTGCCGGTGTTCTACTTCTCGTCGGGGATCTGCAAGGCGACCGGCGACTGGCTGACGCATCGCTACGTGCTGTGGACTCACCTCCACGACTCGTACCAGACCACGGTGAGCTGGCTGGCCGCGAACCATCTGCCGGGGTGGATGTGGACCGCGATCCAGGGCGCCGTGCTGGTGTTCGAATGCGGCGCGCCGCTGTGGTTCGGGCTGCGCTGGACGCGGCCGTTCGCGCTGGCGTTCGGGCTCGGCATGCACCTGACGATCGGCCTGATGTTCGGGCCGGTGATCTGGTTCTCGCTGCTCATGATGTCGCTGCTGATCGCCGGCTACGCACCCGAGCGCTGGCTGATCCGCGTGTTCGAGTGGCGGCCGACCCGGCGTCGGCTACGATAGCTACGGGATGTCGGAACCGGGTGCCAGCGCTGGTGTGGATCGCGCGGCGTTCACCTGCGGCCAGTGCGGCGCCGGGCTGTCGTTCGCCGGTGTGCGGACCCAGACCTGCCCGTACTGCGCGAGCCCCAACGTCGTCGAGCGGCCGCCCGCCGCGCACCAGCCCGAGCCGGGCCTGATCGTCGCGTTCGCCGGCGACGCCGAGCTCGCGCGGCGCCAGATCGCGCGCTGGCTCGGCAGTCGGACCTGGTTCGCCGATGCGCGGATCAAGCACGCGCGGGTCGAGGATCTGCGCGGCGTCTACGTCCCGGCGTACCTGTACTCGGCGGTCGCGCACACCGACTACTCGGCGTCGATCGGCGAGCACTACACCGAGACCGAGACCTACGAGGCCACGGACGCGCAGGGCAAGTCGGAGACCAAGACCCGCAGCGTGACCCGGACCGAGTACCGGCCGCTGGTCGGCCGCCACGTCGGCTACATCACCGACGTCCTGGTCAGCGCGTCGACCGGCCTCGACCACGCCGATCTGCAGGCGATCGAGCCCTACAACTATCTGCACCTGCGGCGCTACTCGCCCGCGGTGGTCGCCGGCTGGATCGCCGAGGAGTTCTCGCGCGACCCCGACGATTGCCGGCGCGCGAGCCGCCGCGAGGCGATCGACGACATCGGGATGCGGCTGCGCCGGTACATGCCGGGCGACAGCCACAGCGATCTGACGTGGCGCACCCGGGTCGGCTGGGAGTCGCTCGATCCGATCCTGGTGCCGATCTGGGTGCTCGCGATCCGCTACCGCGCCGACCGGCCGCTGCTCCGCGTGGTGATCAACGGCCAGACCGGCGCGATCGCCGGTAAGGTGCCGCTCGCGTGGTGGAAGATCGCGATCGCGGCGATCGTCGCGGCCGCGATGATCGCCGGTGTGATCTTCGCGCTGGCGCGCGGGGAGCCGCCGCCGTGACCGCGTGCACGCGGTGCGAGACCGCGCTCGAGGCCGGCGACCTGCGGTGCGCGATCTGCGCGCTGCCGGTGCCGTCCGGCCCCCGGACCGGCGGTGCGGATGCCGCGGCGCCGGTGGCCCGGGTCCTGCGCTGCACCGACTGCGGCGCCGCGGTCGCGTTCGTGGCCCAGGCGCGTGCGCCGCGCTGCGGGTTCTGCGGCCAGACCATGGCGATCGAGCAGCCGGTCGATCCGATCGAGGAAGCGCGCCAGCGCGTGCCGTTCACCGTCGATCGCCCGGCGGCCGAGGCCGCGATGCGCGGCTGGCTCGCGGCGCGCGGTTGGTTCGCGCCGCGGGCGCTGTCGCGCGAGGCGGTGCTCGAGTCGCTGACCCCGCTGTCGTGGGCGGCGTGGCGGGTCAACGCCACCGCGCAGGTCAGCTGGACCGCGGACTCCGATGCCGGCGCCGGCCGCTCGGCGTGGGCGCCGCACGCCGGCGAGACCGAGCTCGCGTTCCGCGACATCCTCGTGCCGGCGTCGCGCGGCTTGATCGAGGCCGAGTGCCGCGCGCTGATCCCACACTACACGCTGGCGCCCGCGGTGCCGGTCGCGCCGGCAGGCAGCCCGAGCGGGATCGCCGGCGCGCCGGGCACTTCCGACGCCGTGGCACCGGGCGGTATGCCGGAGGGTATGCCGGGCATGATCGAGCGGTTCGACGCCCAGCGCTCCGCCGCCCGCGCCTACGTGCAGAACTGCATCGCGATCGTCGCCAGGGTCCGCGTCGAGCGCTACATCCCGGGCCGCCGGTTCCGCAACGTCCGGGTGTCGTGCCTGATCGCGCGCCAGACCACCGAGCGGATCGCGCTGCCGGTGTGGGTCCTGGCGTATCGCTATCGCGGCGCGCCGTACCGCGCGATCGTCCACGGCCAGCGCCCGGCGGTCGTGCTCGGCCGCTCACCGCTCGACTGGACCAAGATCTCCGCGCTCGTGGGGATCGCGCTGGTGATCGCCGCGATCATCGTGCTGATCGCGCTCACGAAGTAGCCGCGGTATGGCGGCATGCAGGATTTCGGGGCAGCGGCGCTCCCGGGGAATCCTCCATGAGGTCGAGCCCCCGGAACCTCCACGCCCGACGCTGGGGAGCCCACACCCGCGCATGCTCGTGCGGGGTTGCGCGAACTGCATCACCTCGTGCGCGTCGCGTACCGCCACGCTGGGCGCGCGGCAGCGCTCGCCCGGCGATCCGTCGAGAATCTCACCGCGTGCACCTCGCGCGGTGCCCCGGGATCGATCTCGCGCGCCTGGCATAGATCCTGGACGCCACGTCGCCGCGACTCGCGATCGGGGCAGGGTTACCCGAGCTGCGTGAGCGCGAAGCCACTGACACAGACAAGGAGTTTCGTGATGAATATGTATCGTAGTGGATTGATGCTCGTGACTGCCGTGTGCGCGAGCACAGGATTCCTGGGTTGCGTGGACGCGCCGAGCGCGAGCGATCCGAGCGGCCCGGCCGACGAGTCCGACGTCATTCACCCCGAGTCCGACACGCCGGGCTCGCAGGTCCGCCTCCATGAAGCTGCCGACGACACCGTCGGTACGCAGGTGATCACCCCGCGGGTCACGCAGACCCCGGGCATGGACGTCAGCTCGTACCAGGGCTCGGTCAACTGGGCCACCGCGTGGGCCAACGGCGGCAAGTTCGTCTACGTCAAGGCGACCGAAGGCACGACGTACACCAACCCCGACTTCGCGCAGCAGTACAACGGCTCGTTCAACGTCGGCATGATCCGCGGCGCGTACCACTTCGCGCTACCCGATCGGTCGAGCGGCGCCACCCAGGGCAACTACCTCGTCGATCACGGCGGCGGCTGGTCGGCCGACGGCCAGACCCTGCCGCCCGCGATCGACCTCGAGTACAACCCGTACGGCGCCGACTGCTACGGCCTGAGCCAGAGCGCGATGGTCGCGTGGATCCACGACATCGCGAACACGGTGAAGTCGCGGACCGGCCGCGACGCGACGTTCTACACCAGCACCAGCTGGTGGACCGAGTGCACCGGCAACAACAGCGGGTTCGCCGCCAACCCGCTGTGGGTCGCGCGCTACTCGACCAGCGTGGGCACGTTGCCCGCGAGCTGGTCGGTCCAGACGATCTGGCAGAACGCCGACTCGGGGACGTTCCCCGGCGACCAGAACAAGTTCAACGGCGCGCTCGACCGGGTCCAGGCGTTCGCGCTGTAACGCGGATTCGACCGACGAGGAATGTCGGTCTCGCCTGCGCTGAGAGATCGATGTTCGAGCGCTCAGCGCTTGCGCAGCAGGCCGCGCGTGGTCCACCAGCTCCACACCAGGACCACGCCGGCGATCCGGGCGGTCCACCAGCCCCAGATCGCGCGGGCGTCGTCGCCGCGGCCCTCGAGGACGATCGCGATCGCGGCGCCCGAGATCCCGACCGCGGCGTACAGCAGCTGATGGCCGAGCCGGTACATCAGCTGCGCCGGTGCCTCGATGTTCTTGAACTTCAGCTGCAGCTCGCCGGCGTGCGCCGCGCGCATGAACTTGCGGATCTCGGCCGGCAGCGCGGTCACCGACATCACGAGGTCCTTCGAGGTCTCGACCAGGAGCTCGGACCAGTCGCCGTCGCCGAGCACGAAGCGCTCGAGGTAGGGCCGGATCACGGTCATCGGGTTGAGCGTCGGATCGAGCTCGGTGCACAGCCCCATCAGCAGCAGCAAGGTCCGCTCGAGGACGATGATCTCCTTGGGGATGTGGAAGTTGACGCTGAGCTCGCGCAGCGAGATGTCCATCTTGCGCAGGTCGGCCACGCTCTCGAGCCCGCGCTGCGGATCGAACTTGATGTCCTTCAGGTTGAGCGCGTCGAGCGAGATGTTCTCCTGGAACTTCTCGTGGAAGTACTCGACGACCTGCTCGAACATGTGCTCGTTGGCGCCGCGCGCGACGAACCCCATCTGCTTCATCGCGTTGACGATCCGCCGGGTGTCGCGGGTCAGCGCGCCCTGCACCAGCTCGATCATGCCCTGGCGGACCTTGCTCGGGATCTCGGCGACCGCGCCGAAGTCGAGGAACACGATCGTCGGCCGCGCGGCCTCGGCGCTGGGCGCGGCCTCGGAGCCGGGGGCGCCGGGCGCGGCCTCGGCGCTGGAGGCGGCCTCGGCGCTGGGGGCGCCGGGCCGGACCAGCAGGTTCCCGGGGTGCGGATCGGCGTGATACACGCCGTCGGTGAAGATCTGCTGGCAGTAGATCTCGACGACCTGGCGCGCGAGCTCGCCGCGGTCGAGCCCGAGTTGCTTGACGCCCGGCCGGTCGGTGATCTTGCAGCCGGCCTCGAAGTGCGTGGTCAGCACGCGCGCGGTGGACAGCGCGTGGACGACCTGGGGGAACGCGACGTCGCTGCGATCGACGAAGTTCGCGGCGATCCGCTCGGCGTTGGACGCCTCGGCGTGATAGTCGAGCTCCTCCATCACGATCGATCGGATCTCGCGGTACAGCTCGGGCAGCCCCTGGTACGGGATGAACCAGCCGATGATCCAGAAGATCCGGCGCAGCGTGTTGAGGTCGCGCTGCACGACCTCCTCGATCTCGGGGTACTGGACCTTGACCGCGACCTTGGTGCCGTCGAGCAGCTGCGCGAGATGAACCTGGCCGATCGACGCCGACGCGATCGGTCGCTCGTCGAAGCTCGCGAATAGCTCGGTCGGCGGCCGGTGCAGCTCCTCGACGACGCGCGCCGCGATGTCCTCGTACGGCCGCGGCGGCACCGCGTCCTGCAAGCCCTCGAGCTCGCGGCGGAACTCCTCGGGCAGGAAGTTGGTCATGATCGAGATCAGCTGCCCGACCTTGATGAACAGGCCCTGCAGCTCGCAGATCCCGCGCTCGATCCGGCGCGCGTTGCGCAGGTGGGTCGCGCGCATCGCGTGGATCGCCCAGGTGCCGTCGTGGAACCGCGCGCGCAGCCGGAGCCACAGATAGCTACCGATCACGACGAACGTGACCCAGTACGCGCGCAAGCTCCGGATCCGCAACGGCGGCGGCCGCGACTGGGTGACCGCCCGGTAGCGCCGCGATTCCTGGCCGACCAGGGCGGTGGAATCCTCGAGCGCGGCCGGCACAGGGCGTTCTGCCCGACGCGCGTCGCGGGCAGCGGGAGGATCGCCCTGCGCGGCCGGTTCAGCCATTCGCTGGCAGGATACCAGGGTTGATCGCGACGCGGATCGGCGGTAACCCGTGGGTATGGTCAGCGACGACGAGCAGGCTCACCGATCCGAGCGACCAGGCGCGACCGAGGCCGGCGGCGCGGGCGGGTCCGGCGGGGCGTCCGGGTCCGGCGGGGCGTCCGGGTCCAGCGGCGCGTACGACGAGCTGCCGGAGACGATCCGGTCGCGGCTCGAGCGCCTGGTCCCCGAGCTCGTCAAGAAGACGTTCGCCGCGGGCCTGGGCGCCGTGTTCCAGACCGAGGAGGGCATCCGCAAGATCGCGCGCGAGAGCTTGCCCGAGGTCGCCGGCTACATCGCGTCGTCGGCCGACGGCGCCAAAGACAAGGTGTTCGACGTGATCGCGCGCGAGACCCGGGAGTTCCTGTCGAGCCTCAACGTCAGCGAGGAGATCGCCAAGATCCTGACCACGCTGTCATTCGAGATCAAGACCGAGATCCGGTTCATCCCGAACAGCGAGCGGCTCGTCGGCGCGGAGCCGGACGTCAAGGCGTCGGTGCGGCTCAAGCGCGCCGATCGCGACGGCAAGGACACGGCGGCGAAGGACGCCGCCACGGCCGCCGCGGCGAAAGACAAGGACGATCCCGGCGAGAGTCGCTCGCGCCTGCGGTTCTGGCGGCGCGACACCGGCAGCCACGAGCCGACGAACGCGAACGCGTCCGGTACGACCACTGGCGCCGACGAGAGTG
>DATBBB010000433.1:0-6248 GCA_036271215.1 Kofleriaceae bacterium | reverse complement strand
GGATCGAGCGTGACGGCGGGCGCGGGGCGGTCCATGGGGGCCGGCGGCTCGGGGGCGACCGGCGGCTCGGCGTGGGCCGCGGTCACCAGCGCGACGCTGCCGATCCAGCCGAGCCAGCGGTAGTTCACCACTTCACACTAGCATGGCCTCGTGCGTGCTCCAGTTCGCGCTATTCTCGGCGCCGTGCAGGTCGTCTCGACCTCGGCTCTCCCGATCGATCTCGCAGCGCAGGTCACCGCCGCGCTACCCGGCAGCGTCGTGCACGTCCCGGCGCACGGCCACGTCGGGATCGCCGGGGTCGAGCTCGGCGAGGCCGACGCGCTGGTCTGCCTGCTGCTCGATCGGATCGACGCCAAGGTCTTCGCGCGCGCGCCCAAGCTCCAGCTCGTCGCGAACTGCGCGGTCGGGTTCGATAACATCGATCTGGCGGCGGCGACCGCGGCCGGGGTCGCGGTCACCAACACGCCCGACGTGCTGACCGAGGCGACCGCCGAGCTGGCGTTCACGCTGCTGCTGGCGTGCGCGCGGCGGCTCGGCGAGGGCGAGCGGCTGGTCCGCTCGGGGATCTGGACCGGCTGGGCGCTCGATCAGCTGATCGGCGTGGGCCTGCTCGGCAAGACGCTCGGCATCGTCGGCTACGGCCGGATCGGCCAGGCGATGGCGCGGCGCGCGGTCGGGTTCGGCATGCGCGTGATCTACTGCGAGCCGGGCGATCCCGATGGCCCGGGGAGCGGTGGCTACGCGCTCGGCGGCGCCGAGCAGTTCGCCGAGCGATCCGGCGCGGTGCGGCGGGTCGCGCTCGACGAGCTGTTCGCGACGTCCGACGCGGTGAGCCTGCACTGCCCGCTGACGCCCGAGACCCACCACCTGGTCAACGCCCGGCGGCTCGCGACGATGAAGCCGACCGCGCTGCTCGTCAACACCGCGCGCGGCGGCTGCGTCGATGAAGCCGCGCTGATCCAGGCGCTGACCGAGCGCAGGTTGTTCGGCGCCGCGCTCGACGTCTACGCCCGCGAGCCGGCGCTCGATCCGGGGCTGTTCCACTGCCCCGGGCTGGTCCTGGCGCCGCACATCGGCTCGGCGACGTCGGAGGCCCGGACCGCGATGGCGCAGCTGTGCGCCGATTCGGTGATCGCGGTGCTGCGCGGGCAGCGGCCGACCCAGCTGGTGAACGATCTATCGAATACTCTACCGCTGCCATGGAACCGCAGGTCCTGATCGTCACCTCCGCGGGGGCGCCGTCCGCCGCCGTCGTCCCCGTGCTCGCCGCGATCGAGGCCGCGGGGATGCGGGTGCGGGCGATCGATGTCGGCGCCGCCGGCGGGGGCGGGGTGGGGGTCGCCGATCGGGTGCGCCGCGCGCTGCTCGGCGAGGGCGCCGAGCGCCGGCTGCGCCGCGAGCTCGAGGTCAGCCCGCCCGACGCCGCCGTGGTGTTCGATCCGTACGCCGCGCTCGCGCTGACCGTGGCGCGCGATCAGGTGCAGAACCCCGCGCCGGTGATCGCGGTGGTCGGCGACCTCGATCCGGCGGCGGCGTGGGCCGAGACCGACGCCGATCGGTTCGTCGCGATCGACGAGCTGGCCGCGGTCGCGCTGGCCGACACCGGGGTCGAGGGCGAGCGGATCCTGATCGTCGGTGCGATCGGCGAGCGCGCGTTCGCCGACGCCGGGGCCGAAGATCGCGCCGGGCTGCGCGGCCGGTTCAAGCTGTCGGGCAAGGTCGCGCTGGTCGAGGTCGCCGGCCTCGGGCCCGAGCTGACCGGCCAGCTCGCGATGCAGCTGTCGCTGCTCGACGGCGGCGACGCGATCACCTGGCTGTTCGACGCCGCGGGCGACGTCGACGCCGCCGCGGTGCTGCGCCGCCAGGTGCCGAGCCTGGGGCTGCGCGCCAAGCTGTTCGGCGCCACGCCGGACGCGCCGCTGCTGTGGCGCGCGGCCGATATCATCGTCGCCCGGCCGCGCCACGAGGTCGTGGCGCGCGTGTTGCTGGTCGGCGGCAAGCTGGTCGCGCTGGTCGACGACAACATCGCCGGCTCGGCGCGCGCGGCCGCCGCGCTCGAGACCCGCAAGCGCGCGGTGGCGGCCAAGGGCCTGCTGCTGCTGTCGGCCGCGCTCGACTCGGCGTTCGGCGGCGCGCCCCCCGCGCCGACCCACGACGGCGGCGACAACATCGCCGACGTGGTCGCCGCGGTCGCCAACGACAAGCGCGGCGTGATCGACGAGCGCCGGGCCGCCGCGCACGCCGCGACCCGCGATCGGGTTCGCGCCGCGAGCGCTGCGGCGACGGCCGCCGCGCAGAGCGCCGCGGTCGCCGGCGATCTCGAAGATCTCGGCGATGCGCCCCCCGCGCCGGCCGACGTGCCCGACGCGGCCGAGCTGTCGCGGCTGCGCACCGAGGTCCAGCGCCGCGTGATCGAGATGACGCGCTCGATGAACGCCGCGCGCGACATGGCGCAGAAGCTCGGCGACGACGCGCGGGCCGCGCGGGCCCGCGATCCGGGCGACGCCGGCGGCGAGGCCGAAAAGCTCGAGCGCCGCGCCGACGTCGAGCGCGCCAAGATGCACGCGATGCTCGCCGAGCTCGCGACCCTCGACTCCGAGCTCAAGGAGCTCGAGCGCGCCGGCAAGGCGGCCGCCGACGCGGCCCGGACCAACGCCGCGGCCCAGGCGAGCACCGCGCGCGCGGCCTCCGGCGCCGGGTCGACCGCCGGTTCGGCCGACGGGTTCGGCGGGGTCGGCGCGCGGGGCTCGCTCGACGATCAGCTCAGCGAGCTCAAGCGCCGGGCCGGGCCGGGCTCGCCCGGCAGCTCGGGCGGCGGCAGCTCGGGCGGCGGCAGCTCGGCGGGCGCCAGCGGCGCCGGTCCGCGGCCCGCCGCCAAGCCCGGCCCCCGCAAGTCGACCACGGTCGAAGACGACCTCGCCGCGCTCAAGCAGAAGATGGCGGCCGCGCCACCGAAGAAGAAGCCCTAGCCCGCCAAGGTCAGGCGAGCGCGGCGCTCGGCCCGCTCGCGCTGGCTGATCGGCTGGGGTATCTGTTGGCTCAGGCGCTGGCTCAGCGGCCCGAGCGGCCGTAGCGGTCTTCGAGCCGGACGACGTCGTCGATCTCGGGTGTGGAGACCTCGAGCACGTCGGTGTCCTCGATCGCGATCATGCGGTGGCGCAGGCCGGGCGTGATGTGGAACGGCTCGAGCACGGTCAGCTCGCGCGACCGCGGCTGGTCGCCGTCGGGGAAGTAGATCAGCTGCATGCGGCCGCGCATCACCATGATCGTCTCGTCCTTGACGCGGTGGTACTGCAGCGAGAGCGCCTCGCCGGCGCGGATGTGCAGGATCTTGCCGACGTAGCGCTCGGTCTTGGCCCAGATCAGCTCGTGGCCCCAGGGTTTGTCGACGACCATCGGCGTACGGCTTACGGCTTCCTCGCGGGCTTGGCCGCGGGCTTGGTGGCCGACTTGGTCGGCGCGGCCGGCTTGGTCGGCGCGGCCGGCTGCGCCTGGTCGAGCGTCCCGGTCGCCGTGTTGTCCAGCGTGGTCGGCATCTCGATCTTGGGCCGCGCGCCGGGGATCTCCTCGCGGCGGTCGACCTTGCCGTCGAAGTCGTCGTCGTAGAGGATCGCGAGCAGCACGCCGTCCTTGTACTGCTCCCACAGGTCGGGCTGGCCGTCGCCGTTGCGGTCGCGTCGCACGCTGGTCAGCTGGCCGGCCGAGTCGTAGACCTCCTTGACGTCGAACTTGCCGTCGAAGTCGGTGTCGCGCTCGACCTCGGCGATCGTGCCGGTCTTGGTATCGTAGATCGCCGACATGTCCCACTTGCCGTCGTAGTCGAAGTCGGCCTTCTCGAACAGCGTGTTGCCCTTGCGGTTGTAGCCGACGACCCAGTCCTTGCGGCCGTCGTGGTCGAAGTCGACCTGCTTGCAGGTCAGGTACTCGACCTTGGTGCCGCCCTCGTCCTCGGTCTTGTACAGCCGCCACACGTCGGGCTTGCCGTCGTGGTTGAGGTCGTAGGTCACGACGTTCTTGCCGTTGGTGTCGCACAGCGTCGGATCGACCTTGGGGATCCCGGTCTCGACGCTGTCGGCCTTCGGGGTCGTGTCGTCCTGCTTGCCGTGACAGGCGGCGAGCACCAGCGCGGCCTGCGCGACGACGCCGGCGAGCATAAAGAATCTAGCCATACCCGACGAAGCCTAGTCTCGGACTTGACCTGCCGCAACTGTGCGAATCGCCCCGCATTGCGGTCCCGCGGTAAACCTCTCATGACGGCGATCACCGTTTGACCGGATCGGCGCGGCCACGTAGGGTCTGGGGTCGCTAACCTCCATGTCACGCAAGAAGATCTCGACAGCTGCCGGCGCCGGTCGACCTGCACCCCGGATCACGCTAAGTAGGGCCGTCGAGCGAGCATATTCATGACGTTCCCCGTCGAGCGGATCCGCAACTTTTCGATCATCGCCCACATCGATCACGGCAAGACCACCTTGGCCGACCGGATCCTGGAGGAGTGCGGTGCCGTCACCGCGCGCGAAGCCCAGGCCCAGATGCTCGACAGCATGGACCTGGAGCGCGAGCGCGGCATCACGATCAAGGCCCAGTCGGTGCAGCTGCACTTCAAGGCCAAGGACGGCCTGGTTTATCAGTTCCACCTGATCGACACCCCGGGCCACGTCGACTTCCACTACGAGGTGTCGCGCTCGCTCGCCGCGTGCGAGGGCGCGCTGCTCGTGGTCGATGCCGCGCAGGGCGTCGAGGCCCAGACGCTCGCCAACGTCTACGTCGCGCTCGACAACAAGCTCGAGATCGTCCCGGTGCTCAACAAGATCGACCTGCCGGTCGCGCGCCCGGACTTCGTCAAGCAGCAGATCGAGGACACGATCGGGCTCGACGCGTCGAACGCGCTCCTGGTCTCGGCCAAGACCGGCCTGGGGGTCCACGACATGCTCGAGGCCGTGGTCGAGCGTATCCCACCGCCGGTCGCCGACCGCTCGGCGCCGCTGTCGGCGCTGATCTTCGACAGCTGGTACGACACGTTCCGCGGCGTCGTCGTGCTGGTCCGCGTGATGTCGGGCGTGATCCGCAAGGGCCAGAAGCTCAGGTTCTGGGCGACCAACCAGGTCTACGAGTGCACGATGACCGCGGTGCGCCGCCCGGCGCCGTTCGAGGTCGACGCGATCGAGGCCGGCCAGGTCGGGATCGTCGCCGCGTCGATCAAGGACATCGCGCACGCCCGGGTCGGCGACACCATGACCGACGCCGATAACCCCACCGCCGAGCCGCTGCCCGGCTTCAAGTCGGTCAAGCCCATGGTGTTCGCCGGCCTGTTCCCGGTCGACGCCGCGGACTACCAGGACCTCAAGGACGCGCTCGGCAAGCTGGTGCTGAACGACGCGTCGGTGACCTACGAGCCGGAGACCTCGGCGGCGCTCGGCTTTGGGTTCCGCACCGGGTTCCTGGGCCTGCTCCACATGGAGATCATCCAGGAGCGGCTCGAGCGCGAGTTCAACCTGAACCTGATCACCACCGCGCCCAGCGTGCGCTACCGGATCAAGGGCCAGGGCGACGAGTGGATCGAGGTCGATAACCCGGCCAAGGTCCCCGATCAGGGCAAGGTCGAGTCGATCGAGGAGCCGATCATCACCGCGACCGTGCACCTGCCGCAGGAGTACGTCGGGCCGATCATGCAGCTGTGCCAGGAGCGCCGCGGCGTGCAGCAGGGCCTGCACTACGATCCGGGCGGCCGGGTCCGCGTGGTCTACGAGATGCCGCTCGCCGAGATCGTGTTCGGGTTCTACGACCGGCTCAAGACGATGTCGCGCGGCTACGCGTCGCTCGACTACGAGCCGGCGGGCTACCGGTCCGCCGATCTGATCCGGCTCGACGTGCTGATCAACGGCGAGCGGGTCGACGCGCTGTCGATCATCTCGCACCGCGACACCGCGTACCACCGCGGCGTCGAGCTGTGCAGCAAGATGAAGGACGTCGTGCCGCGCCAGATGTTCGACGTCGCGATCCAGGCCGCGATCGGCAGCCGGGTGATCGCGCGGACCACGGTCAAGGCGGTCCGCAAGGACGTCACCGCCAAGTGCTACGGTGGCGACATCACGCGCAAGAAGAAGCTGCTCGAGAAGCAGAAAGAGGGCAAGAAGCGCATGAAGTCGGTCGGCTCGGTCGAGCTGCCGCAGGAGGCGTTCCTGACCGTGCTCAAGGTCGACTGAGCATGCGCAGCCGCCGCCTCGACAAGCGCGTCCGCGCCGAAG
>DATBBB010000432.1:0-6196 GCA_036271215.1 Kofleriaceae bacterium | reverse complement strand
TATCACCTCCACGCGATCGACGGCAAGCTGGGGCACGTCGAGGACTTCATCATCGACGACGAGACCTGGACGATTCGATACCTGGCGGTGGACACCTCCAACTGGTGGTTCGGCGGGCACGTGCTGATCTCGCCACGCTGGATCCGCGCGGTGAGGTGGCCCGAACGCCTGGTGGACCTGAGGGTGACGAGGGACGTCATCAAGCACAGCCCGACGTGGTCGCCCAGCTATCCGGTCACGCAGGACTACGAGGACAGCCTGCTCGATTACTATCGCCTCCGCCAGGCCTGGTCGGTCGATGATCGATCCAACGAGGCGGCCCTCGAGTCGAGAGCACCGCGCTCGTGACGTAGGATGCGGCGATGCGGATCTCGCCGGTCGTGATCGCCGTGGTCGTGGGAGTGATCGCCGGCGTGGCCGGGGTGCGGAGCTCGCCGGCGCACGCCGATCCGCCGGCGAGCCCACGGCTGGCCGCGCTCGCCGCGAAGGTCGCCGCGAACCAGCGCGGCGCCGAGGACGCGTTCTGGCGCCAGGTCACCGACGAGGGCACGCCGCTGGTCGAGGATATCGGGGACGCTCGGGGACGCTTGCTGCTGACGTTCGTGTATCGCGCGAGGCCCGACACGCGCGCGGTCGCGATGTACAACGCGCCGGGTGGGATCTATAGCTACGCCCGGCTCGCGCGGCTGCCCGGCACCGGCGTGTTCGCGTACAGCGCGCTGGTCGATCCATCGGCGCGGTTCTCCTACGTCCTCGCGCCCGGCGACGATCTCGGCCCGCCCGGCGGCGGGCTCGCCGACGTCAATCGCCGTGACCTGCTGTTTCGCCCCGATCCCCTGAACAAGCACCCGTATCACGCCAGGTCGCTGGTCGAGCTGCCGAAGGCGCCGCCGCAACCGCTGCTCGTGCCGCACCGCGATACCGCCCCCGGCGAGCTCGTGCGATTCCAGATCCGGAGCAAGGCGCTGAACAACGAGCGCGAGGTCGTGGTGTACACGCCGCCGGGGTGGACGGCCACGGGTACGCCCTACCCGCTCGTGGTGATGTTCGATGGCGCGGCGGCGATCCTCCGGCTCGGCCTGCCGATCGTGCTCGACGAGCTGATCGCGACCAAGCAGATCCCGCCGCTGGTGGTGATGGTCGTCGACAACGTCGATCGCGAGCAGGAGCTACCCGGCAATGCCGCGTTCGCCGACTTCGTCGCGCTCGATCTGGTGCCCTGGGTACGCCGCGCGTTTCACACCACGGCCGATCCACGGCGGACGGTGGTCGCCGGGATCAGCTACGGCGGGATCGCCGCGAGCTTCGCAGCCGGCCGACACCCGGCGGTGTACGGCAACGTGCTGTCGCAATCGGGTTCCTACTGGTGGGCACCGGACGGCGACCCGGAGGGCGAGGCCCACGTCCGCGCCTATGCGGGGCGCCCGCGACTGCCAGTTCGATTCTGGATCGAGATCGGGATGTTCGAGCATGGCAGCGTCAAGCCGGACTACGATCCGGTGACGTCGAGCCGGCACATGCGCGACGTGCTGGTGGCGCGCGGCTACGACGTCACGTACCGCGAGTTCGTCGGCGCCCACGACTGGGCCTGCTGGCGCGGCACGCTCGGCGACGGCTTGATCGCGCTGCTGGCCCGGCCGCCGAGCCCGTCGGGCGTGCCGCCCGCGTCGCCTGGCAAGGCCGGCGGCATCGAGGCCGGCGCCGCCCGGCCCACGCTGCTCGCCCGGGTACCGCGGATGGCGATCCTCGACGGCGGTGACGCGACCGTGGCGTGGCTCATGCGCCAGGACCCGGCGCTCGTCACCGAGGACGAGGTCACCGAGGCGGCGCTCGCGGTGCTCGAGCTCGACCACGCGCAGGACGCGCTGCGGCTCCTGGCATGGAACGCCGCGCGGTTCCCGGGCTCGGCGGCCGTGCACGACAGCCTCGGGGACGCCTACTGGCACGCCGGCGATCGGGCGCGCGCGGTGGCGAGCTACCAGCGCTCGCTGGCGATCGATCCGAAGAACGACCACGCGAAGCTGATGGCCGACCTGCTGCGCTGACCCGGGCCGGTCAAGCCGATCCGCACGGAGCACCTCACGCACGTGCTCCGGGACCTGGGTTCCGAGGCAGCGCGAGATCCCGCTCCAGGCGCGGCCCTACCAGGGGTCACGCCGCGGATCAGCCTGGCTGCTCATTGGCAGTCATATGGGATTGTTTACTTCACCGACGACAATTTACCGTCACCCGGCAATCGCAGGCGACCCTCACCCGCCACATTGTAGTTAGCTCAAAATACGAGCCGATCGAATTGCCCTATCGATGTGGGGTGGTAAATCCTGAATCAGACTACTCAGGAGTTTGCGTCCCACAGCGCGCAGCAATCGAAGGCTCCTACGTTCCGAGCCGGCGACGCTGTCGCTGACTCACGATCTTCGATGATGAGCAGATCATAACCTCGGACGAGGTGACTGCTTATTCGCAAACTCCTGGATCTGCGACCACACAGCCAGTCACCGGAGCTCCCGGTTGCCGCTGGTGTGTGAAGTCTCGTGTTGTCATGCGCATCCTCGGGTCGCGAGCGATGCCATTTCAGATCTGCGAGCACGCTCATGCCATCGATCCAACCCATCCACAGCGCCACGCTCGTCCACCTCCTGCGCACGCGGGCGGACCGGTCACCGGATCGCCGCGCGTACACCTTCCTCGGCGAGCGCGGCGCCGGCGATACCCATGTCAGCTACGGCGAGCTGGATCGGATGGCGCGCGCGATCGCGGCGCAGCTGCTCGAGGTCGCCACGCCGGGCGACCGCGCGGTGCTGATCTTTCCGCCGGGCATCGACTTCATCGCCGGCCTGTTCGGCGCGCTGTACGCCGGGATCATCGCGGTCCCCGCCTATCCGCCCGATCCGTCGCGGCTCGCCCGCACGCTGCCGCGGTTGCGCGCGATCATCGAGGACGCGCAGGCCGGGGTCGTGATGACCACGTCGGTCATCCGCTCGATGGCCGGGTTCCTCCAGCAGCAGGCGCCCGACCTGAGCGCGCTGCGCTGGGTCGCGAGCGACGCCCTGCCACCCGGCACCGAGGACGCGTGGCGGATGCCGGCGGTCGATCCCGCCACGCTGGCGGTCCTCCAGTACACGTCGGGCTCGACCGGCACGCCCAAGGGCGTGATGCTGAGCCACAGTAACCTGCTCCACAACCTCGCGCTCGCGGGCCACTGCTTCCACCTGCACGAGGGCTCGGTCGCGGTCAGCTGGCTGCCCACCTACCACGACATGGGCCTGATCGGGATGATCCTGACCCCGATGTACCTGGGGTTCCCGAGCGTGTTGATGTCGCCGCTCGACTTCCTCAAGCAGCCGATCCGCTGGCTCGACGCGCTCACGCGCTACGGCGGGACGGTGGCCGGCGGTCCGAACTTCGGCTTCGAGCTGTGCGTCAAGAAGACCACGCCCGAGACGCGCGCCGGGCTCGATCTGAGTCGGTGGGAGGTCGCGTTCTGCGGCGCCGAGCCGATCAACCCCGGGACCCTCGAACGCTTCGCGCAGACGTTCGAGCCGGTGGGCTTCCGGCGCCACGCGCTGGTGCCGTGCTACGGCCTCGCGGAGGCGACGCTGCTGGTCGCCGGCAAGGACTGGCGGACCGAGCCCGTCGTGTGCGAGGTCAGCGCGACCGGGCTCGAGCAGGGCCGCGGCGTGCCGGTCACCGAGGCGCTGCCCGGCGCCCGCGTGCTGGTCAGCTCGGGCCGGATCGACACCCCGGATCACCCGCTCGCGATCGTCGGCCCCGAGTCGCGCGCGCGGTGCGCGCCGGGCGAGATCGGCGAGGTCTGGGTCGGCGGGCCGAGCGTCGCGCAGGGCTACTGGCGGCGCGACGAGCAATCCGAGCTCACGTTCCGCGCCCGGATCGCCGGCACCGGCGAGGGGCCGTTCCTGCGCACCGGCGATCTCGGGTTCGAGCGCGACGGTGAGCTGTACATCGTCGGCCGGCTCAAGGACCTGATCATCATCCGCGGCCGCAATCACTATCCGCAGGACATCGAGGCCACCGCGGTGCAGCACCACGCCGCGCTGCGGAGCGGTTGCTCGGCGGCGTTCTCGGTCGAGGTCGCCGGCGAGGAGCGCCTGGTGATCGTCCAGGAGATCGATCAGAGACAGGCCCCGAACCAGGCCCCGAGCCAGGCCGCGGATCTCGACGCCGTGATCCAGGGCATGCGGCAGGCGATCGTCGAGGCCCACGAGATCCAGCCCCACGCGGTCGTGCTGCTCGGCCCGGGCAAGATCCCCAAGACCACGAGCGGCAAGATCCAGCGCCGGGCATGCAAGGCCGGGTTCCTCGATGACGCGCTCGATCCGATCGCGCAGTGGCGCGCGGCGGTCGTGGTCGAGCCGGTGGCCGCCGGGCCCGCGAACGATGCTGCGAACGATGCTGCGAACGATGCTGCGAACGATTCCGCGAACGATCCTGTGAACGATCCCGCGCTGGAGCGCTGGCTGGTCGCCGCGCTGTCGGCCGCGAGCGGCGTCCCCGCCGCGAGCATCGATCCCGCGCAGCCGTTCGCGCACTACGGGCTGGACTCCGCGACCGCGGTCCGGCTCGCCGGCGACCTCGAGCATCACCTCGGGCGCAGCCTGCCGGCCACGCTGCTGTGGGACCACCCGACGATCCACGCGCTGGTCCGCCACCTGACCGCGCCCGCGCCGGTGACCGCCGCCCCCGCCGCCACGCCGGCGGCCGACGAGCCGATCGCGATCATCGGCATGGCCTGCCGGTTCCCCCAGGCCGACGGGCTCGACGCGTTCTGGCGCCTGCTCGAGGCCGGCAGCGACGCGATCACCGAGGTCCCCGCCGAGCGCTGGGATCTCGCCGCGTACTACGATCCGGATCCCAACCAACCCGGCAAGATGACCACCCGGTGGGGCGGCTTCGTCGACGGCATCGACCAGTTCGACCGCGGGTTCTTCGCGATCTCGCCGCGCGAGGCCGCGCGGATGGACCCGCAGCAGCGGATGCTGCTCGAGGTCGCGTGGGACGCGCTCGACGACGCCGGGCTGCCGGCCGAGCAGCTCGCCGGGACCCGGACCGGCGTGTTCATCGGGATCTCGAGCACCGACTACGGCGTGATCCAGATGTCGGGCGCCGCGCTGGCCGACGCCTACGCCGGCACCGGCAGCGCGCCGAGCATCGCCGCCAACCGGCTGTCGTACGCGTTCGATCTGCGCGGCCCGAGCCTGGCGATCGACACCGCGTGCTCGTCGTCGCTGGTCGCGATCCACCAGGCGTGTCGCAGCCTGCGCGCCGGCGAGTCGACGCTGGCGATCGCCGGCGGGGTCAACGCGCTGCTGGCGCCGCAGATCACGGTCAACTTCAGCAAGGCCGGGTTCATGGCGCCCGACGGCCGGTGCAAGCCGTTCGACGCGCGCGCCAACGGCTACGTCCGCGCCGAGGGCGCCGGCGTGGTCGTGCTCAAGCCGCTGGCGCGCGCCGAGGCCGACGGCGATCCGATCTACGCGGTGATCCGGGGCAGCGCGGTCAACCAGGACGGCCGGTCCAACGGGCTGACCGCGCCGAACCGGCTGGCGCAGGAGGCCGTGCTGCGCGAGGCGTACTGCAGCGCCGGGGTGTCGCCGGGCCGCGTGCGCTACGTCGAGGCCCACGGCACCGGCACCGCGCTCGGCGATCCGATCGAGGTCCACGCGCTCGGCGCCGTGCTCGCCGACGGCCGCGCGCCGGGCGAGCGCTGCGCGATCGGCTCGGTCAAGAGCAACCTCGGTCACCTCGAGAGCGCGGCCGGGATCGCGGGGCTGATCAAGACCACGCTCGCGCTGCACCGGCGCGCGCTGCCCGCGACGATCCACTTCGAATCGCCCAACCCGCTGCTCCGGCTCGCCGAGCTCCCGCTCCGGGTCCTGGACCGGCTCGAGCCGATCGCCGAGCCCGGCGCGGTGATCGCCGGGGTCAGCTCGTTCGGGTTCGGCGGCACCAACGCGCACGTCGTGCTCGAGACCCCGCCGGCCTCGACCTCGCGGCCCAGGCCGGGCCCCGGCGGCCCCGGCGGCGGTGCGCGCGGCCCGCACGCCGAGGGCGACAATCCGCACGATCGGCCGCACGATCGGCCGCACGATCGGCCGCACGATCGGCCGCACGATCGGCCGCACGATCGGCCGCACGATCGGCCGCACGATCGGCCGCACGATCGGCCGCACGATCG
>DATBBB010000431.1:0-2467 GCA_036271215.1 Kofleriaceae bacterium | reverse complement strand
TCAAGCTCGGCCGTACCGTCATCAAGTTCCTGCCCGACGAGGAGATCGTCGAGCCGGAGCCCGCGCAGTACACCGCGCTGGGCTCGATCGTCGGCGCGGATACCAAGATGCGCCAGATGTTCACGCTGCTCGAGGACGTCGCCGCGACGACCGCGACGGTGCTGATCGAGGGCGAGACCGGCACCGGCAAGGAGCTGATCGCCGAGGAGGTCCATAACCACTCGCCGCGCAAGGATGGCCCGTTCGTCGTGTTCGACTGCGGCTCGGTGCCGCGCGAGCTGATCGAGTCGATGCTGTTCGGCCACGTCAAGGGTAGCTTCACCGGCGCGATCACCGACCGCCGCGGTGCGTTCGCCGAGGCCCACGGCGGCACGATCTTCCTCGACGAGATCGGCGAGATGGCGCTCGACCTGCAGCCGTCGCTGCTCCGCGTGCTCGACAAGCGCGCGGTCCGCAAGGTCGGCTCGAACACCTACGAGAAGATCGACGTCCGCGTGGTCGCGGCGACCAACCGCGATCTGCGCGCCGAGGTCGCCAAGAAGGGGTTCCGCGAGGACTTGTACTACCGGCTCGCGGTGATCCGGGTCAGCGTGCCGCCGCTGCGCGAGCGCGGCAGCGACATCCCGCTGCTGATCAACCACTTCGTGAGCTCGTTCGGCTCGGGGCTGACGGTGTCGCCCGAGGACATGGCGCGCCTGGTCCGCCACAGCTGGCCGGGCAACGTCCGCGAGCTGCGCAACGTGATGGAGCGCGCGTGCCTCCTGGCGCGCGGCTCGACGATCAACCTCGAGGACGCGCTGGTCAGCGAGGCCTCGCCGAGCCTCGGCATCCGGACCGACCTGCCGTTCAAAGAGGCCAAGGGTCAGCTCGTCGAGATGTTCGAGCGCGAGTACATCGAGGACCTGATGCGGCGGCACAAGATGAACCTGTCGGCCGCGGCGCGCGAGGCGCAGATCGACCGCAAGCACCTGCGCGAGCTGATCCGCAAGTACGGCCTCGATCCGCGGGCAAAGCTCGATGGCGACGCGGACGAGGGCGGCGACGACTAGCGCCGGTAGCCCCTCCCCCCACGCGCATGACGCCCGGGGGAACGCCCTCCCCCCACGCGCATGACGCCCCCACGCGTATGACGCCCGGGAGAACGCCCACACGCGAGCTCGCCGGGGCTGCTGCGCGGACGGGTGTCGGACCCGCGCCCGCCGAAGGACCGCCGGCGCGTGCGCGGGCGGCGCGAGGTATGTGCGGAGCAAGGCCGGTCAATCCAAGTCACGGTCGCGGCGTCCGACCCCGTCCGCTCGCGGTCGCCCCGGCGAGTCGCGTTGACGCCCCGGCGAGTCGCGTTGACGCTACTCGACCCGGACCCGGAACGATAGCCGGGTGTCCTTGACGACGATGTCCCACTTGTGGCGGGTCTCGGATACTGCGTCGTAGACCTCGACGGTATGGGGCCCGACCTCGCAGCCGATCCGCTCGGTCGGGCAGGTCTGGCCGGTCGGCTTGCCGTCGACGAACACGTAGTAGCGGTTGGTGTCCTTGCAGCGCAGGACCTTGATGCCGGCCGGGCCGTTGGTCGGCGTGACCTCTTTGAGCGAGACCTGGAACGTGCCGTGGCCGTCGACCTGCGCGACGTAGAGCTCGTGGCCGGCGAGCATCAGCGCCATCGTGTGGCGATCGGGCGAGCCGGCGAGCTTGACCGGGGTGGCGCCGGCGTCGGCGCCGTCGAGGAATACGCGGGCACCAGGCGGCGTGGACGCGATCGCCAGGGTATCGCCGGGTGCGGCTCCGGGGGCGGCCGGCGCGATCGGCGGCTTGGTCGCGGCGACCTGCGCGGCGTCGCCGGGCGCGCGGCGCGCATCGCTCGGGCCACCGGCGTCGACGATCACCGCGGCGAGCTTGGGCGCGTCGGGGGTCGCGGCGTCGGCGGGGACGGCGGCGAGCTTGGGCGCATCGGGGGTCGCAGCGTCGATCGCCGCGGCGGCGAGCTTGGGCGCGTCGGGGCTCGCAGCGTCGGCGGGGACGGCGGCGAGCTTGGGCGCGTCGGGGGTCGCGGCATCGCCGGGCGCGGTGGCCACCGCGGATGCAGCGTCGCTCGCAGGATTGCTCGCCGCATCGGACGCCGCGGCGGCGAGCCTGGCGGCGTCGCCGGACGGCGCGATGGCGCTGCCGGCATCCCGGGCCGCACTGGCGATGGCGAGCTTGGCGGCATCGGGGCTCGCCGGTGTGGCGTCGCCGGGTGCAGCCGCGATCGGGTGGGCGTCGCGATCGCCCGGCCTGACCGGGGCGATCACCCGCGCGTAGATCTGCCAGCCGCCCACGCCGAGGACCGCGGCGCCGATCAGCCCGAGCACCAGGCCTCGTCCGCGGCCGGGCGCGGCCTGCCCGGGCACCACCGGCGGGGTGGCCGGCGGCGGTGCGGTGACCCAGCCGGGCGGCATCGCCGGGCGCGGCGTCGGCGGGATCGGGGCGG
>DATBBB010000430.1:0-14055 GCA_036271215.1 Kofleriaceae bacterium | reverse complement strand
CGCCGGCCGGGCACCAGGTTGAGCTCGTCGCGCAGCCGGTGGGTCAGCTTGCGCTCCTCGTCGTGGTTGCGGATCGGCAGCGAGCCCTCGATGTGGACCAGGACCTGGCCGTCGACCCGCGCGCGCGGCGGATCGCCGTAGACCAGGCTCGGCAGCACGCGCAGCCGATCGCCGTCCTGCTCGACGTCGAACGCCATCCGCGGCTGCTCCTTGACGCCGACCGTCGGCAGGCTCTTGGCGCGGACATCGATCTCGATCCGCTGCGCCAGCTGGGGCAGCATCGTGCCGATCAGATCGGGGAACGCCGAGCGCGGCACGTCCCAGACCTGGGGCAGCTTGTCGAGCCGCGGCCCGCTGAGATCGACGTCGCCGATCGGCCGCAGCACGCGGTCGCGGGTCCGCACCACGCCGACCGTGACGACCTCGCGCACGCTGGGATCGGCCTCGATCCGGACCCGCACGCCGCCCGGCGAGTCCTCGACCACGACCCGCGGCTTGACCGGCTCGGGGTTGGTGGTCACCGGCTCGCCCATCCACTGCACGTCGCGCGCATCGGCGAGCACGCCGAGCAGCCGATCGAGCCGCTCGCCGTTGACCGGCCCGACCCGCGCGGTCAGCAGCTGATCGGCCAGCAGGTCGGCATCGATCGTCGCGATCCCGCCGGCCTTGCCGGCCGCGACCAGCGACATCAGGGATGCGGTGAGCGGCTCGGTCAAAAGCTCGTTGCCAGATTTTCGCACCAGCTGCCGGTCGACGATCACGCCGCCCGGCGAAGGGCTCAGTAAATAACGGAGTTGTGCGAGCGGCCGGGCGATGTTGCCGATCGGCAACGGCTCGCCCGAGCTATCTGCTTGAACCGCCGCCAAAATTGCCGCGACCACGTGCGAGCACACCGGCTCGCGGCTGGTGCACGTGCATTCCCACTCGTCGTGCTTGGGGTTGAGCTGGACCTCGAACGGCGTGGGCCGGCCCGGGACCCGGACCTCGAGCTCGAGCTCGTCGCCTCGCTTGGCGCGGCCGATCACCCGGCCGTCGCGGGCCAGCGCGACCCCCTGGGACCACGTGCGCTCCGTCGCTTCCGCGCGGACCACATCGCGAAACGATTCGAGCACCGCCGGTGATTACCACGCAAGCACTCGACACGAAAGGCGTGCTAGCCTTCCTACGGCATGGCATCCGAGCACCCGTCCGACGACGCCGAAGACGAAGCGCTCGTCGTGGCCATGGCCCGGGGGGAACGCGGAGCATTGGCCTCATTGTATGAGCGTCACTCTCCGTTGCTCCTGGGACTTGCGCTGAGAATTGTTCGTGAGAAGCGTGAAGCGGAGGACCTCCTACACGACGTGTTCCTGGAGGCGTGGCGAAGCGCCAAGGATTTCGATCCAAAGCGCGGCCGGGTTCGTACCTGGTTGGCCATCCGTATGCGTTCCCGAGCCCTCGACCTCCAGAAATCAGCCCGCGTGTCGCGCAATACCGGCGACGGCGGGCTCGAGCTACTGGTCGATGACGCCGAAGGCTCGAACCCCGATCACGGCCGCGTGCGCAGCGCGCTCGCCGAGCTCGGTCAGGAGCAACGTCGTGTCCTCGAGCTCGCGTACTTCGAAGGACTTTCTTGCACCGAGATCGCGGAGCGCGTCGCGATCCCGGTGGGCACCGTCAAATCACGCATAGCCGCAGGCCTTGACCGCCTGCGCTCAGGGTTGGTCATCGCCACCCGCGGAACGGAGAAGCCATCATGACAGGCGATGTTCATGAGCTGTTGCCGCTGTACGCGCTCGGGATCCTCGAGGCGGAGGAGGCCAACGTCGTCGAGCGTGCGGTCGCGTCGGATCGGGCGCTCGCCGCCGAGCTTGCCGCGTACCAGCACACCGCCGGTGAGATCGGTTCGGTGATCCAGCCGGTCACCCCGTCGCCCGAGGTCAAGCTGCGGCTGTTCGCCTCGATCGGCGGTGGCAGGTTCGAGCAGTTCTCGGGCCGGATGGCCAAGCTGTTCGACGTCACGGTCGACCGGGCGCGCGAGCTGCTCGGGCTGATCGAGCGGCCGGGGTCGTGGGTGCCGCAGATTCCGGGGATTGCCCTGGTTCACTTTGATGGTGGGCCTGCAGCGGCGGCGGCAGATTGTGGCTTCGTCCGGCTGGCGCCCGGGGCGATGTTCCCGCCGCACAGCCACCTCGGCGAGGAGACGGTCACGATCCTCAGCGGCCAGATCCACGACGTCACCAACAACCGGATGATCGTCCCCGGCGAGGACTACGTGCAGGTCGAGGGTACGAGCCACTACCTGATGTGCGTCGGCAACGAGGAATGTGTGTTCGCGTCGCGCGCGATCAACGGGATCGCGGTCGGTGGTACGCGCGCCCGGCCGGTCAAGAACTGACGGCGCGGCGGGCGTAAGCGTCATCGCGAGTGCGTACGCCGCGCGGGGCGGCCGGTTACGCGGGCAGCGCTGGGCGGTTCTGGGTAGCTCCGGCTAGCCCGGCCAGCTCCGGCCAGGCTGGCCAGGCTGGCCAGATCTGGATCGACGGCGCGGCCGATCCGGTCGTGGCGGCACGGTGTACGATGCTGGCATGAGCAGCGACGATGCGATGCGGGTGGTCGGGACCATCCGCAGCCTCGACCTGCACACGCTGGCGGCGAAATTTCAGAACGTGACCACGCGCCAGGTCGCCCGGCTGCAGCTCGACATCGAGCGCGCCACGGACGATACCGGCGCCGAGCTCGACATCCGCAACCTCGCCGATCTGTACTTCCAGGGGCCGGCCGAGCTGGTGCCGCGGTTCACCGTCGGCGATCGGGTGCAGATCGTGACCAGCGCCGAGTCGAGCCTGCACATCACGAGCATCAAGCCGGCGCCGCTGTCCTAGCCCGAACGCCGGCGCGGCGCGGGGGCACCGCCGCCGAGGCTCACCAGGTGATCGTACCCTCGTCGGTGTCCTGGCCGCCGTAGATCGTGATGCTGAGCTGCTTGGTCTTGCCGTGCGGGCCGACCGCCCTGACCTTGTGCGGGCCGGGCGGCAGCGGCAGCTGGGTCAGCGGGGTATCGCCGATCTGCTTGTTGTCGATGTAGATCTGGGTCTTCGCCGTCGCGGTGATGCTGAAGAACCCGAACCGCGACTTGGCCCGGATCTCCTCGCGGGACTCGCCGGCGTCGATCGTGACGTCGAACATCGAGTCGGGTGGCGCGGCGTCGGGCGGCGCGGCGGTCACCACCGGCCGGCTGGGCGAGTCACCGAGCCGGGTCACGACCAGGAACAGCGCCACGCCGACCAGGCTCACCGCGCCGAGCGTGATCGCCGCGTTGCGCACCGACTTGATGCGATGGTGGCGCAGCAGATCCGTGCTCGGGTCGGCCATCCACGAGTCGGGCAGCACGTTATTCGTCAGATCGAGCACCCCGGGCAGCCCGGGCGGGGGTGGCGGGATGAACGCCCGGCCCGAGCCGGCTTGCACGATCATCGACGGCACGGCCTCGATCGGACCGGTGCCGAGCCGGGGCCTCGCCCCGCCGAATTCGCCGAGCTCACCGCTCTGGGCCTGCGGGATCCCGAAGCTGACCGGCGGCGGCTGGGTCGGCCGCGCCGGCCGCGGCGGGGCGATCGGCGCCGGCTCCTCGGCGGCCTTCAAGATCTCGTCGCGCGCGGCCATCTCGTCGGCGAAGTCGGTCGACAGCAGCCGCGCGAGATCCTGCGGCGCCGCCGGTCCGCCGAGGGTCGCCACCGAGTTGCGGATCGCGTTGCCGAACGCCATCGCGGTGTCGAACCGGCCGTTGGGATCGCGCGCCATCGCCTGCAGCAGCGCGGCCCGCATCCCGGGCGGCAGATCCGGCCGGCGCTCGCGGATCTCCGGGATCGGCTCCTCGGTGATCGCCTTGAACGTCAGGAAGTCGGAGTCGCGGTGGAACAGCCGGCGGATCGCCAGCATCTCGTACATCACCACCGCGAGCGCGAACACGTCGCTGCGCCGGTCGAGCGGCTTGCCGAGGATCTGCTCCGGCGACATGTACGCGTTCTTGCCCTTGACCGTGCCGGTCCGGGTCCGGGAGTTGGCGCCGCGCGCCTTGGCGATCCCGAAGTCGAGCAGCTTCACCAGGCCGTCGGCGCACACCATCATGTTCGGCGGCGACACGTCGCGGTGCACGACGTTCATCAGCTGGCCGTCGGGGCCGCGCGCCTCGTGCGCCGCGTGCAGCCCCTCGCAGGCCTGCACGATGATGCCGGCGACGACGCGGAAGTCGAGCATCTTCCCGGCCTTCGACAGCCGCGTCATCATGCGCGACAGCGGCACGCCGTGGAGGTACTCCATCGAGATGAACCACGTGCCGGCGTACTCGCCGAACGCATGCACGTGGCACACGTTCTTGTGGATCAGCTTGCTCGCGAGGTCCGCCTCATCGCGGAACATCGTCACGAAGTGCTCGTCCTCCGCCAGGTGCGGCAAGATCCGCTTGAGCACCATGACGTCGCGCTCGGATGCGCCGGTGGGACGCGCC
Organism: Kofleriaceae bacterium; assembly: GCA_036271215.1. Lineage (GTDB taxonomy): Bacteria > Myxococcota_A > Polyangia > Haliangiales > Haliangiaceae > JABFXX01. Next base: position 9,566 of record DATBBB010000430.1, on the reverse strand, counting down.
AGAAAGATCTCGGCCATGCCACCGGTCGCGAGCTTCGCGAGGAGCTGGTAGCTGCCAAAATCTCGAGCGTCGCGCGGGACAAGCGTCCCCGCCGGAATCGTCACGGAGCTTATTATGCCCTAGCGATTCCCACAATTTAAGCCTCAGCTGACACAAGACCTGGGCCGGGGCGGGCGCGACCCCCGTTTCCGGTGGCGCTCCGACGAGGATCTGGTCACATCACCCGACATTTTCGGGCGACTTCAGGGCGGTTTCGGGGCGATTTCGGCCCCCGATGACCTGCCGATGACCTGCCGATGCCCAGCCGGGTGCCCGGCCTGCGACCCGCGGGTGCCCTGCTGGCGGCCCGCCGTGACGCAACCCAGCTCCCGGTGCGGGCAAGTCCTCGGGTGGCCCGACCGGAGCAGCCGCGCTCGGGCCGCCTGTCATCGAACGGTCACGTTCTTGTGGTGCAACCGTGAGTGAATGCTGACCGGGGAGCCGGAGACTACGCGCATAGTGAGCGCAATGCCGAGCATCTCAGACGCGGACCCGGGCGCAGACCCGAACATCGACCGGCCGCGGTGGCGCGAGAACGCGCCGTTCTGGAGCGTGCACCTCGCCGCGGTGCTCGGCGCGATCGCCGTGGGCTGGAGCCGCACCGCGTGCGCGTGGCTGATCGGTAGCTACCTGGTGCGGATGTTCGCGATCACCGCGGGCTATCACCGCTACTTCGCGCATCGCACGTTCAAGACCAGCCGCGTGTTCCAGTTCGTGCTCGCGCTGCTCGCGATGTCGAGCGCGCAGCGCGGCGTGCTGTGGTGGGCATCGCACCATCGGTTCCACCACAAGCACTCCGACGGGCCCCAGGACGTCCACTCGCCGGTGCAGCGCGGGTTCTGGTGGTCGCACGCCGGCTGGATGCTCGGCGCGCGCCACAAGGCGACCCACGACGACCGGATCCGCGACCTCGTGAAGTACCCCGAGCTGCGGTTCCTCAACCGGATCGATCTGCTGGTCGCGGTCGCGTGGGGCTTCGCGCTGTACGCGATCGGTGGCGCGACCGCGGTGTTCTGGGGCCACTTCGTCTCGCTGGTGCTCGCGTGGCACGCGACGTTCTGCATCAACTCGCTCGCGCACGTCTGGGGCACCCGGCGCTACGCGACGAGCGACGACTCGCGCAACAACTGGTGGCTCGCGCTCTTGACCCTCGGTGAGGGCTGGCACAACAACCACCACCACTACCAGCGCACCGCGCGCCAGGGCTTCTACTGGTGGCAGGTCGACTTCACGTACTACGGGCTCAAGGCGCTCGAGGTGCTGCACATCGTGTGGGACGTCGAGGGCGTGCCGCGCCACGTGCGCGACGAGACGGTGGCTCCGGAGCGCGCGCGGATCCTCGCCGCGGTGCCTGTCGTCCCCGAGATCGTGGTCGATCGGGCCGCCTGACACCCCGGGCCGCCTGAGCTCCGCGACCGCTACGTCGTCGCGATCGGCGGCGGCTGGATGACGTAGTCGAAGTACGCGTTCGGGTTGCCGGTCTTGCCGTCCATCGCGGCGCGCGCGACGTTGAACATCTCGCGCGCGGTGACGTAGTGCAGCTGGGTTCCGTCGCGCGTGTGATCGTGCAGCGCGCGGTGCAGCACGCGGCCACCGTCGCCGAGCAGCGACGCCGCGGTGTTCTCGATCGCGCCGTGGGTGTGGACCTTGACGAACACCCACTCGGGGCGGCCCTCGACGTGGATGGCCTGGTCGATCCAGCTCGCGACCCGGGCCGCGCTCGGCGGATCGTCGCCGGTGATCGCGCCATTCTCGATCCGGACCCCGGCCGACTTGCGGGCGATCGATAGCGGGCCCGTGATCATCAGCAGGCGATCGTCGCGGTGCGCGCCGACCCGCGCGCGCTCGCCGTGCTCGTACGACCGGCGCCGGGTCAGATCGCCGGTCGGCCAGTAGATCTGGTTGACCTTGTCGGGCTGGCACGGATCGGGCGCCGACGGGAACGTCAGGTCGACGTAGCAGCCCAGCTCGTGCAGCATGACCAGCTCGTCGTCGACGCCGCACCACTTGCCGTCGGGCCGGCCGTTCGCGAGGCTCCAGTTGCCGTGGATGAACGCCCACCGGTAGGCGCCGCCGGCGCCGCTGGCGTCGGGCCCCGAGGCGCGCGAGATGTGGCCGTGGCCGGCGAACGTCTTCAGGTGCTCGGCGATCCGCGGCGCCAGGGAGTGACGGGTGTCGCCGTCGTGATGAAGGTGGAACTCGACCTCACCGAACCCGGCGCGCGCCAGCTTGGCGAGTTGATCGAGGAAGTGTGGGCGGTACTCCTCCCCCGGGAAGAACCAGCCGTGGCGCGGCGGCCGGCCATCGCTGTCGCGGAACTCGCCGAGCGCGGGATAGCGCTCGGCCCAGACATCGACCCGCCGGATCCCGACGTCGTCGGCCGCGTGGCCCCACAGCGGCTCGTAGTGATCGCACAGCGCGAACAGCAGGTGGCGTGGTCCGCTCACCTGTGGCGTTCGCGCACGGCGCCACAGGTGTCTGCCGTAGTCGCGGATCCAGTAGTGGAGGTTCTTCTTGCGCAGTCGTCCTAGCACGCTGACTGCATGGTAGCCGGGAACAGGACGCCATGGACCTCTACCGACCGATCCTCGAGAAAGCTTTATTTCCCGCGTTCGAGGCTGTGCGCGGACGCCCCACGGTACCGTTGCTGCGCTACCTGCGGGGTAGCGAGTACTGGTCGCTGGACGAGCTGCGCGATCTGCAAGGCGGCCTGCTGCGCCGGCTGATCCGCCACGCCTACGCCCACACCGCCTACTATCGCGAGCTGCTCGCCGCGCGCGGCCTGGATCCGTCCGACTTCCACGAGCCGTCGGATCTGCGCCACCTGCCGCTGCTCGACCGCGACCTGGTGCGCGAATCGTTCGATGCGCGGTGCGCGACCGCGCCGCCGCGCTGGGTGGTCAAGAAGGCGACCAGCGGCACCACGGGCACGCCGGTCGTCGTCAAGTACAACGCCGAATCGCGGCACTGGCGCGACGCCACGCGGTGGCGCGGCTACGGCTGGGCCGGCTACCAGATCGGCATGCGCGCGATGCACTACTGGGGCGAGCCGCCGGCGTCGGACAGCTGGGTCAAGCGCCGGAAGCTCGCGATCGATCGCCGGCTCAAGCGCGATCTCTACGTCGATTGCATCGAGCGCAGCGACGCCGCGCTGACCCACGCCGCGCACGAGATCGAGCGCTACGAGCCGCAGGTGATCGTCGCGTACGCCGCGGGCGCCGCGGCGCTGGCCCGGTTCGTCAACGCGCGGGGCCTGCGGACGTGGGGCGAGATCCCGGTGATCGTCGGTGCCGAGCGGCTGTGGCCGCACGACCGCGCCGAGATCGCCGCCGCGTTCGGACCGGCGTTCGAGACCTACGGCTGCCGTGAGGTCATGCTGATCGGCGCCGAGTGTGAGGCCCACGACGGCATGCACACGTCGATGGAGAACCTGGTCGTCGAGATCGTCGTGCGCGAGCCCGGCGGCACAGTGCGCGCCGCGCGCCCGGGCGAAAGTGGTGAGGTCGCGATCACCGATCTCCACAACCTCGCGTGTCCGATGATCCGCTACATCACCGGGGATATCGCGGTGGCGCAGGCCGAGACCCGGTGCGCGTGCAGCCGTAGCCTGACCCGGATCGGGCCGATCGAGGGCCGGGTGACCGAGACCTTGCACGACGGCTACGGCAACGCGGTCGGCGGCCTGGTGTTCAACGTGCTGATCGGTGTGCTGGACCACGTTGCCCGCAACTTCCAGGTCATTCAGAAAAACGATGGCAGCGTGATCATGCGCGTGGTGCCCAACCTCGGCGATCGGCTGCCCGAGCGGGAGTTGCGCGCGGTGCATGACTTCGCGGCCAAGTACCTGCCCGGTACCCGATTCCGCGTCGAGTACGTCGATAAGATTCCACTTACGGCCGCCGGCAAGCGCAAGGTCGTCATCGTCGAGAAGCCCGGCGACGAGAAGCCCGGCGACCGCGTTGGAGAATCGCCGGTGGCGGTGCTCGAGTCACCGCCAGCGTGCGAGCTGGTGTCAGCTGGTGGCGACTCACGTCAGGCGGCGACAGGATCCGGGATTCCGGCTACCATGTAGCGCTTTGATCGATCTGTACGGGCCATTGCTCGCCAAGGCGCTGTTCCCCGCGTTTGAAGCAGCGCGCGGCCGGCCAACGCTTTCTTTGTTGCGCCGGCTGCAGGAGAGCGAGCGCTGGTCGCCCGACCAGCTGCGCGATCTGCAGGTCGGGCTGCTGCGCCGGCTCGTCCGCCACGCGTACCGCCACACCGTGTTCTACCGCCAGCTGCTCGATGACCGCGGGATGTCGCCCGAGGACTTCTGCTCGCTCGACGACCTCGCGAAGCTGCCGCTGCTCGAGCGCCCGACCCTGCGGGCGAGCCTCGACAGCCGGACCGCGACCGCGCCGCCGTTCGTCGCGATCACCAAGACCACGAGCGGCAGCTCCGGCCAGCCGGTGACCGTGAAGTACAACGCCGAGTCGCGGCACTGGCGCGACGCGATCCGCTGGCGCGGCTACGGCTGGGGCGGCTACGAGATCGGGATGCGCGCGCTGCACTACTGGGGCGCCGGGTTCGCCGCGACGTCCACGTGGTGGAAGCGCAAGAAGGCCGAGATCGATCACCGGATCAAGCGCGACCTCTACGTCGACTGCACGCCGCGCGGCGATGCGGCGCTGCGCGAGGTGGTCGACGAGCTGCGCCGGTTCAAGCCGCACGCGATCGTGGCGTACGCCAGCGGCGCCGGCGCGCTCGCCAAGTTCATCAACGAGCACAACCTGCGCGACTGGAACGACATCTCGGTGCTGACCGGCGCCGAGGCCCTGATGGCGCCCGAGCGCGAGGCGATCGAACAGGCGTTCGGGCCGGCGTTCGATACCTACGGCTGCCGCGAGGTGATGCTGGTCGGCTCGGAGTGCGAGGCCCACGACGGCATGCACACCTCGATGGAGAACCTGATCGTCGAGCTGATCGTCCGGGAGCCGGACGGAACGACCCGCGCGGCGCGGCCCGGCGAGACCGGCGAGGTCGTGGTCACCGACCTGCACAACCTCGCGTGCCCGATGATCCGCTACGTCAACGGCGACCTCGCGCGGTCGCGCGGCGACGCGCCGTGCAGCTGCGGCCGCGGCCTGGTCCGGATCGGGCCGATCGAGGGCCGGGTGACCGAGACCCTGTTCGACGGCGAGGGCCGCGCGGTCGGTGGGCTGGTGTTCAACATCCTGTTCGCGGCGATCGGCGGGATCGCGCACAGCTTCCAGATCGTGCAGCGCCGCGATCGCAGCATCGTGCTCAAGATCGTGCTGCTGTCGGGCCACCAGATGCCGGAGCGCGAGGCCAAGATCCTGCGCGACTATGCCGCGCACTACGTGCCCGGGGTGCCGTTCTCGATCGAGGTCGTCGATGACATCCCGCTGACCCCCGCCGGCAAGCGCAAGGTCGTCGTCGTCGAGAAGTCTGCCTGAGGCTGCGTGAGGCTGCGTGCACCGGCGGGTCGGGCAGGTGGATCCAGGTCGCCGCCCGTCGGCCGTGGGGTAGGCTGCCGAGGTGGTCGTTCCTCTCGTCGTTCCCCTGGTCGTCGTCACCGGCTTCCTGGGCGCGGGCAAGACCACGCTGGTCAACCGGCTGCTCGCGCGGCGCCAGCAGGCCGAGCAGGCCGGCCGGCTGAGCGCCGGCAAGCTCGGCGTGATCGTCAACGAGCTCGGCGAGGTCGGGATCGACGGCAGCTTGCTCGGCGGCGAGGCGACGCGGCAGGTCGAGCTGCCGGGCGGCTGCGTGTGCTGCGCGCTCGGCGACGAGCTCGGCACGACGTTGCTCGAGCTGGTCGCGCGCAACCCCGAGCTCGAGGCGATCGTGCTCGAGACCACCGGGGTCGCCGAGCCGCTGCCGATCACGTGGGCGGTGGCCAGGCCGCCGGTCGCGTCGCGGGTCCGGGTCGCCGCGGTCGTGACCCTGGTCGACGTCACGAACTTCCTCGCGTCGCGGCAAGTCTCGGCATCGGTCGACGCCCAGGTCGCCTATGCGGACGTCTTGCTGATGACCAAGGCGGCGCTGGCCGAGGCCGAGCGCGGACCTGACGGCGCAGGCGTAGATGTCGTCACCCAGGTGGAAGCTGCCGCGCGTCACCTGGCGCCCAGGGCGCTGGTACGTCGAGGCACCGTGGACGATCACGCGGCGTGGCTCGAGGCGCTGCTCGCGGATCCACCGCTGTCCGGCGAGCTGCCCTCGCCAGATGGCCAGGCGCCAGCGCTAGATAGCCATCACGTCCACACCGACGAGTGTCGTCATCTCGACAGCCACACTGCACATGGAATCGACAGCGTGTGGGTGCCTGTAGGGCCTGCGATGGACGTCGAGGAGCTCTGCGACCAGCTCGCCGAGCTACCGTCCAACTATGTGAGGATCAAAGGAATCGTTCGCGATGCCGCCGGCGGGTGGGTGGTGGTGCATCGCGTCGGGCCGCGGGTGTCGAGCGAGCCGCTGGGCGCCGGGCAACCCCAAGACTTCGAGCAAGGTCGCATTGTTGCGCTCGGTCCGTCGGTGGTACGCGAGGCGCTCGCGCGGTGTGTCGAGCTGGCTGCCAGCTGAATCGAGATTCTTCGACGACAGACCTGGATGTGCGCGGGCATCCACCTTGCTAGCTCGGTCGTACAGCTCATGATGTCCCGCATCGTTGTTCTGCTCGCTGTTCTGGGCGCCTGTGGCGAAGACAAGATCGAGGTGCGTCAGGGCGAGAGCGCCGACTATAACCACGGCGCCATGCTGGTCGCGGTCGACAAGTTCGTTGCCGGGGGCCGCACGCCGGCCGCCTACGGCGAGCTGTCGCAGACCGCGTTCGAGCTGCGCCCCGGGATGGACCGCTCGGTCGCCCGCGAGACCGAGCTCAAGCTGATGGTGCTGGCGCTGCCTCCGGTGCAGGCGGTCCACGCCAAGCCGATGGCCGAGCAGATCGACGCGCTCGCGCTGACCGTGTGGCCCACGCTGCTGGCACCCGAGTTCGAGGCCGATGATCTGCTGCTCAAGCGCGATCCGAAGGCGGCGGCGATGATGCCCAAGCCGGGCGAGGACGCGCGTGCCTACCTGATCCGGCTGTGCGGCGGGCCGCTCGCGAGCGACTGCAAGCAGGTCGTACCCGAGCTGCAGGGCCCGATCGTGGCCGCGATCGCGACCCGGCGCGCCACCGAGCGCGTGCGCAACGCGGTATCCGACTGCGTGATGTGCGGCGCCGATCAGGGCTGGCACGAGGCGGTGCGGTCGTGGGAGGCGCTCGACCGGATCGCGAACAGCTCGGTCAGCGAGATCGAGCGCAAGGCCGATCCCGACAACTGGCCGATCGCCGGCGGGGCGGCCGAGCTCGATCCCCAGCTGCCCGAGGCCGAGGTCAACGCGACCGGCGAGGTCGTGATCGGCGGCCAGAGCTACGCGACGAGCCAGCGGATCTCGGCGCTGCACGACCTGCGCGGCACCAGCGAGACGATCGCGCTCCACCTGCGGCCCGAGATGTCGCTGGCGCAGGTCCGCGCGCTGCTCGGCGACGTCCACAAGTCCGGGGCGACCCGGGTCGCGGTGATCGCGCGTGCGTCGCGCTACCCGTGGGATCGCAAGGTCTACTGGATCGCCGACGGCGTCGGCCCGCACACCGGGCTGCGGCCGACCGATTCGCTCCAGCTGCTGCTCCACGCGGTCGACGCGGTCTCGGCGCCGGGCACGATCGCTCGCGTCGACTGACGCGACTGACGCGACACGCGCGCCGCCGGGGCGCCCGCCAGGGGCGCACGCGGTCGATTCGCGCGACGTCTGGGACGTCTGGGACGGCCACGGCAGGGAGCCATTCGTCTGGCCTCGCGAGCTGCGTACGGACGCACCCCGGGACGGTGCGCACGGCGCTAACCGGCGCGTTGTGTCAGCACCGCACGGCAAACCGAGCCCCCACGCCCAGGACAGAGCGTTGGGGCTCGGCGCGCAATCTGCAGGTTGTGGCGCATGTAGCCCGGCACGCGAACATGAACACCGGCCCGAACGTGACACCGGCCCAAGGAACTTCATCGTGAAACGAGACGACGAAACCGAGCGCCGGTTGCGTGACCTCGAGCGCGCCTGCCGGGTGAAGGACGAGCTGATCGGCGCGCTGTCGCACGAGCTGCGCGCACCGTTACACGCGATCCTCGGCTGGTCGGAGGTCTTGCTGGCGCGCGACGGCGCGCACGACGACCGGTGCGGCCTCGAGGCGATCGGTCGCAACGCGCGGATCCAGGCTCAGATCATCGAGGATGTGCTCGACCTGAGCCGGATCGTCTCGGGCAAGCTGCGGCTCGAGCTGCGACCCACCGATGTCCAGGCGGTCGTCGCGGCGGCGATCGAGACCGTGCAGCCGCTCGCGACCGCCAAGCACCAGCGGCTCACGCCGGTGATCGATCCGCAGGCGCGCCACGGCGACGCCGACCCGCAGCGGCTGCAGCAGATCGTGGCCAAGCTCCTGGCCGAGGCGATCCGGGCGACGCCGGCGCGCGGTGAGATCGCGCTGGCGGTCCGGCGCGTGGATACGCAGCTCGAGCTCGCGGTGTCGGTTGCCGGCGCGATGCCGGTGACCGAGGACGGCGCCGGCCGGACCGGGGTCGGGCTGGCGATCGTCAAGGCGCTGGTCGAGCTGCACGGCGGGAGCTTGCGTGCGGAGCCGACCGGCGCCCACGCCGGGTTCCTCGTGCGCTGGCCGATGCAGGCCGCTACCGCCGCGGCCCGGCTCGCGAGGCCCGCGCCGCTCCGGGCGGCTCCCGGCGAGCAGCCGTGGCTCTCGCTCGACGGCATCAAGGTCCTCGTGGTCGATGACGACAGCGACGCGCTCGAGCTGGTCAAGGTGATCCTGACCGGGGCGCGGGCCGACGCGATCACCGCGGGCTCGGCCGACGAGGGGCTCGCGGTGCTCCGCGACTACAAGCCCGACGTCATCATCAGCGACATCGGGATGGCGCTGCGCGACGGCTACCAGTTCATCCGCTTGCTCCGCACGATGTCGACCTCCGACGGCGGCCGGACCCCGGCGCTGGCGCTGACCGCGTTCGCGCAGACCGAAGATCGCGCGCGGGCGCTGCTCGCCGGGTTCCAGGACCACATCCCCAAGCCATTCGAGGCGCGCCAGCTGCTGGCCGCCGTACACCGGCTGAGCCGGCGCGCCACCGAGGGCTCGATCGAAGGCGCCCTGGCCGTCCCCGGCGCCGGCGACGCCACCCACGTCGCGTAGCGCCGGCGGGCGAGCGAGGGTCGCCAGGCGGTCATCTCATCGACTTGGCGCCATCGCAGCATCGGCGCGCGCTGAAGATCTGCTGATCGATCGCGCGCTCGTTTCCGTGCGACCTGGACTTCTTGCATCGGGTTGACGGCGACTGTCCTTCGCCAATTTTAGTCCTCGAGCGCGGCCAGCGCGTGCGCGACCTCGACATCGCCGGACGCGAGCCCCGCGCCGCTGGCCAGGCCGAGCGCCACGGCGGTCCGCATCAGCGAGGTCAGCTCGAGCAGGCGGCCGAACAGCCGGGCGCGCT
>DATBBB010000429.1:0-2912 GCA_036271215.1 Kofleriaceae bacterium | reverse complement strand
CGTCACGGACCCCGACAACATGTTCCGCGACCTCTACACCAAGACCTGCAAGACGGTGATGGGCCACGAGTGAAGGCCTGCATGCGTCCTGGTGAGAAGCCGTGCGCACCGAAGCCGGCCCGCGGCTAACTCGTTTCGATCATAGGGGATCGCATGCTCGATCGCGGCGACTGTCGGGCAAATTGTGTTCCTAATTATTAGGTAATTAAATTGCATGTGATGATCGTCAATATAATACTGAATGCAATTTTGTCTCGACGCCCAGGGCACAGATGAGCGCCTACGCCACAAATCACGAGCGTTTCGGTATGTACTCCCGAGAAAACGCCGCATGAAGGCGGCCTGACGCGTGCATTGGGCGGCAATCCTATGCAGGTTCTGATCGCAGATGATTCAGAATTTATTGGCTCTCAATTTGCTAGGTTCAATAGGCTATCAGGGGCCGGCCATCAGGTGCGAGCCCTCGACGCGCTGATCCAGCGGGGGCTCGCGCGATGACGGCCAAACCGCGATCGGAGCGCCCGATCTTGATCACCGGCGGCGCCGGCTTCATCGGCTCCAACCTCGCCCACTGGCTCGCCCGTGGCGGCGCGACCGTCCGGGTGCTCGACGATCTGTCGCGGCCGGGCGTCGAACGCAACCTCGGTTGGCTCAGCGCGGAGCACGGTCCCCGGATCGACGTCCGGATCTCGGACGTTCGCGATCGCCTGGCGGTGCGCGAGGCCGTGCGCGGCGTCGCGACGGTGTTCCACATCGCCGGCCAGACCGCGGTGACCGCCAGCCTGGTCGATCCGCGCCACGACTTCTCGGTCAACGCCGCCGGCACGCTCGAGATCCTCGAGGCGATCCGCGCCGAGCCCGAGCCCCCGGCGCTGATCTACGCCTCGACCAACAAGGTCTACGGCTGCCTGACCGAGCTGCCGCTCCGGCTCGAGGCCGGGCGCTGGCGACCGGTCGACGAGCTGCTCGCGACGCGCGGCATCGACGAGCAGCGGCCGCTCGCGTTTCGCACGCCGTACGGCTGCTCCAAGGGGGCCGCCGATCAGTACGTGCTCGACTACGCCCGCAGCTTCCAGCTGCCGGCGGCGGTGTTCCGGATGAGCTGCATCTACGGCCCGCGCCAGTTCGGGACCGAGGATCAGGGCTGGCTCGCGCACTTCCTGATCCGCGCGATCGACGGCGCGCCGATCACGATCTACGGCGACGGCCGCCAGGTTCGCGACGTGCTGTTCATCGACGACCTCGTCGACGCGCTGCTCCGGGCGGCGAACCAGATCACCCAGCTCCGCGGCCGCGTGTTCAACATCGGCGGCGGCCCGAGCAATACGCTGAGCTTGCTCGAGCTGATCGCGCTGATCGCGCAGCTACGCGGCCGGCCACCCGAGCTCAGCTACGAGGACTGGCGCGAAGCCGACCAGCGCTACTACGTATCCGACACCCACGCCTTCACGTCCGCGACCGGCTGGACGCCGCGCATCTCCCCGCGCACCGGGGTCGAGGCGCTGTACGGCTGGCTGCTCGATCGCGATGCGCGCCTGACACGAGGCCACCATGATTCGTAGCGAGCACATGCCGATCGAGCGCGCCGGCGAGCGCGCCGGCGAGCGCGCCGGCGAGGCATTCGAGCTGGCCCGGCCCTGGCCCGATGGCTTCGTCACGGCGCTGGTGGTGCCGTGACCGCGCGGGTCCGGCTGGGCTTCCTCGGCGTGGGCTGGATCGGCCGCCACCGGATGGCGGCGATCGAGCGCGACGGCCAGGTCGAGATCGTCGGGTTCGCCGATCCCTCGAGCGAGCGGCGCGACGTCGCGCAGACGCTGGCACCGGCGGCAACCGCGTGCGAGCACCTCGGCCAGCTGCTCGAGCTGCCGCTCGACGGGATCGTCATCGCGACCCCGAGCGCGCTGCACGCCGAGCACTGCCTGGCGGCGCTCGGCCGCGGCCTGGCGGTGTTCTGCCAGAAGCCGCTGGCGCGCAACGCGGACGAGACCCGGCGCGTGATCACGGCCGCGCGCGACGCGAACTGCCTGCTCGGCGTCGACCTGTCGTATCGCCACACCGCGGCGGTCCGACGACTGCGCGAGGTCATCCGCGGCGGCGGGATCGGCCGGGTGTTCTCGGTCGACCTGACGTTCCACAACGCCTACGGCCCCGACGCGGAGTGGTTCTACGACAAGGCGTCATCCGGCGGCGGCTGCGTGATCGATCTCGGCGTCCACCTGATCGACCTCGTGCTGTGGCTGCTCGACTTCCCGGCGGTCGAGACGATCGACAGCCAGCTGTTCGCGCGCGGCGCGCGGCTGATCGACGACAGCGTCGTCGAGGACTACGCCGCGGTCCAGCTCCGGCTCGCCGGCGACGTCGCGGTCCGGTTGACCTCGTCGTGGCGGATCTCGGCCGGCCGCGACGCGGTGATCGAGGCCACCTGGTTCGGCACCGAGGGCGGGGCCGCGCTCAAGAACATCGGCGGATCGTTCTACGACTTCGTCACCGAGCGCTACCGCGGCAGGCAGCGCGAGCAACTCGCGACGCCGCCGGATGACTGGGGTGGCCGCGCGGCGGTCGACTGGGTCAGCCGGCTGGCGCAGGGCGCCGGGTTCGATGCCGACGCCGAGCGGCTGGTCGACATCGCGTCCGTGATCGACCGGATCTACGCGGCGCGCGGTGCGGGGGTTGCTCAGCCAGCGTCGGCGAGGACGAACGGCTGATGCTGCAATGAGGCGATCTTGCCGTCGGCGGAGAGGGTCGCGCGCCAGGTGCCGCCGTTGTGGAACTCGCCGGCGTCGATCGCGTAGTCGATCGACCAGCGGTCGCCGGCGAGCCGGGGAGCGCCGGCGAGCGAGAACCGGACGATGGCCGGGGTGCGGGCGAACCAGCGCTCGACCGCGGCGACGCCGGCGAACGATTCGGCGACC
>DATBBB010000428.1:0-10213 GCA_036271215.1 Kofleriaceae bacterium | reverse complement strand
CCCAGTTGCCGGTTGACGCGGACTCGACGGACGTGATCTACGGATCATGTGGAACCCTCGACGCCGAGGTTGATGCGGGTCAAGTCTCGCATTTCGGCGAAGTTGTGGCTCAAGCGCGTCGAGCAGGCGCGGAGCGACGAGGTGGTCGTCCGAGCAATCCTCGAAGAGCGAGCAATCCTCGAAGAGGCCGCGCGCGGTGGGTCGCTGAACGGCGCGATCGCGAAGCTACTGCCGGAGAGCCGACGTAGCTGGGCGCGGCGTCGGATCCCTGCGTATCGGGAGCGAGGGTTCGAAGCGTAAGGAGCTCGAGCAGAGCGCCAGCAGCGCCAACACGATCGTGCTCGGCCTCGGCGGTGTCGCCGGCTCCGGTGGTGCGCGGCGCTACGGGCCGAGCGCGACGTCGAGGTGGGCCGGCCGGGCCGGGTCGACCTTGATCGAGCGGTGGACGACGACCGGCGCGCCGTAGATCAGCTGGCCGGCACGCGCGGTGGCGACCGGCGGCTGCCAGAACGTCAGGTCGTAGGTCCCGGCGGCGAGCTCGTCGATCCGGAACCGCCCGGCGTCGTCGGTGATTGCGTAGTACGGGGTGTCGGCGGCGACGACCCAGGCCGCCGCGAGCGAGCCGTCGTCGGCCTCGACCCGGGTCACGCCGGGCTGGGCCTGGACCACGACGCGCCCGGCCTCCTGGAGCGTGAACGGCCGCGCGGTGGTCTCGCCGGGCGAGGTGACCCGCAAGCGGACCTCGGCGGCGTCGCCGTGGATCGCGAGCTCGCCGGGCAGCGGCGTCAGGATCTGGGACGCCGGGGCGAGCACGCAGCCGTGCTTGACGATCAGGCCGCCGACGCCGGCCGGCCGGGGATAGCTCGGCACGGCGCGGCCGGCCTCGACGTGCTCGATGTAGACCACCACGCCGGCGACCGCGCGGCCGGCGGCGACGCGCACGCTCGGGTGCTCGATCGTGCCGCACGCGGTGGTCAGCGCCGGCGGCCGGGCGCCGCGCCAGGTGACGGTGCCCTCGATCGCGCCGGTCAGGGCGGTGGCCGGGGTGGCGTGCGGCGGGTTGCGAGCGTGCAGCCGGCCCCAGCGCGAGGCGCGCAGATCCACGGCATCGCTGGGGTCGTCGTCGTCGTTGTAGGCAGCGCCGTAGGGATCGCCGCCGTAGGGGGCGCCGTCGGCGTGGTGGCGGTGGTGCGGCGGGAACGGCGCGTCGTCGTCGTCGCTGGTCGAGAGGTGCGCCGATTGCTGTGCGAGATCGCCGTAGCCGTCGTCCTTGTCGGAGCCGGCGGGGTACATCACCGGCCGCGACGGTCGGCCGCACGCGACCGCGGCGACGACGACGACGACGACGACGGCACGCGCGCTCACTCCGACAAGCATGCAACGCAGCCGTCGATCATTCAACGCCCGAACCACGCCCGAACCACGCCCGAACCACGCTCGAACTGACGGCGCCCGGCGCGATCACGGCGCCGCGCCGAAGTACTGGTCGAGCTGCGCCGCGGCGAACGCGAGCAGCGCGCGGGTATCGGCGATCGAGATCGAGGTCGCATACGACACCCGCGGCCCGGCGCGGGCGAACGCGAGGTTGGCGATCACGTGCGCGATCGGCTTGCCGATCACGAGCTGGATCGTGCGGCTGTCGGCGACCCGCTGCTGGAGCTTCTGGACCGCGGCGATCAGCTCGGCGGCGTCGGTGTCGCTGGCGAACCGCAGGTTGCCGCGGACCAGCCAGCCCTGCGGCACCAGCTCCATCGCGAGCGACACCCGGTCCGGCGTCGGTACCGAGCGGATGCCGAGCCCGAAGTCGTTGCCGCCGAGCTTGAACCGCTTGCCGCCGAGGCCGAGCGTGACGACCAGCGCCGGTCCGCGCGGCTCGCCGGTCTCGTGCTCGATCGCGCGGATCCCGGTGAGCCACGGCGGCAGCTTGCCGGTGGCCTCGATCGTGTTGAGATCGCCGCGCGCGGCGGCGAGCGAGCCGAGGTCGCCGGGCTGCGCGAGCAGGAACCAGCCCTTGAACGGCGACAGGAACACGCGCTGGTCGCCGGGCGGCAGCTTGCCGGTGCGGTTGCCGAGCAGGCCGCCCCGGGTGGCGGACCAGTGGACCGGGCTGGCCGCACCGAGGAAGTCGCGCAGAGCGCCGCGCGCGAGCGGCGTGCGCGCCACCAGCGTGGTCGCGGCGGCGTCGCGCGGCCGCGGGGTCGAGATCACCAGCGTGTCGAGCTTGTGGGTGATCGCGGCGTCGCGCGGGCCGAACAGCAGCTGGTAGTCCGGCATCGGCCGCAGCAGGCGCTCGGTCTGCGCCTCCCACTCGGTGCCGCGCAGCCGATCGAACCGGATCAGCGCGGTGACGACATGGCCGTCGGGGAAGTACGCGAGCAGGTTGGCCGCGGTGCCGGCCGTGGTCGGCGCGCCGTCGACCGCCGGCTCGGTGGTGGTACCGGGCACCGCACCCGCCGCCAGGGCGGCCGCGAACGCCGCGGTATCCGCCGGGCCGAGCGCCGCGCTGGAGCCAGGCCCTGCCGTGGCCCCGGATCCAGCGCTCGCCGTCGGACCGGCCGGTTCGCCGATCCACGCCGCGCCAGGGTTCGGGAGCGCCTCGGCGCCCGATCCTGCGTTCGAGCCTGGGCCCGAGCCTGGGCCCGAGCCTGCGTTCGATCCGGTGCGAGCGCTCGCCGAACCGCCGCCGGGGGTGGCCGCCGAGCCGGCTCCGGATCCTGAAGCGGCGCTTGCGATCGGAGAGGTGGGGGCACCGGCATCGGTCATCGATGGCGGCAGTGCGGTGCTTGCGATCGGAGAGGTGGGGGCACCGGCATCGATCATCTGCGGCGGCAGTGACGTTGCGGCCACCGCTTCCCCGGCGTCGGCCCCGGCATCCGAGGGGGCAGCGCCGCCATCGCCAAGCTCGGCGCCGGCGAGGATCGTCGCGGCGTCGGTCGCCGGTTGGGAGCTGGCGTCCATCGTGGCGTCGGGCCGAGCGTCGATCGCCGCATCGGGCCGGGCGTCGATCGGTGCGTCGGGCCGGGCGTCGATCGGGGCATCGATCGCCGCATCCGGTCGGGCGTCGGGCCGTGCGTCGATCAGAGCATCGGCTCCCGCGTCGGTCGCCGCGCTATCGCCTGCCTCTTCGTGTGATCCAGGCAACGCGCTGTTCGGTACCGGGGCCTCCGGATCGTCGGCCGCGCGCTCGGCGCGCTGGCGGTCCAGCGACCGGGCGACCTCCGCCGGGAGCGCCTCGGGCGGCGGCGGCGGCGGCGCGACCTCGATGTCGACGGTCTCGGGTGCCGCGATCTGCGTCGATGGCACCGCGCGCCACGCGATCACCGCGGCGATCACGTGTACGACCACCGACATCACCAGCGCCGGGCGGAGCGACGATCTTGGGATCACGAGAGGTTGCACGATTCTCGACGGGCGACCTTCACCGCAGTAGCATCCTCGTATGGCCGAGTCCAGCGCACGGACGCTCACGTCCGACGAGGCCACGTCCATTGTCACCGCCGCCGCGGCGCGCGACCAGGTGTGCCCGTGCTACGAAGCCGGCCGCACGCCGCGTTGCAGCGGTGGCGTCGCGATCATCCCGCTCGAGGATCCATGAAGCTGACCAAGGAACAGGTCGCCACGGTCGTCACCGAGGCGTCGCAGAAGATGTCCGATCCCAACTACTCCGCGGTGCTGGTCGGCGGCTTCGTCCAGAACCAGACCCCGGTCGCGCAGTTCATCAGCGCCCACGAGCGCGAGCTCGGTGGGGCTGAGGCGATCGTCAACGTGATCTTCCACTGCGCGCTGGTCGCCCAGTGCTTCCAGCGCAACGGCGGCCGGATCCGCACGCTGTCCTATCAGGACCTCGACGACGCCGCGCGCGGCGAGCCGATGGTCCGGCTCGAGACCGCCCAGCCGCCGCTCCACGAGTTCATCAAGGCGAACATCGAGCACGAGGAGATCCAGAAGCTGGTCGCGATGATCGCCCTGGCGATCCACAGCCTGAGCTAGCCCGGCGGGCTTTGCCCCGCCCATGGCGCCGGGAACTGGCCATTTGTGCTAAGCCTCGGGGCATGGCGAATCCGACCGCGACGTTCGAGACCTCCCTCGGCACGTTCACCGCCGAGATCTATCAAGACAAGATGCCGATCACCGCCGGGAACTTCGTGAAGGTCGCCAAGAGCGGCTTCTACGACGGCCTGCACTTTCACCGGGTGATCAACCAATTCATGATCCAGTTCGGGTGCAAGTACTCGAAGGATCCGAACAGCCCGGAGTGCGGCAGGGGCGACTCGCCGCTCGGCAGGATCAAGGACGAGCATCCGCCGGAGCAGAAGCTGTCGAACGAGCCGGGCACCCTGTCGATGGCGAACTCCGGCCCCAACTCGGGCGGCGCTCAGTTCTTCATCAACACGGTCCACAACTCGTATCTCGACTGGTTCTCGCCGGGTCAGTCGAAGCACCCGGTGTTCGGCAAGATCACGTCGGGCATGGACGTCGTGAAGAAGATCGAGACCACGCCGACCGCGACCGGCGATCGGCCCAAGACGCCGATCAAGATGATCAAGGTCACGATCAACGAAGCGGTGTAGAGGCGGCGTAGCGCCAGCGCGCGTCACGCCTGGCTGAGGCGGCCGAGCTTGCGGAGCTCGTCGAGCTGCGCGATCAGCTGGGCTTCCTCGAGCTGGTCGCGCATGCCGGGCCGGGTCTCGACATAGGCCGACCAAGCACCGTTCATGTAGCTATCGACATCGACCCCATGCTCGATGCACAGCGCGGCAGCTTGCTGCAGCAGTTCAACGACCTCGGCATGCCACGGGCGTCCTGGCACGACGACCGGATCGCCAGGCTCGCTCGGGTCTCCCTGAGCGGTCGAGGTGGCAGGTTGTGCCGCGTGGTGATTGTGGTTTTGCACGATGGGCTCCTGCATGGATCGAAAGCATCGATCATGCCCCGCCCGCAACCACGGGGATTTGCTGCACGGAGTCTTACGGATCGGGGAACGCAAGTGATGCGCTAGCGCCCGATCACCAATAGACAGCGCAGCAACTCGGCCACACCCCAGGCCTGGGCGACGCAGCCCCCGGGTGCAAACGGCGCCTCAGCATCGAACACCTCGCCGACGAACCCGATGCAATTTTCTCCCAGGTGCGCGATCAGTCCATCGAGCGCACGGCGAGCGCCGGTGAGATCGTCGGGATAGACCCGCAGCCATGCGTCGATGTACGGCCCGATCAGCCAGCTCCATACCGTGCCCTGGTGATAGGCCGCGTCGCGGGTCAGCAGGTCGCCGCGGTAGGTCGGCTTGTAGTCGGGGTGGTTCGGCGACAGCGACCGCAGCCCGACCGGGGTCACCAGCTCGCGCTGGACGGTCTCGAGCACCGGCCGGAAGTAGGCCGGCGCCAGCACCGCGTGCGGCAGCGAGATCGCGAACAGCTGGTTCGGCCGGCACGCGGGATCGTCGCCGTGCTCGCCGTCGACGACATCGTACAGGTAGCCGCGCTCGGGGTTCCAGAACCGGCGGTTGAATGCCTCGACGGTCCGATCGGCGTCGCGCTGCATCCGCTCGCTGGCGTCGCGATCGCCGGCCTCGGCGAGCCAGCCCTGCATCAGGCGCAGCGCGTTGAACCACAGCGCGTTGATCTCGACCGCCTTGCCGCGGCGGGGCGTGACCACCCAGTCGCCGGCCTTGGCGTCCATCCAGGTCAGCTGGTAGCCCGGCGCGCCCTGCGCGAGCAGGCCGTCGCGCGGGTCGACCTGGATCCCGAACCGCGTGCCGCGCAGGTGGTGCTCGATGATGTCGCTCAGCGTCGGCAGCAGCTGGGTCAGGAGCCGGCGGTCGCCGCTCGCCCGCACGTAGCGATCGATCGCGTGGAAGAACCACAGGGTCGCGTCGGCGGTGTGGTACAGGCCCTCGTTGGCGCCCTCGGGGAACATGTTGGGCATCAGGCCGTCGTGGATGTGGTGCGCGAACATCTGCAGGATCGAACCGGCCTCGGCGGTCCGCCCGGTCGCGAGCGTCAGGCCCTCGAGCGAGATCATCGTGTCGCGGCCCCAGTCGGTGAACCAGTGATAGCCGGCGATCACCGTCCACGCCTCGTGGCCGGCGATCCGCGCCCGGATGTGGTCCTCGTGGCGGCCGGCGGGGCGGACCACGAACTGATCGGCCGCGAGCACGAGCTCGGCGGCGGGGCCGGTGCGCGCGGCGGGCGGCGCGGCGTCGAGCAGGCGGCGGCGGCGATCGAGCTCGGCGTCGATCGCCTCGCGCGCGCTGACCGGCAGGATCGTCTCCCATGGCTCGGTCGACGCGATGAGCGCGGCCTCGCCGCCGGGCGCGATGTCGGCGCGAAACCGGCCGGGGCTGTACAGCGTGCCGCGCGACGCGTAGCCCCGGCTCTCCTCGGTGGCGTACGCGATGTCGGGCACCGCCATCGGCTCGATCACGAACGAGGTCTGCGCGCCGGTCAGGTGCAGGCGCAGCGGCGGCAGCGGCGCGGGCGCGGTCAGCTCGATCCGCGCGCCGATCGCGTGCAGCGCGTAGGCCTCGGGGATCTGGGTCGACACCGGATCATCGTGGCCGCGGAACTGCAGCGCCGGCCGCAGCTCGAGCCGGGCCGGGCCGCCGGCGAGCAGGCGGTAGGCCAGGACCGTGGTGTTCTGGGTGTACGACAGGATGATGCGGCGCTCGATCGCCAGCCCGTCGCCGGCGAACTGCCACACCGGCAGGCCGAGCTCGAGCCGGAAGTCGACCAGTGGGATCCGGCCATCGGACCGGATCTGCTGGGTCCGGGCCTCGAACTTGGGGCCGATCCAGCCCAGCTCGAGGATCCGGCCGTCCGCCAGCCGGACAAACTCGGTCAGCGAGTTGAGCATCATCACGCGGCCGGCGGGGTTGGGCAGCGCGGCGATCAGCAAGCCGTGGTAGCGCCGGGCCGGCGGGCCGCCGATCGTACCCGAGGCGTAGCCACCGAGGCCGTTGCAGACCAGCCACTCGCGGTGGACCAGCCCCGCGTCGGGGCCGCCCGGGGCGTCGGGCGGGATGACGAGGCGGCGGATCGGCTCGGAGGGTGTTGCGTGGATCATGGGTCAGACCTCCGGGGGGCGGTTGCTGTCTTCGATCGGCAGGTCGACGTGCAGCGAGGTCTCGGCGTCGGGCGCGAGCAGGATCGCCGCGCGCGCCGGGATCGCGAGCCGCGCGCGGTTGAACACCGGCGGCGTGCCGTGGCCGCCGTAGCGCGGATCCTCGCTCGACCACGCGACGCGCCAGCCCCCGCCGGCCGGCGGCGCGACCAGCGGCTCGGGGACCGCCGGGCGCAGGAACGTCGGGCCGAGGTTGACCAGCAGCAGCCGGTCGCGCGCCGGGTCGTCCTGCAGGTAGCGCACGACGAACGCGTGGTCGGACAGCACCGCACCGTCGAGCGCCTCGGGCCGCGGATCGGTGAACGCCGGGTCATCGCGGCGCAGCCGGAGCAGGTCGCGGTGCAGCGCCACCTGCGGGTGATCGAGCCGGCGCTCGCGCGGATCGAGCACGCAGCCGCGAAACGTCGCCTCGGCGCACGGATCGTAGAGCGCGGCCTGGGCCTCGGCGGTCGCGAGCGCCGGGAACTGCGCCATGAACCTGGCGCGGCCGGCGCGGATCGGCGCGTGGAGCTCCGGCCCGTGATCGACGAAGAACCGCCACGGCTGGGGCGCGCCGTGCTCCTGGCCCTGGAACACCAGCGGCAGCTCCGGGGACAGCAGCAGGACCGCGGTCAGCGCGCGCAGCAGGCCCGCGTCCGCGGTCTGGGTCAGCCGCTCGCCGAACCCGATGTTCGAGGCCTGGTCGTGGTTGTCGAGGAAGTGGACGAACCGGTGGCGCGCGAGCCCGCGGGTCGACGTGCCGCGCGGGTTGTGCTGCCACGGGTAGAGCTGGCCCTGGTACAGGAAGCCGCGCTTGATCGCCGACACCAGCTCCTGCGGGGTGCCGCGATAGTCGTGCAGGTAGCCCTCGATCATCCCGGTCAGCGTCACGCGCGCCGCGTGGTGGAAGTCGTCGTTCCACATCGCGTCGAGCCCGATCGCCGGCGCGAGCAGCGCGGTGTCCTGCGGCTCGTTCTCGGCGACCAGGAACACGTGGCGGTGCGGCGCGGCGGCGCGGGCGCGCCGGGCGAGCTCGCCGAGCACGTGGGACGCCGAGCGGTCGTGGATCGCCTGGGTCGCGTCGAGCCGCAGGCCGTCGAAGTGGAACTCGTCGATCCAGTACCCGGCGTTCGCCACCACCAGCTCGCGCGTCCCGGCGCTGCCCTCGCCGTCGAAGTTGAGGGTGTCGCCCCACTCGTTGCTGCGGTCGGTGCGGTACGCCGGCGACCACGCGAACATGAAGTTGCCGGCCGGGCCGAAGTGGTTGTAGACCACGTCGAGGATCACCGCGAGGCCGCGCGCGTGGGCGCGATCGATGAACCGCCGCAGCTCGTCGGGCGTGCCGTAGGGGTGGTACGGCGCGAACAGATCGACGCCGTCGTAGCCCCAGCCATGGCGGCCGGCGAACTCGGCGATCGGCATCAGCTCGATCGTGGTGATCCCGAGCTCGGCGAGGTAGTCGAGCCACTCGGCGGCCGCGGTCCACGTGCCCTCGGGCGTGAACGTGCCGATGTGCAGCTCGTAGATCACGTGGCGCTCGGGCGGGATGCCGGTCCACCCGGCGTCGGTCCACGCGAACGCACCGGGATCGACGACCTGCGATGGCCCGAACGGCCCGTCGGGCTGGTAGCGCGACGCCGGATCGGGATACAGCGTGGCGGCGTCGCCGAGCCGGAACCGGTAGCGACCGCCGGCGACCAGGCCGGGGGCGAACCCGCTGTGGTGACCGCTGGGCTCGCGGCCGAGCACCAGCTCGCGCGGCGCCGCGCCGTCCTCGATCACCAGCGCGACCTTGGGATGATCCGGTGCCCACACGCGGACATGCGCACCGCGCTCCGCGGTGGCGACCTCGGTTCCGATCGGGAGTCTGCGCGGGGGAGCGGGCATCCGGTGCCGGGGCGTGCAGCCGATGTGCCACGGCGGGGGCGCCGGGCCGGCCCGCGGATCGCCGGGCCCGGGTTCGCCACCCGCCCGGCAACCGGCGGGCCGAACGGGCGCCGGCGCGGTCGCCCGGGGGCTCGGTCCGCGCGCTCGCGCACGGCGTGCGGTCGTGCGCGGCTCGACCCGTCCCAGATCGGGTGGTAGCGTCCCGGGCCATGACTCGTCTGTCGTTGCTCCTCGTGGTCGCCGCCGCGTGCGGTGGCTCCCCCAAGCCCACCCCGACGACCACGCCGCTTCCGGACGATACCAAGCAGGCCGCGCCGCCCGTGGCCCAGGCGCCGGCGCCCGCGCCCGCGGTCAAGTCACCGGCCCCGCCGCCGCCGCCGGCCGGCCCGCTCGACATCAAGATCCCCGCGCTGCAGACCACGGTCAAGCTGGTGTCGGGCGGCAAGGGCAAGAAGGAGGCGATGCGCTATGCGCTCAAGGAGGGCGCGAAGCAGGCGGTCGAGCTGGCGCTCGACTTCTCGGGCCGGCAGGACACCGAGGAGCAGGGCGTGCCGACGATCGTGCTGTCCGCCAGCGCCGAGACCAAGGCGGTCGGCAAGGACGGCACCGCCGAGTACACGCTGACGGTGACCAGCACCGACGCACGCGAGGTCGCCGGCGTCGCGGTCGATATGGGCCAGTTCAAGCACGCGCTCGAGATCCTGTCGGGCCTGACGATCGGCGGCACCGTGGGCGCCAACGGCGCCGCCGGCGACGTCACGCTGCACATGGAGAACCCGCCGCCGCACGCCGCGCGGGTCCTCGACCTGATCCGCATGACCCTGCCGCGGCTGCCGGTGCTGCCGACCGAGGCGGTCGGCGTGGGCGCCAGGTGGCAGGCGACGACCAGCGCCAAGCTCGCCGATCGGCTCGATATCACGCAGATCACCGACTACGAGCTGATCGCCCACAAGGGCTCGACGTGGACGATCAAGGGCACGTCGAAGGTGTCCGGCAAGGATCAGGACATCGAGACCAGCAAGGTCTCGGAGATCACCGGCACCGGCACCAGCGAGGCGACGATCGACGGCGGCGCGCTGTACCCGACGCTCAAGTCGTCGATCGAGACCCAGTTCAAGGCGTCGGAGAAGGACAAGTCGGTGAAGTTCACGCTCAAGATCGGCAGCGCGGTGACGCCGAAGGACGCCGCGGCCGCGCCCGCCGCCAAGGGCAAGTAGCGGCGCTGGTC
>DATBBB010000427.1:0-9814 GCA_036271215.1 Kofleriaceae bacterium | reverse complement strand
CTGCTTCGTGCCGGATCCAAACGGGTTCCCGGCTCCGAGCGCCGCATGCCGGCCGCACATCTTCAGCGTCGAGCAGATCGTGCGGCTGCTTCGCGTCGCGACGAAGCTTCCCGCGCGGTCGACGTCGCTTCTGCGCGGTCCGGTGTTTCGGCTTGCCATCGTGCTCCTCTACACGACCGGTCTTCGCCGTGGCGAGCTCGTTCGTCTCGTGATGTCTGACTTCGACCCCATCGAGCGCACGCTGCTCGTGCGGACCTCGAAGTTCCACAAGTCGCGGCTGGTCGCGCTCTCAAAGAGCAGCGCCGACGAACTGGAGCGATACCTGCGGATTCGTCGGCGACTGCCGCATCACGCGGACGCCCCGCTCCTCGTCAGCAACCACCGCGGGCTCCGGGCCTACTCGGGCGCAAGCCTCGGCCTGGCGATGCGCCGCCTCTTTCGCAAGGCCGATATTCGTATGCCCGACGGACGCTTCCCGCGCGTCCACGATCTGCGGCACACGTTCGCGGTTCACGCGCTCCTGCGCTGGTATCGCGACGGCGTCGATGTTCAGGCGAAGCTGCCGGCGCTGGCAACCGTGATGGGGCATGTCTCGATTGCGTCGACGGCGTATTACCTTGCGCTGCTGGATCCGGTCGTCGAGATGGCCAGCGACCGGTTCGAGCGGCACTGGCGCCGGAACTCCAGGAGGATCCGGTGAAGACGCCAAGCGCTCTTGCCCGCGCGCTGCGCGCGTTCTTTGCCGACCATCTGCCGAGGATCCGCGGCATGAGCCCCCACACGGTCAGCAGTTACCGCGACGCGTGCACCCTCCTCCTACGATTTCTCGCGGAGCATCACCGCCGCGCAGTCGTCAAGCTCGACTTCGACGACCTGACGCCCGACGACATCATCGCGTTCCTGCATCACCTCGAGAAGATTCGCGGCAACAGCGTGTCGACGCGAAATGCGCGCCTCGCCGCCATCCATGCGTTCGCACGCTTCGCGGCAGCGAATCACCCCGAACACCTCGAGCTTTGCCAGCGGCTCCTGGCCGTCCCCTTCAAACGCGCGCGGCCACGCATCGTCGAGTATCTGGAGGCCGACGAGATCGCGGCGGTCCTCGACGCTCCCGATCGGGAGACGCCGGATGGCCGTCGCGATCACGCTCTCCTGCTCACGCTGTTCAACACCGGCGCGCGCGTCCAGGAGATCCTCGATCTACGACCCGCCGATCTGCAGCTTGTGCGCCCATTCCAGGTGCGGCTACGAGGCAAGGGCCGAAAGGAGCGACTCTGTCCGCTCTGGCCGCGGACCGTGAAGATCCTCCGCGCGCTGCTCGACGAGCATCACATCGAGTCACACTCGACAGCGCAGCTCTTCCGCAACCGTCGCGGGGAGCCGCTGACCCGGTTCGGTGTCCGATACCTGCTCAGCAAATGCGTCGGTGCCGCGGCTTCTGCCGCGCCCACCCTCGAACGGAAGCGAATCCACCCTCACGTCCTCCGCCACACCACCGCCGTCCATCTCCTTCAGGCCGGTGTCGACCTCGTCACGATCAGCCATTGGCTTGGTCATGCCAGCGTCGAGACGACGAATCGGTACGCTGCGGTGGACCTGGAAACCAAGCGCGCCGCCATCGCCAAGGCGCGCCCGATCGGTGACGTCGATCCTGCTGTTGCTGCCTGGCGGACCGACCGCACGATCCTCCAGTGGCTCGAGGCGCTCTGACCTTGCCAGTTATGTTGAGCTGGTCATCGCTCCCTCGACGAGCACGCGAGCTCAACTTCACATAACCAGGTGCTCAACATGAATCAATGACCAGGAGCTCGGCGACCGCCCACGACTTGAATCGCCGGGGATAGGAGCCATCGGCGAGGCCGGCGTGGAGGTCGTCGAGCAGGTCGACGCAGCGGGCGTAGCGCATGCGAATGCCTTGCTCGCAGGCGCGCCGGCCGAAGGCTTTGAGCAAGTGGCTCTTGCCGGTACCGGGATCGCCGGTGATGACAAGGTCGTCGTGGCGGCGGACGAAGTCGAGCCGTGCGAGCTCGAGGACGATGGGCTTGTCGAGCGAGGGCTGGAAGTCGAAGTCGAAGGCTTCGAGCGTCTTGTGCTCCTTGAGGCCTGAGCGGTCGATGCGGCGGTCGATGCGCTGCTCGAGCTTGTGCGCGGCCTCGGCGCCGAGGATGTGCTCGAGCAGCGACGTGGGGCCGGGACGCTCGCGCACGGCCCACGCCAGGAGGTCGGCGAGCTCGTCGAGCGTACGCGTCAGTCCGAGGAATGCGAGGTGTCGTCGGAGTCGCTCGAGGGTGAGGTCGTCGTCGCCGGTGGCGGCGTCGCCGGACGTAACGTTTCGCTTGGACATGGGCTGGACTCCTGGACAGGAGGTGGCGCGGGCGCCGCGGTGCGGGCGATGGGGAGCCGGTCATAGGCAGTGAGGTCGTGCGCTGGGGAGCGCTGCGCGCCGAGCGCTTGCTCGAGGCGGCGGGCGGTGTCCTCGGCGACGTACTCGTCGAGCGTGCGCGGCGACGCGCGCGCCTGGAGGATCCGCTCGACGGTGCGGTGCTCGAGCGCGCCGAACCGCGCGGCGTGTGCGAGCGCGGCGTCGAGGTCCGTGGTCGCGTAGCGCGCGCGGAGCACGAGGATAACACGCGCCTGGTGGCCCCAGACCCGAGGCGGCCCCGCGCTGAGCAGCCGGAAGAACGCGGTCCCCCCGGCCCCAGACTCTTGAATACGGCGGCGAGCGGCCCAGCTTGTCCGAAATTCGGACGTGCGAGGCGATGTCCATGAACCTGGGTGCGAAGCTCTGCGCGAGACGATGTCCATGAACCTGGGTGCGAAGCTCTCCGAGGCGATGTCCATGAACCTGGGTGCGAAGCTCCGAAATGCGGACGCGCGAGGCGATGTCCATGAACCTGGGTGCGAAGCTCCGGGTGCGAAGCTCCGCAGCCAGATGGTGACCGTCGGGCGGATACGTCGTGCCTACCGGTGCCTGCTACCGGAGCGGCAACGAGGGACCGAATTCTCGCGCGGCGCCCCATAGCGCGATGATCTCGACCCGTTGGGCACGAGGGCGCACGCGGTAGTAGAGGAGATGTTCCGTGTCGGGGAGCAGAACTCGACGGATCTGACGTCCCTTGATGCCAATCCCCAGCTCAGGATTGTTTTGAAGCAGGCCGATCACACGAGCAAGCTCGTCGCGCAGCATCGTCGGCGCCGACTGGCGATTGGCCACCCACCATCGCTGCGACGCTGCTGCCTGGCGACGTGCCCCGGCCATCCAACGGACTTCGTAGGACATCGCGACGAATCGCTATCGAGCGGCGCGGGCGATACGATCGAGCTCAGCCAGGACGACGTCAGACGAGACCGACTCCGAACGATCTGCTTCGGCGATCGCGTCATCGAGCTCGGCGAGCTCGGCGGGGGTGAGCTGGATCTCGGCATCGAGCTCGTCATTGACGGCGATCGTGACGGCCATGCCGTCGGGTAGCATCACCCCGTCGGGAACGACGACGCCCCCACGAACGCGAGCTGAGTAGACGCGAGACATCACGGTACCTTAGCTTAGATCTTGCCGCTGTGGAGAGCCGAATGTTTCTCGGTAGCGGCGAGGGCTACGCGGATCGAGGAAGAGGCGGTAGGCGTAACGCCCCGGCCGACGGCGAGGGGTGCAGATCCAGAAGGCGATCAGCGTTGCTCGGCGGGCGGGTCGAAGTCCGACGCGTCGTGGCGCTCGTGCAGCTGGAGCGCCGGATCGCCGAACGGGCGATTGACCCTGATGCCGCGGCGGACCGCGGGACGTTCGGCGATCTGGTTCGCCCACCGCAGCACATGGGTGTACTCGTGCACGGCGAGGAACTCGGCGGCGCTGTACAGCCGCCCGAGCACCATGCCGCCGTACCACGGCCAGTTGGCGATGTCGGCGACCGTGTACTCGGGGCCGGCGAGGTACTCGCTGGTCGCGAGCCGCTTGTCGAGCACGTCGAGCATCCGCTTGGTCTCCATCGCGAACCGGTCGATCGCGTACTCGATCTTCGACGGCGCGTACGCGTAGAAGTGGCCGAAGCCGCCGCCGACATACGGCGCACTTCCCATCTGCCAGAACAGCCACGACAGGCACTCGGCGCGCGCGGCGCGCGCGCGGCGCGCGGGGACGAACGCACGGAACTTCTCCGCGAGGTGAAGCAAGATCGCCCCCGATTCGAACACCCGGATCGGCGTGGAGCCGCTGCGGTCGACCAGCGCGGGGATCTTCGAGTTGGGGTTCACGCCGACAAACCCCGAGCCGAATTGATCGCCCTCGTTGATCTTGATCAGCCACGCGTCGTACTCCGCGCCGCGGTGGCCGGCCGCGAGCAGCTCCTCGAGCAGGATCGTGACCTTCTGGCCGTTCGGCGTCGCGAGCGAGTACAGCTGCAGCGGGTGCTTGCCGACTGGTAGCTCCTTGTCGTGCGTCGAACCGGAGATCGGCCGGTTGATGTTGGCGAACTGCCCGCCGTTGGGCTTGTTCCACGCCCAGACCTTGGGCGGTACGTAGTCGGTGGTCATGTCGTCGTGGATAGCACGCACGAGTGAGGTTGCCCGGCGCGGCGCGCTCGGAAGCGATCTCGCCGATCTACCGGCCGGGTCGCTCAGCCGGGCGGGGCCTCGAGCGCGCAGGCGAGCAGGAAGTCGGCGAGCGATTCGGGGCTGTCGAATTCGAAGCCTTTGCGCGCGGGGAGGCGGAAGCCGAGCTGCTTTTGAATGCGGTACTGCAGCTCGGTGATCATGAGCGAGGTCATCCCGATCTCGAACAGCGCGACGTCGAGGTCTTCGATGTCCTCGGGATCGACGCGGAGGATCTCGGCGGCTTGCGCGCGCAGGAAGCCGAGCATGAGGGTGCGGCGCGCGTCGCCGGACGTGGCCTTGAGCTCGCGGACGAAGGCGGGCTCGGCGGTGGCAGCGGAGGCGGTGCTGGAGGCGGTGCTGGACGGTGCCGGGAGCTCGGGGAGCGGCGCGAGGCGCAAGCCGGCGAGGTCGACGACGAGGTCGCCGGCGTCGGTCCAGAGCTGGAGATCGACGAGCGGGAGCTCGCCGGCGGAGCTCGGCGCGTGCGTGACGTGGACCCAGGCTTCGCCGGGGACGCTCGCCGCGATGGTGATCGCCGAGATCGCCGCGGGGACGGCGAGGCTCGCGCCACCGCCGCCGGTGGCGATCGCGATCGCGTGCCAGGCGGCATCGAGCAGCACGGGGTGCAACACGGCGCCCGGCGCGCCGCGAATCGCCGCGGGGATCGCGAGCCGCGCGAGGGCCTCGCCGGGACGATCGGGCGCGGTCCACGCGCGGTCCAGGCCGCGGAACGCCGGGCCGTACACCAGGCCGTGGTCGGCGAGCCGGCGGTAGAGGTCGCCGGCGGGGTGCTCGCTCGTGAAGCCGGCGCGCAGCGCGGCGAGCGCGTCGCGCGCATCGGGCGCGTCGGGCCGAGCCGCCGGCGCCTCCCCCAGGTGCACGCGGGCGGAGGCGTGCACGATCCAGGGCGCCGCGGCGCCGCGGCTCGCGATCCGGGCGTCGATCCGGCCGCTCGCCGCCGGGACGAGCACGAGCTGGAGCCGGCGGCGCTCGCGGGTGACGACGAGCGGCGCGCTGAACCGGACGTCTTCGAGCTGGCACGGCTGGGCGCCGAACGCCTCGCGCACGCCGCCGAGCACGAGCTCGATGAAGCCGGCGCCGGGATAGACCACCTGGCCGCGCACGCGGTGGTCGGCGAACAAGCCCGCGGTGTCGAGATCGATCGCGGTCTCGAACTGGACGACGGGCTCCGCCGCGGCGAGCCGGTGGCCGAGCCACGGGTGATCGGCGCGCGGGGCGATCGGCGCGGCTGCGGTCGCGGTCGCGCGCGGCGTCAGCGGGAAGCGCTTGCGGCGCAGCGGGGTGGCCGGCGAGGCGGCGCGCGGGGATCGCGCATCGCCGGCGGGCGGCTCCTCGAGCACGATGTGGGCGTTGGTGCCGCTGAAGCCGAACGAGCTGATGCCGGCGATCCGGCGTCGCACGCCATCGGCCGGCCCGGCCGGCCACGGGACAAGCTCGGTCGGGATCTGGAGGCCGAGCTCGCGCAGCGCGATGTCGGGGTTGGTGTCGGCGAGGTGAGCGTGGGGGTACACGACCTCGTCGTCGATCTGGAGCAGGACCTTGATCAGCCCGGCGACGCCGGCCGCGGCCTCGAGGTGGCCGACGTTGGTCTTGACCGAGGCGACGAGCACCGGCTTCGGCGCGCCCGCGACCACGCTGCCCAGGGCATACAGCTCCTGTGGATCGCCGAGCGGTGTGCCGGTGCCGTGGGCCTCGAAGTAGTCGACCTCGCCCGGCTCGACCCCGGCGCTCGCGAGCGCCTGGCGGATCACCGCTTGCTGCGCCGGGCCGCTGGGCGCGGTCAGTCCCTGGGTCAGGCCGTCGTGGTTGATCGCCGAGCCGCGGATCACGCCGAGGATGCGATCGCCATCGCGCCGCGCGTCGGCGAGCCGCTTGAGCACGACCACGCCGCAGCCCTCGCCGCGCACGTAGCCATCGGCGCGGGCGTCGAACGTCTTGCAGCGGCCATCGCGCGCGAGGAAGCCGCCCTGCGAGAACTTGATGCTCAGCCACGGGTCGAGCAGCGCGTTGACCCCGGCTGCGATCGCGAGCTCGGCCTCGCCGCCGCGCAGGGCGCGACACGCGTTGTGCACGGCGACCAGCGAGGACGAGCACGCGGTGTCGATCGTCTCGCACGGGCCGTGCAGATCGAACACGTACGAGATCCGGCCGGCGGCGACCGCAGGTGAGACCCCGGTCACCGAGAGCGCGTGGCTGTCGTCCCGGATCGCGCGCGCGGTGAAGTCGACCGTGGACAGCCCGAGGTGGACGCCGGTCCGGCTGCCGCGCAGCGCGCGCGGATCGCGGCCCGTGGCCTCGAGCGCGGCCCACACGGTCTCGAGCAGGAGCCGCTGCTGCGGATCCATGGTCTCGGCTTCGGCGGCGGAGATCTGAAACTGCTCGGCGGCGAATTCATCGAGCCGCTCCACGAACCCGCCGCGCCGGCTGCACATCTTGCCGGGCGCCGCGGGCTCGGGATCGTAGAACCGATCGACGTCCCAGCGATCGGCCGGCACATCGGTGATGCCGCTGCCGCCGCGCGCGAGCAACCGGCGGAACGCCTCGACGTCCGGCGCGCCGGGGAACCGGCACGCCATGCCGATCACGGCGATCGGCACGGCGATCGGCTCGGCGGTGCGCTGCTGGACCTTGCGCAGGAAGCCCTGCAGGTTGGGAGGCGCGGGGTCCGACATTCATGGCTCCTTGGCGAACAAGGTCTCGACCAGTCGCTGCTGCTCGTCCTCGGACAGCGCGGCGATCGCGGACAGGATCTCGGTGATGCGATCGGCGGCCGCGGCGGGTGCGGCGGTGGGTGCCGGCGCGACCATCGGCGCGACCACCGACGCGACTACCGGCGCGACCACCGGCGGCGCGGCCGGCGCACCGACCACGCCGCGCAAGAACCCGGCGAGCCGATCGAACGTCGGGTAGTCGAACAACAAGGTCGGCGGCAGGCTGGCGTGGACCAGCCGGCCGAGCCGGTTGCGCAGCTCGACCGCGATCAGCGAGTCGAGTCCGAGCTGCGCCAGCGGAACGTCGCCGGCGATCGGATCGTCGTCGCCGAGGTTGAGCACGTAGCGGATCTCGGCCGCGACCACGCCCGCGATCTGATCGGCCGACACTACGCGCGCGGCCGGCGCGGCCGTACGACCGGCGCCGCGCCGGCGGGCCTGGGCGAGCGCCGCGACCAGCGGCGACGCGCGATCGCCCAGCCGGGTCGCGTAGGTCGCCCAGTCGACCGGCACCACGCCGACCTGGGTCGCGCGGGTTGCGATCACCGCCTCGAGCGCGGCGATGCCCTCGTCGGCCGACATCGCGTCGATGCCGAGCTGGGCGAGCGGCGCGAGGCGCCTGGCCGGATCGGCGGCCGCCATGCCGACGTCGCGGAACGCGCCCCAGTTGACGACCAGCGCGGGCAGGCCGAGCGCGCGCCGGTGGTGCGCGAGGCTGTCGAGCACCGCGTTGGCCGCCGCGTAGTTGGCCTGGCCGGCGGCGCCGAGGATCGAGGTCAGCGACGAGAACAGCACGAAGCAATCGAGCCGGTGCGCGCGCGTCGCCCGGTGGAGGTGGAGCGCGCCGAGCGCCTTGCCGGCGAGCACCGGCGCGAAGTCGTCCCAGGTCTGGTGCGCGAGCGTGCGATCGGCGAGCACGCCGGCGGCGTGGAACACCCCGCGCAGCGGCAGCGTGCGCTCGATCGCGCGCACCGCGGCCTCGACGTCGGCCGCGCGCGCCACGTCGCCGGCGAGCACGATCACCCGCGTGGCGTCCGGATCGATCGCCGCGAGCGCGCGCCGGGCGGCGTCGGACGGCGGCTGGCGGCCGAGCACCGCCACGCGGCCGGCCCCGCGCTCGACCAACCAGCGCGCGACGCGCAGGCCGAGCCCGCCGAGCCCGCCGGTCACCAGGTACGCGCCGTGCGGATCGAGCGCGAGCGCGCGCGGCGCGCCGGGCCGCGCCAGGTCTAGCACCAGCTTGCCGAGGTGGTGGCCCTGCGCCATCGCGCGAAACGCCGCCGGTGCCTCGGCGATCTCGAACCGCTGGACCGGCGGCAGGCGGATCCGGCCGGCCTCGAGGCTGCCCAGGACGCGGCCGAACATGTCCTGCCACAGCCCGGGCTGTCTGGCGCACTCCTCGCCGAGATCGAAGTGGAAGTACGCGATGCCCGGCGGCACCGCCGAGGGATCTGCCGTGGGATCGAGGACATGGATCTTGCCGATCTCGACGAACCGCCCGCCGCGCCGGACCAGGCCGAGGCTCCGGGTCACGAACTCGCCGGCGAGCGAGGACAGCACCACGTCGACCCCCTCGCCGCCGGTCGCGTCGCGGATCTGATCGGCGAACGCGAGCGAGCGCGAGTCCATCACGTGGCGCACGCCGAGGCTGCGCACGAACGCGCGCTTGCTCGGGCTCCCCGCGGTCGCGAACACCTCGGCGCCGAGCTCGAGCGCGAGCTGGATCGCCGCCGTGCCGACCCCGCCGGCGCCGGCGTGGATCAGGACGCGCTCGCCGCGCACGAGGCGGGCGAGCCGGCGCAGCGCGTACTCCGCGGTGAGAAACCCGATCGGGATCGCGGCGATCTCGGCGAAGCTCAGCCACACCGGCTTGCGCGCGACGAACTGGACGTCGGCGATCACGAAGGTCCGGAACGCGCCGCGCACCAGGCCGGCCACGACCTCGTCGCCGATCCGGAGCCCGGTCACGCCGTCGCCGATCGCGGTGATCCGGCCGGCGCACTCGCCGCCGAACGGCTCGGGCCCCCCGGGATAGGTGCCGAGCGCGTTCATGACGTCGCGGAAGTTGACACCGGCCGCGATGACCTCGAGCTCGATCTCACCGCGGCCGGGGCGCGGCCGCTCGGCGGGCGCGAGGTACAGCTCGTCGAGGATGCCGGGCTGCCGGGTCTCGAGCGCGACACACGGCGCGGCCGGCACGGCGAGCCGCGCGCCACCGCCGGCGTCGTCGCCGGGGCGCAGGCGGGCCGCGAACCGATCGCCGCCGCGCAGGGCGATCTGCGGCTCGCCGGCGCCGCGGTCGATCTCGGCGAGCAGCAGGCCGGCGACGGCGTCGGCGGCGCCGGCCCCGGGGTCCG
Source organism: Kofleriaceae bacterium (assembly GCA_036271215.1). GTDB lineage: Bacteria > Myxococcota_A > Polyangia > Haliangiales > Haliangiaceae > JABFXX01. The sequence goes on along the minus strand of DATBBB010000427.1, from coordinate 135 downwards.
GCGCGGGGCCCGGCGCGGGGTCGGGCGCGAGGTCGAGCACGGGGCCCGGCGCGGGGTCGAGCGCGGGGCCCGGCGCGGGGTCGAGCGCGGGGCCCGGCGCGGGGTCGAGCGCGGGGCCGAGCGCGGGGTCTAGCC
>DATBBB010000426.1:0-4527 GCA_036271215.1 Kofleriaceae bacterium | reverse complement strand
ACGTGACCATAGCTAGTGTGTCGTGCTGCTGGTGACGGACGGCGTCGTGGCCTCGATCGGCTCGGGCTCGGGGCGGGCGCGCTCGGCGTTGGCCCCCGGCTCGGACCGCTCGCGCTTCACGCGCACCGGGGTGGCGTCTTGCCCGGTCGCGGCTCCCGCGCCGGCGGCGTTGCCACCAGCGGCCGCGCCGCTGGCGCCGTTGCCGCCGCCGGGAGCCGTGCTGCCGTTCCCGTTGGCCATCATCGTGGCCGGCGACAGCTTGGCCACCGCGCGCTTCTTCTCGCCCTTGTCCTTGTCGGCGAGCTTGGCGATGTCCTTGGTCTGCGCCTCGCGCTCGCGCTCGAGCTCGCGCTCCTCGCGGCGCTTGTCCTTCATGCGGCGCAGCCCGCCGACCATGATCTCGGCGATCAACTGGTCGTACTCCATGCCGGCCGCCTGCGCGATCAGCACCAGGTCCGAGTACCCCGGGGTCAGGCCCGGCAGCGGGTTGACCTCGAGCACATAGATCCGGCCGTCGGCGTCCATCCGGAGGTCGACGCGGGCGACGTCGCGGCAGTCGAGCGCCCAGAACGTGGCGCGCGCGATCTTCTCGATCGCCTTCTGCTCGGCCTCGGTCAGCCGCGCGGGGCACTCGTAGTAGACGTGCTCTTCCCACTCCTGCTTGACCGCGTAGTCGTAGACCGGCCGCTTGGTGTCCTTCTTGAACTTGATCTCCATCGGCGGCAGCACGCGCGGCCGCTTGTCGCCGAGCAGGCCCACCGTGAACTCGCGGCCGGCGATGTACTCCTCGACCAGCGCGGGCTGGCGGTAGCGCTCGACGCAGACCTTGACCGCGGCGCGCAGGTCGTCCTCGGTATCGACCACGCTGGTCGACCCGATGCCCTTGCTCGAGCCCTCGGCGTTGGGCTTGACGATCAGCGGGAACTTCATGTCCGGCGACAGCCGCTCGCGCGCCGACTCCATGACCTGGAATTTCGGGGTCAGGATGTCGTGCTGGAGCAGGACCTTCTTGCCGAGCGCCTTGTCGAGCGCGATCGCCAGGGTCGCCGAGTCCGAGCCGGTGTACGGGATGCCGAGCAGCTCGCACAGCGCCGGGACCTGGGCCTCGCGGTTGCGGCCCTCGACACCCTCGGCGATGTTGAAGATCAGGTCGACGTCGGCCTCGGCGAGCACCCGCGGCAGGTCCGGGGTGGCCTCGAGGTGAACGACGATGTGGCCCTGGCGGGCGAGCGCGTTGGCGATCGCGATGATCGTCTCCGGCGGATCCCACTCGGCCTCGTCGTCTCCGTCGTGGCTGCGCTTGACGTTATAGGTGAAGCCGACGCGGATCGGCTGCGCCTTGCGCTGCCGGACGACCCCGAGCTGGCTCGCCGTGGCCAGCCCCGAGCGCAGCGCCGCCGCGTTCAGCACCGAGACGATCGTCGCGTTGTAGGTCAGCCCGACCTGCGCGGTCGCCGCGAACAGCGACGAGCTCGACGCCAGCGCCGGCAGGGCGTTGGCCTCGAGCAGGTAGATCCGGCCCTCCGGAGTGACCCGGTAGTCGAGCCGCGCCAGGTCGCGCAGGCCCAGGGTCCGGATCGCCTCGATCGAGATGCTGCGCAGCCGCGCCGCGACGTCGCGCGGCAGGTTCGCCGGGCAGCGGTACTGGACCTTGCCGGGATCGACGTTCTTGAGCCGGTAGTCGTAGATGTTGAACGCGCGCTCCGACGCCTGGGTCTCGTACATGACCTCGACCGGGGTCAAGAGCCCGTCGTCGTGCCCGACGCCCTCGACGAACCCGACCGCGATGTCGAGGCCGGCGATGTACTCTTCGATCAGTACGCCATCGGGGTACTGGCGCAGCGCGGTCTTGAGCGCCGCCGCGAGGTCCTTGGCGTCCTTGACCACCGACGAGCCCAGCGCGCCGTTGTAGATCCCCTTGCTCGAGCCCTCGTGGTTGGGCTTGACGATCACCGGGAACGCCAGCCCGGCGCCGCGCTCGACCACCTGCTCGTAGTTGCGCACCGTGACCAGCACGCCGCGCGCGGTGTCGATGTTGGCGCGCGACACCATCAGCTTGGTCAGCCACTTGTCGAGCGTGATGGCGTTGACGTACGCGTCGCTGCCCGTGTACGGGATGCCGAGCTCGTCGAACAGAGCGGGGTAGAGCGCCTCGCGCATCTTGCCGCTCTGGCCCTCGGCGGTGTTATAGATGATGTCGGGGTCGATCTGCTCGAGGCGCTCGAGCAGGTTCGACGCCGGGCCCGAGACCTCGATCTTCTCGACCTCGTGGCCCGCGGCCTCGAGCGCCGCCGCGATCGCGCTCACCGTTTCCGCACTATCGTACTCGGCTTCCTTTTCCGTCTCGCGGACGTCGGTCAGCCGAAGATTGTAGGTGAACGCGACCTTCATGGATGGATGCAACACTTAGCAGAGCGGTGTGACAGCCAAACCGTCAAGGGAAACCCTCGACTAGGCGCGGGACACCGTTCGGGCACCTCATACGTCATAACTTACCCATGCGCTCCCTCGCGCTCCTGATCCTCTTGACGGCCTGCGGTGGCGCGCCTCATCGCGCGACATCCCCGTCGACAATCGTGACACCGGCGCGCGATCTTGCCAGCGCAAAACCTGCCGCGTCGCGCGGCGCGACGCCGGACGCCGGCACCCAGCAGGAGGCGAGAGATCCCCGGGTGGTCGATCTCGACATCATCCGGATCACCGCGCACAGCCGCGGCCCGGGAGCCGATCCCGAGATGACCTCGGTCGCATCCGCCGATCTGTTCAAGCAGGCCAACCAGGCCGCCAAGGCCGGCCGGCCGCGCGAGGCGATCGGCCTCTACCGCCAGCTCGTGGCAGAGTTCCCCGATTCGCAGTTCGCGCCGGTCTCGCTGTTCAACATCGCGGCGGTGTGCGACGCCCAGGCCGATCTCCCCGCGACGATCGCGACCCTGGAAGAGCTGGTGGCGAGCTACCCCACCGCGCGCGAGTCGATCGACGGCCAGCTCTATCTCGCCGCGCTCCACGCCGATCATCACCAGTGGGCGGAGGCGGTCGCGACGCTCGATGCCGCGCTCGCGCGCCCGAGCCTGACGTTCGCCGATCGGGTCGAGGCGTTCGCGCGCCGCGGCTATGTGGAGATCGAGCAGCACACCTACGACCAGGCCGACGCATCGCTCGAGGCCGCGATCGCCGAGTGGCGAAAGGCCCCACGGATCGATGACCCGTACTACATCGCGATGGCGCACTACTATCGCGGCGAGCTGATGCACCAGCGGTTCCTCGCCGCGCCGGTCCGCCACGGCGATGACGAGATGGTCGCCGACCTCGAGGCCAAGCGCGCGCTCGCGGTCAAGGCCTACGACCGCTGGCGCGACAGCCTCGGCTTCAAGCAGGCGTACTGGGCGACCGCCGCCGGCTACCAGATGTCGCAGATCTTCGAGGAGCTGTGGGAGGCACACGTCCGGGCGCCGTACCCTCAGCGGATCGACGTCGCGACCCGACCGATCTATGTCGCCGACGTCCATGGCAAGGTCCGCATCGATCTCGAGAAGGCGCTCGAGGGCCATCGCATGAACGTCGAGCTCGCGAAGGCCTATGGCGTCGACACACCGTGGAGCCAGGGCAGCGAGCGCCAGGTCGCCGCGATCCTGGCGCTGCTGGCCGCGGACGCCGCCGGCACGTACGTCACTCCCGCCGCCAATATGACGACGACCGATCGCAACGGCCCTTGACGAGCTTTCGGCCACCACGTATAGACGTGGCCTCCAACCGGCCTTACCCGAGCAATCCTGCTGGCGTAGCTCAACCGGTAGAGCACCTGACTTGTAATCAGGAGGTCGCGGGTTCGAGTCCCACCGCCAGCTCCCGAGAAAAACTTAGCTTCGATAGATACTTGGAGGGATGCCCGAGCGGCCAAAGGGAGCAGACTGTAAATCTGCCGGCTTATGCCTTCGGTGGTTCGAATCCACCTCCCTCCACCATAATTAGAACGCGGGTGTAGCTCAGCTGGTAGAGCTCCAGCCTTCCAAGCTGGTTGTCGAGGGTTCGAATCCCTTCGCCCGCTCGCTCCTCTCCGCGCCTACTGGTCTGCCTTCCAAAAACTGCCCCGACCCTCTGGGACACGCGCTCGAAACGAGCTAAAGACGGCAACACAACCCCCATCGCCCTCGTAGCACAGTGGCAGTGCACTTCCTTGGTAAGGAAGGGGTCGCGAGTTCAATTCTCGCCGAGGGCTCGGCTACGTAACCAGGAGATAGCCACGTGTCGAAAGAAAAATTCGTCCGCAACAAGCCGCACGTCAACATCGGGACCATCGGCCACGTCGATCACGGAAAGACGACGCTGACGGCGGCGATCACGAAGGTGCAGGCCGGCAAGGGGCTGGCGAAGTTCACGGCGTTCGATCAGATCGACAAGGCGCCGGAAGAGAAGGCACGCGGCATCACGATCTCGACGGCGCACGTCGAGTACGAGAGCGACAAGCGGCACTACGCGCACGTCGATTGCCCGGGCCACGCGGACTACATCAAGAACATGATCACGGGC
>DATBBB010000425.1:0-4839 GCA_036271215.1 Kofleriaceae bacterium | reverse complement strand
CATCACACGCTCCATTGGTTTGTGGCACGAACTATTTAGTTCGTCACACGAACTATGTCAAGCTCCACATGCTCGATGGCGAACCAAGCCCCCGATCTCCCAGATCTCATCGACGGCCTGTTCCAGCTCTCGTTCCTGCTGCAGGCGTGCCTGGCGCGGATCGCCGCCGAGCATGACCTGTCGCTGGTGCAGGTCCGGCTGCTCGGCATCCTGCGCGACCGCGAGCCCGGCATGCTCGAGCTGGCGCGCTACCTGGAGCTGGAGAAGTCGAGCCTGAGTGGCCTGGTCGACCGCGCCGAGAACCGCGGGCTGGTCGAGCGGATCCAGTCCCCCAGCGACCGTCGGGCGACGACGATCCGCGTCACCGCGCGCGGCCGCAAGCTATCGCGCGTGATCGCCGACGCGGTGCGCGTCGAGGTCGACGCGCTGGTGCAGCCGCTGCCGAAGGCCGATCAAGATCGCCTGGCGGCCCTGGTCCGGCACGTGCTGCCCGCGGGCCCCGCGTAGGCGTGGGGCTGCGGCGATGGCGACTTCCGCGCCTCGTTCATCGGTGCGGCCTCGACCATCAGTCCAGCCTCGACCATCGGTCCGGCCTCGACCGTGGCCGGGCGCACAGGAGTAAGCGGTGACCGCGCACACGTCGCGCCGGGGTCCACGCGAGGTACGCTTGCGCCGGCCGTCGTCCCGGGCAGGAGCCCTGCCCGCGGCTGGCGACCACCACTGACCGGAGATGTCATGAAGAAGACGCGCAAGAAGCTCACGCTGTCCATGCAGACCATCGTCACGCTGACCGAGCCCCGCCTCGCCGAGGTCGCCGGCGGCGTCACCCAGGCACTCTCCCAGTGTGGCCACTGTCCGCCGTCGCAGCCGGTCAGCGTCTGCACCTGCTAACAGGCGGTCGGATGCAGGCCGGCTCCGACGAGGATTCGCGGCGGTCGCTCGCTCGGAGCCGGACGCGGCGCTGCAGCGAGATCGGGATATGGCCGGTGGTCATCCCGCGGTCGAGCTGTCCGTCGTGGACGAACGTAGCCGTAGCAAGGTCAGCAGGTCTGCCAGCTCCACGAGCCCTTCCGCTTCGGCTTGCTCGTCCGGGCTGAGCGCGGCTCCGCTGTCTTGCAGGTCGAGCAGCACCTGCAGCCGGCGGTCCAGGCCTTCGGAAAGGCGCAGTCGCGCCAGATCCGCGGGAACTTCGATCGCAAAGTCGATCGTGGCGCTGGGTCCCATGGCGTGAGGCTACCGCAGTCCGGCGGTCGGGGCGGCCGGTTTTTGCTACCGTGGCGGCGTGCGATGCGTGCTTGTTGTGTGGCTGGGCCTCGCGGGCTGCGGCCGGCTTGGGTTCGACGGCGCGGGGTCGGGGCCGGGGCCGGCGGATGGCAGCGACGCGGAGCCGGCGATCGGCGCGCTGGCGTGCGGCCAGACCCGGGTGATCGCGGAGCTGCCGGAGCTGCCGCTCGGGCTCGAGCTGGTGGCGACCGGCGATGGCGCGATCGCGGCGTGGACCACCGCCGGCGCCGCGGGCACGCTGGCCGGGGTCAAGCTCGCGATGTCGAGCGATAGCATCGTGGCCGCGGACCGGCTGATGGCGGCGCTGCCCGGGCCGGTCGCCGGGTTCGGGCTGGTCGCCGACGGCGCCCGGATGATGCTGAGCGCGCAGACCACGAGCGGCGCGCTGATCGCTCCGCTCGACGCGACGCTGCAGCCGACCGGCGCTGCGACGACGCGCGACGTGCAGATCACGACCCGCGCGGTCGCCGAGCCGAGCGCGCCGGGCGGACCGTTCATCGCCGCGTGGATCGACGGCGAGGAGGCGCTGGTCTCCGAGCTCGACGCGTCCGGCGCCCCGATCGGCACGCTGTACCAGAAGCCGGCCGGCCACGACGTCGCGATCCGGCACGCCGCCCAGCGCGACGTGCTGGTGTGGAGCGCCGCCGATGGTGGCTGCGTGGTCTGGGCGTTCGACGTCGGGTTCATGCCGGTGCTCGCCGATCCGCTGGTCTATCCGCCGGGCGGCAGCTGCCAGCGCTCGGCGATCACGCGCGACGCGGACGCCACCGGGACCAACCTGCTCGCCTGGCTCGACCAGGGCACCGCGCACGCCCAGCTCGGGACCGACACCGACATGGTCGGCGGCGAGCTGATGCTGAACGCGGCGACCGACGACATCGACATCGCGACCTCGGCCACCGGGTTCTTCGTCGCGAACGCCTCCAACGACGCCGTGCTGCCGGCCTACGTCGGCCTCGACGGCACGGTCCGCGCGCTGTTCACGACGGTGCCGCACGTCCGCGGCTCGCCGCTCCGGCTGATCGAGCACGGCCCTGATGCCCTGCTGATCTCGGTCGGCGAGGCGCCGAGCGCAGCGCAGCAGATCCTGCTGACCCGGCTGTGCGTGCCGCCGTGACCGCCTCGCCTACTCGCTCGCGCCGTTGGCGAGCTGGGTCTCGCGCTCCTCGGTGCAGGCCTTGGCGGTCGCAAACATCAGGTACTCGCTGTGGCCCTTCTTGGCCGTGCAGACCGCGACTATCGTGCCCCCCGACGCACTCGACTTCGAGTCGTCGGGCGTGACGCAGGTGTAGTCCTTGGTCAGCTTGGTCAGCAACGCTCCGCTCACCGCGGCGCATGCCGCCTTGGGCTTGGACCAGTCGAACCCGAACGTGCCCTTGAGCTTGGGCGGATCTGCGAACGCGGGGGTGACGAGGAGCGCGAGCAAGACCACGACCACACGACGAGCCATCGCCGTATCGTAATCGAGAGGTCAGGCGCGGGTCACGCCTCGAAGTCGTGCAGCGCGTCGCGCAACGCGACGGAGCGGTCGCGGCCGGTGGACGCCCCGCCATGCTTGCTATGGTGAGGCGGTGTCGGATCCGCTCGCGCCGTTTGGGCTGGTGACGCAGACCTGGTTTCGCCAGAGCTTCGCGGCGCCGACGCAGGTCCAGGCGCGCGGCTGGGCGAGCATCGCGGCCGGGCTGCATACGTTGATGCTGGCGCCGACGGGCAGCGGCAAGACGCTGGCGGCGTTCCTGTGGTGCCTCGATCGACTGGCGGCGCTTCCGGTGGCCCCGGCTGGGGGAGCGGCGGCGGCCGGGGGAGCGACAGCAGCCGGGGGAGCAGCAGCCAGGGCAGCGGCAGCCGGGGGAGCAGCAGCCAGGGCAGCGGCAGTCGGGGGAGCAGCAGCCGGGAGCGTGGCCGTGGCGGCGGCCGCCGGTGCCGGTGCCGCGGGCGAGGCGGCGGACGGCGGCGGGACCCGGGTGGTGTACGTGTCGCCGATCAAGGCGCTGGCGTACGACATCGAGCGCAACCTGCGCGCGCCGCTCGCCGGGCTGCAGCGGCTCGGGGCCGGCGCGGCGGTGACGGTCGACGTCCGGACCGGCGACACGCCGGCCAAGGAGCGCGAGCGCCAGCGCCGGCACCCGGCGCAGATCCTGATCACGACGCCGGAGTCGCTGTACCTGCTGCTCGCGGGGCGGTCGCGCGAGCGGATGCGCGGGGTCGAGACCATCATCGTCGACGAGATCCATGCGCTGGCGCCGACCAAGCGCGGCGTGCACCTCGCCCTGTCGCTCGAGCGGCTGTGCCACCTGGTGACCAGCGCGGGCGGCCGCGAGCCGCAGCGGATCGGGCTGTCGGCGACCCAGCGGCCGCTGATCGAGGTCGCGCGCTACCTCGGCGGCGATCGGCCGGTCGAGATCGTCGACGCGAGCGCCCGGCCGGCGCTGGACTTGGCGATCGTGGTGCCGGCGCAGGAGATGGATCACCCGGGCACCGCCGGCAAGGACGGCGGCGGGATGTGGCCGCTGATCTATCCCCGGCTGCTCGAGATGCTGCTGGCGCACCGCACGACGATCATCTTCGTCAACTCGCGGCGGCTCGCCGAGCGCGTGTCGCAGCAGCTGACCGAGCTCGCGGTGGCGACCGGCGTCGTGCCCCCGAACACGGGCGACACCGAGCTGGTTCGCGCCCACCACGGCTCGGTCGCCCGCCACCAGCGGCTCGAGATCGAGGAGGCGCTCAAGGCCGGCCGGCTGCGCGCGATCGTGGCGACGTCGTCGCTCGAGCTCGGCATCGACATGGGCACGGTCGACCTCGTGATCCAGGTCGAGTCGCCGGGCGCGGTGTCGCGCGGGCTGCAGCGGATCGGCCGCGCCGGGCACCACGTCGGCGGGGTCAGCATCGGCCGGATCGTGCCGAAGTTCCGCGGCGATCTGCTCGAGGCGACCGTGGTCGCGCAGAAGATGCTCGAGGGCGAGGTCGAGACCATCCGGGTTCCGGACAGCGCGCTCGATGTGCTGGCGCAGCAGATCGTGGCGATGGTCGCGGTCGACGCCTGGAAGCTCGATGATCTCGAGCGGCTGATCCACCGCACCGCGAGCTACCGCGAGCTGTCGCGCGGCGCTTTGACCGGCGTGATCGACATGCTGTCGGGCCGCTACCCGAGCGACGAGTTCGCCGAGCTCCGGCCGCGGCTGACCTGGGATCGCCAGACCGACGTGCTGACCGGCCGCAAGGGCGCGCGACTGCTCAGCGTGGTGTCCGGCGGCACGATCCCCGACCGCGGCACGTACGCGGTGCACGTCGGCCCGAGCGGGCCGCGGGTCGGCGAGCTCGACGAGGAGATGGTCGCCGAGAGCCGCAAGGGCGAGACCTTCCTGCTCGGCGCGACGACCTGGCGGATCGAGGACATCACGCGCGACCGCGTGATCGTCACGCCCGCGCCGGGCGAGCCCGGCAAGATGCCGTTCTGGCGCGCCGATGGTCCCGGTCGCCCGGTCGAGCTCGGCCGTGCGCTGGGTGCGTTCTGTCGCGAGCTCGATGGCCGGCTCGCGTCCTCGGTCGATGCCG
>DATBBB010000424.1:0-2223 GCA_036271215.1 Kofleriaceae bacterium | reverse complement strand
GGCGACCTTCGAGCGACTGGTCAAGGGTCAGATCCACGAGACGGTCGGACCGCGTCCCGGTGTCGATCCGGTCGAGCATTACCTCAGCGTGCTCGCCGACAAGACGGGCTCGCTGATCGCGACCGCGGCGCTGTTCGGTGCGCGGTACGCCGGAGTTGACCCGGGGGTGACCGAGCAGCTGCGCCTGTTCGGTGAACACATCGGCGTCGCCTTCCAGCTGTCGGACGACATCCTCGACATCGCCTCTGATTCCACCGAGTCGGGCAAGACGCCGGGCACCGACCTGCGCGAGGGCATCGCGACCCTGCCGGTGCTCTACGCCCTGCGTTCGAGCGAACCCGGTGACGCTCGCCTGCGCGAGCTGGTCGGCGCGGCCATCACCGACGACGACGAGCACGCCGAAGCGCTCGCGCTGCTGCGCAAGTCAGCGGCGCTCGACGCCGCCCGGGCCACGCTGGCCGGCTATGCCGATACGGCCCGCGTCATGCTGGCCGACCTGCCCGACGTCGCGGCCCGGGCCGCGTTCGAGGCACTGACCTATACCGTGCTCGAGCGCACCGGCTGAGGCTCGACCCGAGGTTCAGTTCGCTCGAGGACGGAAGTAGTGACCCTGCTCGAGGTCATCGATGAGGCCCAGGTGCTCCGGCTGCCAGCCCAGCAGCTTGCGGGTGAGTTCGCTGGTGGCCGGGGTGTCGAGGCCGAGGAACGCGGCCAGCCAGCCGAAGTGATCGGCGGCCGCCTCGGGCGGCGTCGAGATCACCGGAACATCGAGGTGCCGCCCGATCACCTCAGCGATCGCGCGCATTGGCACGCCTTCGTCGGCGACCGCGTGCAGCACCGAGCCTGCCGGCGCGTCCTCGAACGCGAGGCGGAACAGGCGAGCGGCATCGAGGCGATGCACTGCCGGCCAGCGGTTGGCCCCGTCACCGATGTAGGCCGCCGCGCCCTTGTCCCGCGCGACGGCGACCGTCATCGCGATGAAGCCGTTGTCGCCGTCGCCGTGCACGGTCGGGGGCAGGCGCAGCACGCTGGAGCGCACGCCCCGATCGGCGAGCGCGAGGGTGGCGAGCGCGTTGGCGTGCCGCACGGCCGGGCCGTGCACCGCACCGGCGGTCGCCTCGAGCCCGTCCGCTTCGGTGGCGAGCCCGCCCGGTACCAGCCCGGCCGTGCCCGATGCGATGACGAACGGGCGCCCGGTGCCGGCCAGCGCGTCGCCGAAGGTGTCGATCGCGCGCCGGTCAGCCTGGGCGGCGCCCTCGAAGTTGCCCGAGAACGCGATGTCGTGCTTGAACGCCAGATGGATGACCCCGTCGCAATCAGCGGCCGCGCGGCCCAGCCGGTCCAGGTCGTCCAGGTCGCCGGCGATGACCTCGGCGCCGGCCGCGGCGAGGGCGGCGGCCGAGGCGTCGGAACGGGCGAGGCCCACTACCGAATGACCGGCGCCGAGCAGTTCGGGGACGACGGCCGAGCCGATCCAGCCGGCCGCTCCGGTGACGAATACGCGCATGAGATGCCTCCACGATCGATGTCAGTGACTGACATGAACGGTAACACGCCATGTCAGCGACTGTCATCAGCAGCGGCGAACGCTTAGGATCGGCGCCATGGCTCGATGGGAACCGGACGCGCCCGGCCGCCTCGCGCAGGCGGCCCTCGACCTCTACGGCGAGCGCGGCTTCGAGCAGACGACCGTGGCCGAGATCGCCGCCCGGGCCGGGCTCAGCGAGCGCACCTTCTTCCGCCACTTCGCTGATAAGCGCGAGGTGCTCTTCGCCGGCTCGATGCAGGAGCTGATGGTCGCGGCGATCGCCGACGCGCCCGACGGGGCTGCTCCGATCGACGCCGTGGCCGCGGCGGTCGACGCGGCGGCCACGCTGTTGCAAGAGCGGCGCGAGTTCGCGCGCCGGCGCCAGTCGGTGATCGCTGCGAACCCCGGTCTGCAGGAGCGGGAACTGATCAAACTGTCGGCGCTGGCCGGCGCCATGGCCGCGGCCCTTCGTCAGCGGGGCGTCAGCGAGCCCACCGCCAGCCTGAGCGCCGAGGCCGGCATAGCCGTATTCAAAGTCGCGTTCGAGCGCTGGATCGATGCGGCCAACCAGCGACCGTTCATCGACGTCGCCCGCGAGTCACTCGATCAGCTCAAGGCCGTCACCGCCGGCCGGTGAACGCCACCCTCAGGCGATGGTCCAGCTGTCGGAGCCGTTGAGGAGCTTCTCGAAGGCC
>DATBBB010000423.1:0-22380 GCA_036271215.1 Kofleriaceae bacterium | reverse complement strand
CTAGTAACGCTGCATCTGCTGGGCGTACGCATGCGCGGGCGCCCACAGCGGATCGACGAAGGTCTGCGCGAGCACCACCGTGATGTTGTCGGTGCCGCCGTTGTTGTTGGCGGCGCGGATCAGGTTCTCGGCGACGATCTCGAGCGCGTCGCCCGAGGTCATGATCTCGCGGATCATCCAGTCGTCGACCAGGTCCGACAGCCCGTCACAGCACAGCAGGAACACGTCGTTGTGCTCGGGCGGCATCGTGTGGTGCTCGATCTCGACCGCGGCGTCGAGCCCGACCGCGCGGATGATGACGTTGGAGGTCGCGGGCCCGAGAGTGCCGATCAGGTCCGGCCGGTCCTGGTAGAGGTTACGCAGCGAGTGGTCGCGCGTCAGCTGCTGGAGCTGGCCGTGGCGCAGCAGGTACGCCCGCGAGTCGCCGCAGTGGCAGACGTGGACGATATTCTCCTCGAACCGCAGGCCGACCGCCGTGGTGCCCATGCCGTGGCAGGTCGGATCGGCCAGCGACCGCTGATAGACCGCAGCGTTCGCGGCCTTCATCGCGGCGACCAGCGAGTCCTGGCCCGGGCCGGGCAGCGGCTCGCCGGTCTTGAGCGAGTGCACGATGGTCCGGATCGCGATGTCGGACGCGACCTGACCCGACGCGTGGCCTCCCATGCCGTCGCACACGACGTACACGCCGAGGAAGTCGTCGTAGTACATCGCGTCCTCGTTCTGCGTGCGCTGCGCGCCGACGTCGGTCCGGCCGACGGCACGCAACAGGAACCGCTCGACAGGGATCGGACGAGTCTCCGGGTTCACTGCGAGACCTCCGCGCAAACGACCATCATTCGATCTACGCCGCCATCCCAGCACACCTTCCTCACTCCGTCACCCGTCTATTCGGCATCTTTATGTCGATCCAAGGTCGGTGGCGATCGTCACGGATCGCGTAGATCAGGGCGCGCGCCTCCTGGAGCGGCGAGCGGCCGAACGGCGGCAGGGTCCAGCGAGTCCGCATCGCCTCGGCGACCACCGCGACGACGTCGAGCTTCTGGTCGGCGCTCGCGTCGACGATCTCGAACCGCTTCTCGAAATCGAGCTCGGGGCGATGCAGGTCGCGCAGCAGCGCCTGCGGCGTGCAGTCGCGCATCTCGTCGCGCAGCTCCTCGGAGATCTCGCGCTCCCGCGGATCGGCGACGGTGTGCTGGCGATCGATCATCGACAGATCGAGCAGCCCGAGGTTCAGATCGACGTGGACCTCGAGCGACGGCGTGAACTTGAGCAGATCCGCCGGCGGCTCGGTGCGGCGGCGGTGAGCCTCGATCATCGCCGGATCGACCGCGGCGAGCGCCTCGGCCCGGCGCTTGCGGACCTCGGCCATCTCGGGGTCCTCGCGCGGTGGCTCGGGCTTGACGCCTTGCTCGGCGAGCCGCTCGTACGACGGCGCGCCGAACCAGCGCTCGAGCTCGGCGCGCGTCGCGGCGTCGATCAGATCCTTGACCCGCGGATCGTTGCTCTGGTTGTCGTCGGTGGCCATCGCTCAGATCTGGAGGACGATGACGTACGCGAGCGCGCCGACCGCCACCCCGATCACCAGGCTCACGATCCAGAACAAGGTCGACGCGCCCTCGGGGCCCATCATGTTCTGCGACATGCCCGCGGGCTGCACCGCGTGACCGCCGCTCATCGCAGCCGACACCAGACCTTCGCTCGGCTGCAGCATCACGGTCTTGTTGGGACCCGAGGCCGCCGGCCCACCGGACATCGGCGGATAGCCGGGCGGCATGCCCGGCCCCCCAGGTCCACCCGGTGCACCACCCATGGCACCATTGATGCCGGGCTGCATCATCTGGCCGCCCATGATCGGCGGGGCCATACCGGCGACGATCGTCTTCTGCATCGGCGACGCCTGCGAGAAGCCCTGCGGCCCGCCCGGCGGTCCGCCGCCCGGCGGCGGCATCCCGGGCAACCCCGGCGGTTGCATGCCTGGCTGCATGCCTGGCTGCATCCCGGGCACGCCGCCCTGCGCGAACGGGCTCGGCTGCGCGATCATCGTCTTGGCGGCGGCCGACGACTGCATCGGCTGGCCCATCTGGCCCATCGGCGGACCCATCTGGCCCATCGGTTGCCCCATCGGTTGCCCCATCTGGGGCGCCCCCATGCCCTGCGGCATCCCGTTGGGCGACATGCCGCCCTGCTGCATGTTGGCCTGCATCGCCGCGAGCCCGCCCGGCGGGCCCTGCGCGATCATCGTCTTGGGCATGCCGCCGGCGCCGATCGACATCCCGCCCTGGCTGACCTCGGCGAACACCTGCTGGCAGTGCTGCATCATCTCGCCGGCGCTCTGGTAGCGGCGGCTCGGATCCTTCTCGAGCGCGCGGCGGACGACCTGCTGCACCGAGTACGGGATGGTCTGCGCGAGCGGCGGGATGCCGGAGTGCAGGTGCATCTGGATCACGGTCATCGGGTTGTCGTCGTTGAACGGCACGTTGCCGGTCAGCATCTCGAACGCGAGCACCCCGAGCGCGTAGAGATCGGACCTGGCGTCGAGCGGCAGGCCGCGGCCCTGCTCGGGCGACATGTACTGCGGCGTTCCGAACACCACGCCTGCCTGGGTCTTCATGCGATCGCCCTCGAGCAGCTTGGCGACCGAGAAGTCGAGCAGCTTCACGAAGTCGGGCGAGCCCGCCATGTTCAGCAGGAACACGTTATCGGGCTTGATGTCGCGGTGGATGATACCGATCGAGTGCGCCTCGGCGAGCGATGCGCAGCACTGGATCAGGACCTTGACCACGCGCTGCGGCGCCATCGGCCCCTTCGCCACCGCATCGCGCAGCGAGATCCCGTCGAGGAACTCCATCGTCATGAACAACCGGCCCTCGGAGCTCTGGCCGAAGTCGAACATGCGGATCGTGTTGGGGTGCTGCAGCCGCGAGCACGCCTTGGCTTCGTTGTAGAACCGCTGGACCCACGTCGGATCCGCGGCCATCTGCGCGTTCAGCATCTTGATCGCGATGACGCGATCGATCGACGTCTGGCGCGCCTTGTACACGACGCCCATACCACCCTCACCGATACGAGCCTGGATCTCGTATCGGCCGTCGATCACCTTCCCGACGAACGGATCTTGGCTCACGGCGAGCTGAGCCTGACCTTGGAGTTGGACGATAGCTGATCGGTGGTCAGGTGGACCTTGCCGACGGTGACCGACTTGTCGACGCGGATCACCTGGATCTCGCCGCCGGCGAGCGGCTGCTCGCCGTCACCGCGCAGCACGGTCGCGTTCCAGTTCTTGCCGACGCCGGAGTTGGTGCCCGCGCCGATCGTGATGATCACGTCGGAGCCCTGCACGTTGTTGCCGATGATGCGGGCGATGACCGGCGGGATCTTGATGTTGTCGCAGTTCGGGTTCGCCGGATCGGGGTTCTTGGGGTCGAGGCACTTCGCGAAGTGCGGCGCCGTGCACTTGCGGACCCGGCGGTCGGGCGGGTTGGGGCACTCCATGATCGCCAGGCACGCCGGGACGTTGATGTCCGGTGGGGTCGGGCAGATGTCCTTGCACGCCGGCCAGCCCGGAGGCGCGCCGGTCTTGGGGCACACGTTCTTGCAGTCCGGGTTCTTGATGTCGAACGCGAACTCGTCGCACACGATCGGCGCGTCGGGCACCGAGGCGAGCTTGGGCGGATCGGGGATGTCGAGCTTGGCGTAGTCGACCCCGGCGGCGTTCGGCGTCTCCTTGAACTCGAGGTTCAGCTTGTACTTGCCGGCGTCACCGCGGCCGACCGCGTAGACCCGGATGAAGTACTTGCCCTTCGCGTCCTCGACGGTCGCGGTGCGGATCCGGCCGGCGCTGCGCTTCTTGGCCGTCTTCTTCGACTGGACGATCGGCTGGTTCCACTCGTCGAACACATCGAACGCGAGCTGGAGCCCGGGCCGCGGCGGCGCCCACGCGAGCTTGACCTCGAGCTCGCCGCGCTTCTTCTCGGGGATCTCGACCATCTTCCAGTCGACGCGATCGCCGCCGGGATAGGTCACGATCCCGGACGCGTGGCCCTCGCCGTTGTCGAGCGTGACCGGCTTGGCGCCCTTTTCCTTGCCGTCGGCGCCGGTCGCAGCGTCCTGCGCGACGTTGTGTGCGCAGGCAGTGAGCGCAAGCCCAACGAGCCCTACCAAACAGCGCAGCCGATCGAGGCCCACCAAGTTCCCGAGCATAGCCTACGTGTTACGCTGATTGACGCGTGATCGCAAGGGCTTATGCCCAGAGCCGCCGGGCCTCGCGCCGCCTCGGGTAAGGCTGGGGCGCGATCAGGGTACGATCGCGTGTTCTCAGGGCCCTGACAGCGTCACGGTGCCGTTGGAGTTCTTGATCTGGTCCGGCGTCGCCGAGACCGTTGCCGAGCATGTCCGCTCGTTGCAGTTGCCGATCTCGAACCCGCCGGCGACTCCGTTGATCTTGCCCTTCATGCCGTTGCTGGCGCCGCTCGCGGTGCCGCGGCCGAGGGTGAGCTGGGTACCGCCGGACACGACCTGGATCCCGATGATCCGGGCGGTGACCGTCGCGACCGGTGCGGGCGGCGGGGGCGGCGGCGGCCTGTGGCCGACGTGCGAGACCTGGACGGGCTTGTTCGGCGTGGGCGGCTTGTAGTTGCGCGGGGTGTCGTCCTGGAGCGGGACCAGCGCCAGCGCCGGCACGAACGGGACCTGGGCCGGGAAGTCGCTCTTGGCCTCGGCCGCCGCGGTCGTCTTGAACGACGCGTGCAGCACGAAGTCGGCGGTGTCCATCCGGCTCTGCAGATAGAGGTGGATCAGGTACTTGCCGGGCAGGAGATCGACCAGTGTCTTCTTCTTGGTGAGCTCGTGGGCGTCGCCGTCCTCGAGGTCCGACTTGCTGATCACGTGGCTGGTCGGATCGAGGACCTCCATGCCGAGGTCGAAGTCATCGTTGACCGCGTCGCCGGGCGGCGTGATCTCGACCGAGACCGTCAGCTGGCCGTTCGACGGCAGCGTGATCTCGTACCATCGCGCGCGCCGCATGTCGGGGTACGAGACGCTGCCGTCGGTCTTGGCCTCGAGCTTGTCGTCGAGCTTCAGGACCTTGGCCTTCATCCACGGCTTGGCCTCTTTGGGCTTGTAGCCGTTATGGGTCGGAATCGGGGTACCTCCGCACGCCGCCAGGACGATAGATAACGAGACAATCCACCGCATGCGCCGAACACTACCATGGGGTTGCGGGGGGCTGCGGCGGATGGCACATCGCGGAAGTGAAGTCGCGCGCGGCAAGCGTCTGGTCGGGTCGTCTGGGTCACGGAGGTCTGGGAGGTCTCGGGCCGGTGCTGGCGATCACGCTGGCGATCGCCGGGTGCGGCGGGACGCCGGCGGGGGATGGCACCGACGTCCGCGCCCGGTTCCAGACCCTGTGCGGCAGCTGCCATGGGCCGGACGGCAAGCCGCCCGAGGCGATGATCGCCCGGCTCGCGGTGCGCGACCTGACGGCGCCGGAGTTTCGCGCCCGGGTCAGCCCCGCGCTGGTCGAGCACCAGATCCGGACCGGCTCTCCGAACAAGCTGATGCCGTCGTTCGAGGGCGTGATCGACGACGCTCAGATCACGGCGCTGGCGGCGTACGTCGCAGCGCCGAAGTTTCCCGCGCCGCCGTGAGCTCGCCGGCGACGAACGGATCGGGGTCGTCGCGCGCGGCGAGGAGCTCGGCGGCGCCGAGCGCGCCGAGCGCCCACGCGGCGTGACCGCGGACCACCGGCGCGCGGTGGCCGAGCAGCGCGACCAGCGCGGGGATCGCGCGCGGGTCGCCGGTGTTGCCGAGCGCGACCGCGACGTTGCGCAGCAGCACGTCGCGCGGGATCCGGCGCAGCGCCGTGCGCTTGACCAGCTGGCGCAGCTGGTTCGCACCCCGGGCGGCGAGCGCGACCAGATCGGGTAGCGCGTGCTCGAGCGATCGCGGCTGCAGCAGCGGATCGATCGCGGCCGGCGGCTTGCCGGCGTTGTACGGGCAGACCTCCTGACAGATGTCGCAGCCGAACACCCAGGTCCCGATCGCCGGCCGCAGCGCGCGCGGGATCGCGCCGTGGTGCTCGATCGTCAGGTACGAGATGCAGCGCCGGGCGTCGAGCACATAGGCGTCGGTGAACGCCTGGGTCGGGCAGGCGTCGAGGCATGACCGGCAGCTGCCGCAGCGCGGTGGCGGCGGCTCGCTCGGCGCGGTCGGCGCCAGCGCCGCGTCGACCAGCAGCTCGCCGAGCACGACGTAGCTGCCGAGCCCCGGCGCGATCACCATCGTGTTCTTCGCGACGAACCCCAGGCCGCCGCGCTCGGCCCACTCGCGCTCGAGCACCGGCGCCGAATCGACGCACGGCCGGCTCGCGACCGGGCTGCCCAGCGCGGCGGCGAGCCGATCGGCGAGCAGGACCAGGCGATCGCGCATCACCAGGTGGTAGTCCTCGCCGCGGGCGTAGCGCGCGATCCGGCCGCGCAGCAGGCCGTCGGCCGGGATCGGATCGGCGCGGCCGTAGGCGAGCGCCACGACGATCAACGATCGCGCGGTGGCGAGCAGCGCCCGCAGATCGCCGCGCGGCGCGACGTGCTCGGGGCTCGCCAGGTACGCCATCTCGCCGGCGTGGCCGGCGGCCAGCCAGCCGGCGTACAGCGCGTGGCGGCGCGGCGGCTCGATCGGCACGACCGCGATCCGCGCGAACCCCAGGCCGCGGCCGAGCTCGGCGAGCGTGTGGGGCGCGAGGCCCCGGTCCTCGACTGGGTCCGCGGTCGGGGTCATCGCGCCCGCGTCACCAGACCTCGGACGAGCCCTCGCGGTCGTCGTCGTCGGGTACCCCGGCGAAGTGGACCGCGTCGTACGGCACGCTGCAGTCGCGCTCGCGCGGCTGGGGATACTCGATCCGATCGCCGCGGTAGGTCTTGACGATCACGCGCTCGGCGTCGAGCTCCTCGAGGTAGCTCGGCATGATCGGGACCTTGCCGCCGCCGCCGGGCGCGTCGAGCACCAGCTGCGGGACGCACATCCCGCTCATCCAGCCGCGCAGCCCGCGGTACAGCTCCATCGCGGTCTCGACCGGCGTGCGCAGGTGATCGGTGCCGATCACGGTGTCGCCCTGGAACAGGTAGTACGGCCGGACCCGCGACCGGACCAGGCCGCGCATCAGCGCGCGCAGCGAGCGCACCGACGAGTTGATCCCGCGCAGCAGCACGGTCTGGTTGCCGACCGGGATGCCGGCGTCGACCAGGCGCTCGCAGCCCGCGCGGGCCTCGGGGGTCAGCTCTTTTTCGTGGTTGACGTGCGTGTTGATGAACAGCGGGTGGTGCGCGCGCAAAACGCTCGTCAGCTCGGCGTCGATCCGCATCGGGCACACCACCGGCAGCCGGGTGCCGATCCGGATCGTCTCGACGTGGCGGATCTGGCGCAACCGGCCGAGCAGGTAGCCGAGCCGGCGGGTCGACAGCAGCAGCGGATCGCCGCCCGACAGCAGCACGTCGCGGATCCGCGGCGTGCGCGCGATGTAGTCGAGGCCGGCCTCGAGCTCGGCCGTGGTCGGCGGATCGTCGCCGCCGACCAGCCGGCGGCGGTTGCAGTGCCGGCAGTAGATGCCGCAGCGATCGACCACGAGGAACAGCACGCGATCGGGGTACTTGTGGACCACCGCCGGCGCCGGCCTGTGCGAGTCCTCGCCGAGCGGATCGCGCAGCTCCTCGTCGCGGATGTTGGCCTCGGCGGTCCGCGGGATCGCCTGGAGCCGGATCGGACAGCTCGCGTGCGCCGGATCCATCAGGCTCGCGTAGTACGGCGTGATCCCGATCCGGAACAGCTTGGCCGACGCGGCGAGCCCGGCGCGCTCCTCGGCCGACAGCGCGACGACCCGGCCCAGCTCGTCGGCGGTGGTCATCATGTGCGCGAGCTGCCAGCGCCAGTCGAGCCACTGCGCGTCGGGAACGTCGCCGCGGCGGAGCGATGCGGACGGCCCGGGCGGCGCAGACGGCGCGGACGGCGCCGGCCGCTCGGCCGGCGCTAACGGGAGGTGGACCACGGCGGCTGTGTAGCATGGGCCGTGTGCGCCGCGATCATCTTGCTGCGCGGCTGCGCTGCTCGCGGGCACGGGCCAGCACGTCGGCGAGGCCGTCGGTCAGCGGCAGGTCCGCCAGCTCGTCGTACGCGACGAACCGAGCCGCGCGCGCATCGCTGCCCGCGGCCAGCTCGCCGCCGATCGTGCGCGCGAAGTAGTCGAGGATCACGTAGTGATAGTCGTCGAGGATCGCCTCGACCACGCAGGCCAGGGCGCCGACCTCGACGATCAGCCCGGTCTCCTCGCGAACCTCGCGCGCCACGCCCTGCGCGATCGTCTCGCGCGGCTCGAGCTTGCCGCCCGGCACGGTCCACCGCCCCGCGCTCGGAGGTCCACCGCGTTCGACCAGCAGCACGCGGTCCGCGTCGTCGAACACGATCGCGGCCACGCCGACCACCGGCATCATCGCCGCTTGCCCTGCGCCGGCTTGGTCCGCGAACCGGATCTGGCTTGCGAACCGGACTTGACCCGCGAACCGGCCTTGGCCTTCTGCGGACCGGCCTTGGCCTTCTGCGGACCGGCCTTGGCGTGTGCGGCGGGCTTGCCGGACTTGCTCGCACGCGCCGCCGGGTCAGCCTTCGCCGCGGCGGCCCTGGCCTGCTGCGCGCGCGACGGACGCGGCCTGGCATCGGGAGCCGCGCGCGGCGCCATCTGCTCGGCGGACATGCCGGCGCTCGGGCACAGCGGCGCCAGGGTGCAGTGCTCGCAGTCCGGCTTCCTGGCGTGGCACACGCGGCGGCCGTGCCAGATCAAGCGGTGCGCGAAGATCGACCACTGATCGCGCGCCACCAGCTGCATCAGATCCTGTTCGATCTTCACCGGATCTGTGTGCGCGGTCAGCCCGAGCCGGGGCGCGAGCCGCGAGACATGGGTATCGACGACGACCCCCTCGTTCTTGCCGAGCGCGCTGCCGAGCACCACGTTCGCGGTCTTGCGCGCCACGCCGGGGAGCTCGACCAGCTCCGCCATCGTCTCGGGCACCCGGCCGCCGTGGTGCTCGACCACGGCGCGCGCCATCCCGATCACGTTCCTGGCCTTGTTCCGGTAGAACCCGGTCGAGAAGATCATCGGCTCGAGCTCGGCGGGATCGGCCGCCGCGAGCGCCGCCGGATCCGGATACTTCGCGAACAGCGCCGGGGTCACCGTGTTGATCAGCTTGTCGGTCGACTGCGCGGCGAGGATCGTCGCGACCAGCAGCTGATACGCATTGTCGTGATCGAGCTCGACCACCGCGTCCGGCCACTGCTCGGCGAGCCGGTCACCGATCGCGGCCGCGCGTCCGCCGGTCGCCGAGTTAAGATCATTGTTTAGGCCACGCGGCGGCTGCGCCCGTGTGCTATTCCGAGCCCCAGATCCCATGCGGCTGCACCGTATCATTTTCTTCGCGGCGATCCTCGGCATGGCCGGCGGTGTCGTCGGTTGCGGGGCCTCCAAGAAGGAGATCGCATCGGCGAAGCACTCGCTGTACGACACCGACTTCGCGGTCGTGTACGGCGCCGCGCTCGAGGCAACGCGCGATCAGTACCCCAACCTCGAGGACGCACCGGGCCGCGGCGCGATCAAGACCGCGTGGCACCAGGTGTCCAACGCCGGCAACGGCGACGACGTCACCAACCAGAAGGTCGTCGGGGCCGGCGCCGGTACCGGCCCCGCCGGAGCGGGCCAGGCCTCGGCCGGCATGCCAACCCGGCTCGCCTACAAGCGGTCGTTCATCCGGTTCGACGTCACGATCGCCGGCGGGCGGCCGTGGCGGCTCAAGGTCGTCGGGCACGCCGCCGACTGGGAGCCCGGCGCCGCGATGCCGACCGAGCTGCACGGCGTGTCGCGGCCGTCGTGGCTCGAGGGCCGCACCGACGCGCTGCTCGTGGCGATCCACAACAAGATCAAGACCTACGCGGTGCCGATGAAGGACAACCCGTCCGACGACGACGCGAGCGATACCGGCGTCAAGAAGTCCGATCCCGGCGCGTTCAAGGACGTTCCGCCCGACGCCGCCAAGCGCCTCGCGGCGATCAAAGACGCGCTCGCCAGCCGCGACTACACCGCGCTGCGCGGCCAGCTCGCCGGGGATATCGTGTGGTCGCTCGGCGGCGGCAGCGGCGCCGACGTCGCGGTCGCGATGTGGCAGGCCGATCCCGAGCCGCTCGAGCTGATGGCCAAGGCGCTCATCGCCGGCTGCGGCGGCGACGTGAAGAAGGTCACGTGTCCGCCCGGTCCGCCGGTCACCGGCACTTTCCAGCTCGTGCTCGAGCCGCGCGCCGAAGGCTGGCGGGTCACGTCGTTCGTCAGAGCCGAATAGCCGACCTCGTGATCGCGAGCTCGGCGCACGTCGACGCAAGCTCACGGGCCGGGCCGGCCCGGGTCGAGGTAATGTGACCCACGCCGCGAGCGGTGCCGTTGCGGTCACTGTCCTTTAGGGGCCGGTAGGCGCGGGCGGATAAACTTCTCGTAACAATGAAGCGCGGCTATCTCCTGATCCTCGTCGCCGGATGCGGGTTCAAAGCGGCGGCGACCGGCAGTGCACCGGCGATCGACGCCGCGCTCCCCGTCCCGGACGGCGGCACGCCGGTCGAGCTGACGTTCGACACCGCCGCCGACTTCACGCCCGCCGGCTATGCGACGCAGAACCTGACGGTCGACCCCCGCGGCTCGCTGACCCCGAACGCGTACCTCTACGGCGGCCTGGTCGGCCACGGCGCGCAGGGCTTGACCCTGTGGTCGCAGACCAACATCGACTGGGCGCTGCTCGCCGGCAAGACGGCGATGGCGACCGGCGCCGGCCTGTGGCGCGGCGATGCGCTGTCGGGCAACGCGCTCGGCTACCTGGGCATCACGAACGGCGGCACGATGACCATGTGGTTCGAGGGCGAGGTCTACCTGCAGGCGGGCTCGAACGAGACGTTCCAGCTCACCGGCGATGACGTCGCGTTCTTCCAGATCGCGCCGCCGGGGACCACCAGCTTCACCGCGTCCAGCGACAAGAACAACATGGCCGTCGCGGTCGATACCCCCGCGACCGGTTGGTACCCGATCCGGATCGGCCACACCAACGCCAGCGGCGGCAACAGCCTGAGCTTCACCCACAGCGACAACGGCGGCCTGCAGGCCGCGTGGACCCGCGATCGGATCCGCGGCCGGGCCAGCGAGTTGACCGGCGCGCTGCGCACCGTGTTCTTCCACCAGATCCTCGGCGGCGGTCAGGTCGTGTCCGGGACGACCGAGGAGCCGCCGATCGCGCACTTCGAGGAGAGCCCGCTGCTCGCGATGACCAACTTCCCGACCCCCGCGCTCCAGGGCGTCGGCTCCGCCAACACCGATTGGTCGGCGCGCTATGCCGCGCAGGTCCACATCACGACCCCGGGCGCGTACACGCTCACCGTCACCAGCGACGACGGCGACCGAGCCCGGCTGGGTACGATGACCGCGCAGAGCCACTGGGCGCGCGCCGATGGAACCAACATGGCGAGCTCGGCGCCGACCGCGACGCTGGCCGCCGGATGGAACGATCTGACCGTCGACTACAACGAGGTAGATCAGGGACTCGAGCTGCACGTCCAGATCGCGGGCCCCGACTTCGCAAACCCGATCGAGGTCCCGCGCGCGGAGCTGCGCCCGGTCGAGGCCGCCGACGATCGGCTGGCATTCAGCGCCGACGACAACAGCCACTCGATCGCCGACGGCGGTGGAGCGGGCAACGCCGGGACCGCGCAGCTGATGGTGGCCGGCGCGGCGGGCAAGACCGTGTCGGCGATCGACGTGACGTTCCAGATGAACTCGCCGCACGGCGATCAGATCGCCGTCGATCTCGAGACCCCGGCCGGCACGCGGATCACGATCCGCGGCGCGACGGGCGGGACGCCCAACGGCGACCAGGTGTTTCAGGTCCCGATCCCGGCCGGCTCCGCGGGTGTGCTCGGCACGTTGCTCGGTGGTGCCGCGAACGGCCTGTGGAAGCTGGACGTCTACGACACCGTGGCCAACGGCGGTGCGAGCACGCTCGAGAGCGCCAAGCTGACCCTGCACACCACCGGCGGGCTCGACAACATCGCGCGGACCTCGCAGTGGACCTCACCGATCCTCGACCAGACGACGAATGTCATCGCGATCGACGACGCCGAGCTCGATACGCTCGCGCCCACCGGCACCGCCGTCAACCTTTCGGTCCGGACCTGCCAGCAGGCCGACTGCAGCGACAGCGCGAGCTTCCTGCCGATCATCCCGGCGACGGCGTACGGCGTGCCCCCGGGCCGTTATCTACAGCTCCGCGTCGACCTGACCAGCGACGGCGCGCTCGTCCCCGAGCTCCAGAAGCTCGGCGTCAGCTTCCGCGTCCAGTAGCCGGCAAGCGTCGCCGGCCAGCCCGCTCACAGCCTTGCGCCAGAGCAATCGCGCTTGTCCTGGCCTCAAAGCTTGCGTCGAATGCTTGCCGCCCGCGGCTGACCACGAGCGCAATCGCACGTGATGCCGCGTCCACCGCCGCGCAGACATCGCGCTGGCCGCTACCGCCTCATCCCGCTCGGGCCGCTCGGGCCGATCGGATCACCGCGGACACGGGCTCTCGGTCTCGGGATAGCTGAACGCCACCGAGCGGATCACCGACACGCGCTTGGCGATCGCGTCATCGATCTGGCCGGTCCGCAGGCCGTACGGATACGCGAAGGCGTCGACCGGGAAGCCGTCGGCGCGCAGCTCGTCGATCGACGGATCGAGCTCGTCGTGCAGGTAGGCGTCGAGGCCGTTTTCATCGACGTAGTCCGGCGCGCGCAGGTGGTGCACGGTGTGGGCCTCGATCGCGTGGCCGTCGGCGGCCAGGAGCTTCAGGCCGGCGCGCTGCTCGGCGGACATCTCGTAATACCGGCTGACGAAGAACGTGATGCGCGCGTGGTACTGCGCGAACATCGGCCGCAGCGCGACCCACGCGTCGACGAACGTATCGTCGAACGACAGCGCGAGCCCGGGCGCCGGATCGAGGCCCTGGGCATAGTCGCTGTAGGTGACGAACGAAAGCCCGCGCGCCTGGGCGCCGGCGAGCACGTGCTCGATCTTGTCGATCGGCACCGTGACCCCGGGGTGGTGCGCGTACAGCTCGATGACTTCGTGGCGGTCGCGCGCGCGATCGAGCCCGGAGTCCACGCTGTCGAGGCTGTTATCCGACTTCGCGTCGAGGTTGACCCCGCAGTGTACGAGCCGGTGATCGCCGTTGTAGAACACGCCGTCCATGTCGGCGATCTCACGCTGGCATGCTGCGAGCGCGGCGGCGGCGCTCGCGATGACGACCGCGCGTGCTAGCGTCCGCGCGTGCGATGGCTGCTCGTGAGCGCGATCCTCGCGGCCGGCACCGCCGCCGGCGCCGGACCCGGCTCCGGCCCCGCTCCCGAGCCGAGCTCGGCGCCCGACGGCATGATCGCGCGCCCGCTCGTGCTCGACGCGGGGACGTTCGATCTCCGGCTGACCGCCGAGATCAACATCCAGAGCTCGCTGGTCTCGAAGCCCACGTCGCTGGCTCCCGATGTGTGGTGGGGCGTGTTGCCGCGGTGGACGATCGGCGTGATTCACAGCGACGCGAGCGTAGACCAGCTCACCACGAGTGCAACGTTCTGCGT
The DNA here is from genome assembly GCA_036271215.1 of Kofleriaceae bacterium. GTDB lineage: Bacteria > Myxococcota_A > Polyangia > Haliangiales > Haliangiaceae > JABFXX01. Next base: position 8,703 of record DATBBB010000423.1, on the reverse strand, counting down.
GCGCGAGAGCGACATCTCGCCGTGTGACCGGCGTTACCGCGGGACCGGGCTCGACGTGCTGTTCGACGCGCTGGACGGCCCGCTCGCCGTGGCGCCCCGGCTGCGCGTGCTGCTCCGCGACGTCGATCCGTGGAAGCCGGCGACGACGATCGGCGCCGCGCTGCGCTGGGTGCACGGCCGGATCGCGATCAGCGGCGATCCGTACCTGCGCCTGCCGCTCGCCAACGCGGCGCTCGGCAACCGCCCCGCGATCGACCTGCCGATCTGGCTGGCGGTCCAGCCGGCGGTGGGCTGGCAGCTCGGGCTCGGGACCGGCTACGACGGCGACCTCGTCGCCCTGCGTGACGACGGCCGAATCCCGCTCGCGGTCTCGGCGGCGACCCGGCTCACCCGCGCGTTCGAGCTCGGCGTCGTGGCCGGCTGGCCGGTGTTTTTCGGCCTGCAGCACGACGGCCGTCACGGCACCGTCATGATCTCGCTCGACTGGCGGCCATGACCGGCCGCGCTGGCGCGCTGCGTCGGGCGCGGCGCCGATCCGCCACGGAATTTTGACCTGAGCCGATCGGCAGTGCGGTTCGTATGAGTGCCGTGGCTACAAGCAACCGGCGCCGAGAGGCATCTAACGTAGACGACCGTCACGCCCATCGTGGCGGCTTCATGAAATCAACCACCGGGTGGCTGGCGATGGGCATCGCCGCCGTGATCGGTCAGGCCGAGGCCCGCGCGCAGCCGTGCGCGACGAGCCCGGCCTGCCATCTCCAGAACGGCAAGAATCTGCTCGGCAACGATCCGCGGCACGCGGCGGAGGAGCTGCTCGCGAGCTACCGGCTCGACGAGCGCACCGACACGCTGGTGCTGTACGCGACCGCGCTGCAGCAGGACCACCGCTACGCGCTCGCGCTCGAGACCTGGAAGCGGGTGATCGTGTTCCGCGACAGCGAGCTCGAGTCCGCCAAGGAGACCGCGGGCTCGACCTCCGGCCGCCGGCACAAGGTCGCGCTCGCCGCCGCGACCCGCGCCGAGCAGCAGAGCGAGCAGGCGGCCGAGGCGATCCTCAAGCTGTGGCCGAACATCGGCCGCGTCCACGTCCGGGTCGCGCCCGGCCAGCACGTCAAGGCCACCCGCGACGGCGTCGAGCTCGACCTCGCGCAGGACGTGCTGGTCAACGCCGGTCACGACGAGCTGATGTTCACCCGCAAGGACGGCAGCATCGAGCGCGTGGTGGTCCAGGTCGCCGCCGGCTCGATCATCAAGATCGACGCGCCGACCGAGGCGATCCGGGCGCGCCCCGTGCAGCCCGAGCCGCGCCCGGTGGCCAGGCCGGTGGCGCCCGCGCCGGTGGCCAAGCCGGTGGCGCCCGAGCCCGCCCCGGCGCCCGCCGAGCAGCCCGAGCCGGCCCCCGCGCCGCTGCCGACGCTCGCGACCGAGCCGGCCGACACCGCGCCGCGATCGATCCTGCTGTCGCGCGTCGGCATGGGCCTGGTCGCCGGTGCCGTGGTCGCCGGCGGCGTGGCCGGCGGGTTCGGCTACTTCGCGAACCGCGAGTTCAACGACGCCAAGTCGGCCGGGTGCAGCGGCAACGGCCAGTGCCCGTTCGGCCACGCCGCCGACCTCGCGCACGAGTCCAACGACCGCGCGCACGTCGCGCAGTACACCGCGATCGGCGCCGGCGTGCTCGCCGCCACCGGCGTGACCTTGTGGTACCTCGGCAGCCGCAAGACCCACCACCCCATCACCGAGCTCACGCTTCACGTTGCTCCGTCGTCGACGGCGATCTCCGGGAGGTTCTAGTCATGAGAGCCCTGCTTCTGCTTGCGCTGGCGTCGTGCACCCACGACATCTCCGTGTTCGATCAGGCCGACGTGCAGACCGCGCGCGACCTCGACATCCTCTACGTGTTCGACAACTCGTCGGACCGCGGCGTGTACGACCAGATGGCGTCGCAGCTCGACGTGCTGCAGACCCAGCTGACCGCGGTCGATGGCCAGCTCCCGAGCCTGCACGTCGGCGTGGTCACCACCGACCTCGGCACCCGCGGCCGGCTCGACGCGATCCCCGCCAAGTCGGTCGGCAACTGCGCCGGCTCCGGCGATGCCGGCAAGCTGATGACGTTCAACGCCGGCCTGGGGTTCGGCAACTTCCTCGAGGACCTGCGCGGCCCCGACGGCACGCGGATCCGCAACTACGACGACGCCGAGCTCGCGCCCGCGCTCGGCCGGCTGACCAACCCGGCGCCCGGCACCACCAAGCAGGGCTGCGACTTCCCGCAGCCGCTCGAGGCGATGCGCCTCGCGCTCGACCCCAAGGTCAACCCGGACTTCATCCGGCCCGACGCCCAGCTGTCGATCGTGTTCCTGACCAACCAGGACGACTGCTCGCTCGCCCACGGCGCGATGCTCGATCCCACCGACCCCACGTTCGGCGCGCCGTTCGAGTTCCGCTGCACCGAGCAGGGCGTGGTGTGCGACGACGATCCCGCCACGCCGGGCACCCACACCAACTGCAAGCCGCGCGACGGCTCGAAGTACATGATCGACGTGTCCGACTACCAGACGTTCCTGACGGCGGTGAAGCCCGATCCGCACGACGTCATGGTCTCGGCGGTCGCCGGCCCGCGCACCCCGTTCCAGACCGAGGACATCGGCGTGCCGGTGCTGCTGCCGAGCTGCAGCGGCAAGGGCGGCAACGCGATGCCGCCGGTGCGGATCGGCGCGCTGGTCGACAGCTTCGGCGGCGCGATGGTCAACGCCTGCACCCAGGACGCCGCGTACCAGCAGATCACGGCGCCGATGCTCGGCCACGAGCGGTCGTGCTTCGCGAACCTGCGCCGCACCGACGGTGACAACTGCACGGTGACCGAGGTCGCCGGCGACACCTCGACCACGATCGCGAGCTGCGCCGACGGCAACGCGTCGCCGTGCTGGTACACCTACGACGACGCGACCGCGTGCCCCGCCGGCGACCACGTCGGGATCGCGATCAACCGCGGCGCGAGCACGGCTCCGGCGGGCGCCAAGATCCAGGCGACCTGCTTCGCCAAATAATCCCGCCCGATCATCACCGATAGGGAACTCCGCGCGTCGCATCGCGCGGTTATCTGTTTTACAACTACGCGGCTACGTTCCGCACTCGTGGTTACTGACGGGAGGCATCCGTGAAGAAGCTCGCACTACTGGCCTGCATGTTGATTGCATGCGGCGGCAAACCCAAGCAGTCGTCCATCAAGCTCGAGGTCTCCGCCACCGCCGGGTCTCAGGACACCGGCGCGACCAGGCCCGGCGCCTCGGCGTCGCTCTACGATCGGCTCGGCGGCAAGCCGGCGATCGTCGCGGTCATCGGCGAGTTCCTCGACCGGGTCGGGGCCGACGCGCGGATCAAGTACCGGTTCCTCAACACCGACATGGCCAAGCTGAACACGCTGCTCGTCGAGTTCGTGTGCATGGCGACCGGCGGCCCGTGCAAGTACACCGGCCAGGACATGGAGACCTCGCACGCCGGCATGGAGCTGGTCGACGACGAGTTCACCGCGCTGGTCGAGGACCTCGCCGGCGCGCTCGACAAATTCAAGGTCCCGGCCAAGGAGAAGGGCGAGCTGCTCGGCGCGCTCGGCCCGCTGCAGCCGCAGATCGTGACCCCGGCGAACCGGCTCAAGCCGGTCGACGAGGCGGCGATCGCCAAGGCGACCGCGGTCGCGGTCCGGATCACCGACGGCAACGCGAGCGGCCTGATGCAGGCCGCGATCTTCGCGGCCAAGCGCGGCCAGCGCAACTACGCCGATCAGCTGTTCAGCCGGGTCGAGGCCATGGTCGGCGCCAAGCTGGTCGCCGCCGCGGCCCCGACGTTCCGCGATGGCGCGCCGCCGCGGATCGACACCCCGATCCACAAGATGCCGGACACCGCGCCGCAGCCCAGGCTGGTCGGTAACTCGGACGAGGATACGCCGCCCGGCAAGGGCCCGGCGTCGTTGACCGGCAGCATGACCGTCGCGGGCAAGCCGCTCGATGGGCTCGGCACGGTCATGTTGTTCCCGGAGACCGGGATCATCAAGAAGCGCCGGCCCAAGCAGCGGATCGTCGAGCAGCGCGACAAGCAGTTCTCGCCGCACGTGCTCGCGGTGCCGCCCGGCTCGACCGTGGCGTTCCCCAACTTCGACGGCATCTACCACAACGTGTTCTCGATCTCGCCGACCAAGAAGTTCGACGTCGGCCTGTACAAGGACGGCGATACCCGCGAGCTCAAGTTCGAGAAGCCGGGCATCGTGCGGCTCGGCTGCAACATCCACGCGAAGATGTCGGCGTACATCCTCGTGGTCGACGCGCCGAACTACGTGGTCGTCGACGGCGCCAAGGACTTCACCTTCCGCGTGCTGACCCCCGGCAAGTACAAGGTCCGGGCGTGGAGCGAGCACAGCGCGGCGCCGACCGAGTCCGAGATCGTGATCAAGCCGGGCGCGAACACGATGACGTTCGACGTCCCGGGCGACGCGATCGAGGGCCCGAGCGAGGACAAGTTCGGGATGACGCGCTAGCCGATCGCGTCGGCCAAGCCGTAGCCGGCATCGCGGGTCGCGCAACCCGGGCGAGATATGCCATGGTCTTGGCCATGCGCGACACGCTCGTCCTCACCATCATCGGCCCCGACCGGACGGGCCTCGTCGAGTCGGTGTCGGATCGGATCGCCGCCGCCGGCGGCAACTGGGAAGCGAGCCGGATGGCCCGGCTCGCCGGGCAGTTCGCCGGCATCCTGCTGGTGACGGTCGACTCGCCCGCCAGCGATGCGCTGGTCGGCTCGCTGCGCGGGCTCGAGAGCGCCGGCCTGCAGATCACGGTGCGCTCGACGGCGCCGGCCGCGCCGGTCACCGGCGCGCACGTCCGGCTCGAGATCAACGCCCAGGACCGGCCCGGCATCATCCGCGATGTGTCGCGCGTGCTGGCCGAGCGCGGGCTCAACGTCGAGGAGCTCGAGTCCGAGGTCACCAGCGGGGCGATGTCGGGCGAGCAGATGTTCCGGGCGCACGCGCGGCTGTTCGCGCCGGCGGGCGCCGACCTGGGCGATCTGCGGGCGCGGCTCGAGCGGCTATCGGGCGAGCTGATGGTCGATCTCGCGGTCGAGTAGCCTCCGACGATGGGTTAGGATGGCGACTCCACGGAGCGTCATGGAGTCAGGGAGATCAAGATGAAGCAGCTCAAGCACACCGTCCTCGCACTTGGCCTCGCCGTCGCCGGGCTGCTGGTCAGCGCGGCCCCCGGCGCGGCCCAGACCCTCGAGAGCGGCAGCCACTCGACGGCCGGCTACATCAAGAGCGATGGCACGATCGAGAACGCCAGCCACTCGACCGTCGGCTACATCAAGAGCGACGGCACGGTCGAGAACTCGAGCCACTCGACGATCGGCTACATCAAGAGCGATGGCACGGTCGAGAGCTCGAGCCACTCGACGATCGGCTACGCCCGCGGTGTGCCGCGCGAGTGGGCGGCGGTCGCGTTCTTCTTCTTCAAGTTCTAGCGATTCGCTACGCCGTCATGCCGCCGTCGACGACGATGGTCTGGCCGGTGATGTAGGCCGCCGCGGGCGACATCAGGAACTCGACCACGCCGGCGATCTCGTCGACCGTGCCGATCCGGCGCAGCGGCACCTGCTTGGTGATGCCGTCGCGCTTGGCGGGCGGCATCTGGGCGACCATGTCGGTCGCGATGAAGCCGGGTGCGATCGCGTTGACCCGGACGTTGAACCGCGCGGTCTCGAGCGCGAGCGAGCGCGTGAAGCCGATCAATCCAGCTTTCGAGGCCGAATAGCCGGTCTGCCCGACATTGCCTTTGACGCCACCGACCGACGACATCTGCAGGATCACGCCGTCGCGCTTGGCGATCATCGACGGGATCACCGCGCGGCCGAAGTGGAACGCCGCGCCGAGGTTGGTCGCCAGCACGTCCATCACGTCGGATGGCTTCATCTTCATGAGCAGCTCGTCGCGCGTGATCCCGGCGTTGTTGATCAGCGCGAACGGCGCGCCGTACTCGGTGACCAGGCTGTTGACCACGGCCTCGACGGCCTCGGGCTTGGTGCCGTCGCACTGCACCGCGGTGACCTTGGCGCCCTCGGCGGTCAGCCGCTCGACGAGCTGGGTCGCGGTGTCGGCCGCGCTCTGGTAGGTGAAGGCGACCCGGAACCCGGACCTGGCCAGGCGCTGGACGATCGCGGCGCCGATGCCGCGGCTGCCGCCGGTGACCAGGGCCCAGCGATCGAAGGGCTTGCTCGGTGAACCATCCATCTCGTTCATGCTCCGTTCATCCTCTCGTTCACCCTCTCGTTCACCCTCCGTCCTCTGCTCCGGTCATGCGCTCGTGACGGCGCCGTGCTCGGGAACGTCATCCAGTGCTCATGGTGGTCATCGGTGCCCGACGCTGCCCGTCAGGACGCGGCCTGGACGTCGGGCCACTGGTTCGCGCTCAGCTTGTCCGGCGCCCGGTCCGCGGACCTGTGTGGCAGCAGGATCGGCTCGGCCGGAGTGATGGGAGCGATGGGAGCGATGTGAACGGCCGGAGTGATGTGAGCGGTGTACTCGGCGGGTGCGGCCACCGCGGCCGGTGCGGATAGCACAGCGGGTGCGGCCACCGCGGCCGGTGCGGTCTTCGCCGGCTCGTCGTTCTGCACGAAGAAGTACTTGCAGCGCATCTCGGCGTAGCCCATCGCGGCTTCGTAGCTCGGGCCGGCGACCCACGAGCTCATGAAGTGCAGCCGCTTGAGCGGCATGTTGTAGTGGAACGAGTGGCCGCTGATGTCGGTGCCGACCATCGCGCCATAGCCCGCGCCCTTGAAGTTGTTGGTGTAGCGCTCGTAGGTATGCGGGGTCGCGAGGTTGGTCCGCTTGACCCGGGCCGCCGCCTCGGGGAACGCGCGGCGGAACCGGTTCAAGATCACCTCGGCGCACTTCGTCTTCCACGGCCGGTAGTCCGGCGTCTTGCGCTTGGGCCAGTGATCGAAGCTGTCGAGCACGTTGAGGCACACCACGTTCCCGCCTCCGGGGTCGAGGTCGTGGTAGTTCGTGATCATCATGGGAGAGTGTTCCCAGAACCCGAGCTCGTAGTCCTCGGCGCTCGCCAGGCGGCGGCGATGCTGCAGCCCCGCCTCGGTGTCATCCGAGATCAGCATGGTCTCGCCGTGCGGCAAGCCGAGCGCCGACGGCGAGTCGAGCAGCTCGAGGTACAGGGTGGTGGTCGACCACGACGGCCGCAGCTGCTCGAGCGAGCTCAGGACCTTCTCGGGGCGGTGGTGCTCGGCGATCAGCGACGAGAACGCGTAGTGCGGCGAGCAGTTGAGGACGACGTCCTTGGCGAAGTAGGTCCCATCGCTGGTCCGGATCCCGTACGCGGTGCCCGCGTCGTCGAGCAGGACCTCCTGGACGTTGACCCGCAGCACGACCTCACCGCCGCGCTGCTGGATGTGCTTGACGAACGTGTCCGACAGGTACTGTGCACCGCCCTGCACGTAGCCGGTGCCGCACACCATGCTGGCGTACAGGATGTGCAGGTAATACAGATACGACAGGTCCTCGGACAGCCCGCCGGCGTAGATGCACGGCGCGCCGCAGATCTCGCGGACCAGCGGGTTCTTGAACCGCTGGTTGAGCGCGTCGAGCACGGTCAGGTGCTTGTAGTGCTTGTGCGCGTACCGCAGCGTCTTGAGGTTGGGTACGTAGTCGCCGGACATCATCCGGAACTGGTTGTAGCCATCCTTGCCGTGGACCACGATGTCCTCGTGGAACCGGTCGATGCCCGCGGCGTCCTCGGGGAACCGATCCTTCAGCGCCGCGCAGAACCCATCCGCGTCCTCCGGCAGATCGAACAGCAGATCTTTGTGCCGGATCGAGAAGTAGGTCTCGTGATGCTTGATGTTGAGGTCGTTGTAGACGTTCAACGACTCGAGGATCCGCCGCGTGTTACCGCGCTTGATGCCGGCGAGCTTGTGGAGGCTGCAGTCGTAGTTGCACTCGCCGCGGGTGAACGACGTCGCGTAGCCGCCTGCGAGGTGGTGCTTGTCGAGCAACAGGACGCGCTTGCCGGGATGACGGGTCAGGACCTGGAGCCCGAACGACATCCCGGTCATGCCGGTGCCCACGACGATGACGTCGTAGTGGCTGGGGCCCGTCATCTCGATCGTCATCACATCACGCGAAGTAAGGCGAGCTCTCGGCGCGGGTCAGCCCCACGGCTTCACACCACGAGATCAGCATCGGGAACCGCGCCGGGTTGACCGCGCGGTTGTGGTCCGACATCCGGATCTCGTCGTGATCCGTGCCCTCGGGCAGCAGCGGGAAGCTGAGCCGCGACATGAGCTCGGGGTTGAACAGGTAGTTGCGGACGACCTTGGCCACCACGTTGGCGATGAACCCCTTGAGCTGGGCGGCCTCGGCGGCCGTCGCGGTCTCGAGGTACGTCCCGACCATGAGCTTGCCGAACGCGATGTGGCGCAGCTCCTCGCGGTGGTGGCGGAAGAACAGCGTCCTGGTCAGCGGATCGACGCTGTCATCCTGGGTCGCGAACATGGCACCGTCCTCCGCCAGGATCTCGGTCGTCAGCGTGGCGGTGATGCCGTAGATCGGGTGCATGGCCGGGAGCTTGTCGAGGAACAGCTCCTTGTAACCTTCGGGAGGTGGATAGAGCTCGAGGCCTGTGCGCTCGAGATACCGCTGGAACATCAGGG
>DATBBB010000422.1:0-2724 GCA_036271215.1 Kofleriaceae bacterium | reverse complement strand
CCGGCACATGCGTTCAGCTTCTCGCTGGTACGGCCGGACGCGCTGTCATGGGTCAGCTTCGGCGGCCCGCGCCTCACCTTCACACTGCAGCCGCCGCAGACCGGCAATGCGCCGCCGCCGCCGGACCCGAACTGGACCAAGGTGACGGCGCTGCAGAAATTCCTGACCGGCGGGAACTACCGTGTCGCGCCACCCGGCACGACGATCGGGGCCGAGCGCGTCTACAACGACCAGCCGACGACCTGGCCGGTCACCAGCATGACGCCGTGGCAGAACGCGCGGCCCGTGGCGTTGCCCTTCGGGAGCGCGCCGAGCGGCGTGCAGTCGCTGCGCCTGTGGGGCGTGCCCGACAGCTTGATCAACCTCGACGATGCGGACCGCCTGGCGCCGCCGCGCGCGCTGCCGGTGCGCGGCAACTACGACGAGGGCAGCGGCGAGACCATCGAGACGCCGCTCGCCTGGTATGGCTGGGCGACCCGCGTCAACCTCACGGTCAAGCAGCTGCCGCCGGACGCCGGCGCGGCCACGACCGCCTTCACGTATCAGCTCGTCGGCAGCGGCGAGGCGGATATCCTGCTCCTGGAGCGCCTGCTCGCGAAGCTCGACGGGCACAGCAACAGCATCGCGTCGATGACGCTGCTCTACGCCGCCAGCGCGGCGAGCGGCCAGCCCGCCGGGCTGCAATCGGACGACACCGTGACGACGGTGCTCGGACCGGGCGCCGCCGGGCCGACCGTCACGCTCGGCATCCTGCAGGCCAACCTGAGCACCGTCACCAATCCGCCGACGTTGGTTGCGGCCGCGCGGGCAGCGGTGACGTCGGTCGCTGGCTGCATCAACCAGCCCTACGACTTCATTCGGCTGCTGTGGGAGTGCAGCATCACGCGCTCGGGCGGCTACTACCTCTATTACTTCGACCGCGCGGCCGCGGGTGGCCTTCCGGGCGGGATCTTCAACGACAAGGGCGAAGCGTCGCTCACGCTGCTGGTGATGCGCAGCGCCGCGACGCAGCAGAACCTGATCGACGGGTTCGTCAACTGCCTGGTCACCGGCGAGTCGTTCGACGCGAAGTCGACGGTCTACGCGGCGTCGGCGCCGATCGCGGCCACCGTCGCGGCGGGCGCGACCGACAGTCTCGCGAAGATCGCCTATCGGGCCTATATGGACCCGGTCGCCCTGGCCGAGGCCAACCCGGGCGCCGTGCTGGTCACCGGCGGCCGCCTGACGGTCGCGCGCGGGCTCTATGAGGTCGGACCGCAAGCGCCGGGCGGCGATCCGAACGCGATCGCGTCGTACTTCGGCACGACGTTGGCGCTGCTCAAGACCGCGAACCCGCAGATCAGCGACTGGAACACCGCGCTCGTGCTCTACACAGCGCTGCGCCTGCCCACGATCACCTATACGGTGGGCTCGATCGCGGGCCTGACGACGCTGTCGTCGCTCGCCCGATACTTCGGCACGACCATCTCCGAGGTCGCCGCCGACAACGCCGGCACGCCGGGGCTCATCGCCGCCAGTCCGCAACTCACCGTGCCGGGCGGACCGATGTCGCGCTCGGCGACCGTGCCGGCCGGATGCATCGCGCTCGCGGCAACGCGCGCCGAGCCGGCGACGCCGCCGGACCCGACGAATCCCAATTTTGCGCGCCTCTTCATCGAGAGCCAGATCGTGCTGCTCGGCTACCGGCTCACGGGCAATGCCTGGTTCAAGGACACCAACCCGGGCCTGCCGATCAGCCACGCCGATACGCCGGCGGGCGACGTCAAGGCCGATCGCACGCGCACGCCGCGGCTGCGTGCCGCCAACGCGCCGCCGTGGCGCTACGACCGCGCTATCCCGGTCGCGCGCAATGTGCGCGACGTCGCCAAGCGCGTCGCGAGCCTGCCCGATCCGGCCAAGAGCCCGTATGCGGGCGTCGGCGGCCTCGCGCAGATCGACCTCGGCTGGGTCGACGTGTTCGGCAACACGGTAAAGAGCGAGCTCGGGGACAATGCCGGCGTGGCGCCGCTCAACCGCCCGCCGCTGCCGGTCGGCTATGTCGATGCGCTTGTCGCGCTCTCGCAATGGCCGGGCGCCAATGCCGACTATGCGGTGCTGGTGCCGAATGGCGGCGGGCCGACCGTGCGCCTCACGCTGAGCTTCGACCCGACCGGATATTCGCCGTCGACGCCTGAGTTCACGCTCGACGACAAGCCGGCCTGGCAGGTGCGGGCCGAGCGGGCGCTGCTGATCTACGACCAGCTCTACTATCAGCTCAGCCAGCTGATCGGGCCGTCCGGCCACCAGGTGCCGGCGGTCGCGCTCACGGTCGCGACGACGCTGTTGCCGGGCACAGATCTTGCGGTCGACCGCGACAAGGTTACGGCGTGGCTGTTTGGGGCCAACGGCGTCTACGCCTTCCTGCAGGCGCGCAGCCAAGGCGACCAGAACTGGCCGGCGCCGGCCGACCTCGTCGCCGACGTTGCGTTCGCACTCAGCGCAATCAATGCCGCGCAGGTCTACGAGCTCACGACCACGTTCACGCTTGCGCGCCCGGCGGCACTGGTCGATCCCGCCTTTGCGGACACGGCCGGCTTCGTCACGGCGACCACGCCGGTCGGGCCGCAGCTCGTCAAAGGCAGCGACGGCACCTATCAGCTCGCAGCGTTCGCGTCGGCAGTCGAGCAGTGCCTGCTGCAGGCCGGCGTCTTCACCTACAAGCTCGCGGGCGGCGTCGACCGGGCG
>DATBBB010000421.1:0-42164 GCA_036271215.1 Kofleriaceae bacterium | reverse complement strand
TGTCCTTGCGGGTGCCGGGGACCGGCGCGACCCGGAGCGCGGCGTCGAGCGCGTCGGCCATCGCCCGCGCGTCGGGGAACCGCTCGAACGGCGACCGCGCGAGGCAGCGCTGCAGCACCCGCACGATCGGCCGCGGCAGCGGCGGCTCGCCCGGCGGCCCGGCCATGATCGCCGACGCGACCTGCTGCGGGGTGTCGCCCCGGAACGTCCGGATGCCGGTGACCAGCTCGTAGGCGAGCACGCCGAGCGCGAAGACGTCGGTCGCCGCCGAGGTCGCCTCGTTGGCGAGCTGCTCGGGTGCCAGATACGGGATCCGCTGCGCGAGCCGCGGGGCCTCGATCGGCCGCGGCGGCAGGGTCGCCGACAACAGGCCGAAGTCGGTGATCTTGATGTCGCCGTCGGCGGTGACGATCACGTTGGTCGGCGCCAGGCCGAGGTGGGTCAGGCCTCGGCCGTGGGCGTAGCCGACCGCGCGGGCGGCCTGCGACACCAGCGCGAGCGCACCGCCGGCGGCGAGCGTCACCCCGGCGAGCCGGGCCTCGCTGATCAGCCGGAGCGCGTCGATCCCGACGACGTACTCGACCGCGGTGAACGTGGCGCCCTGGGCCACGCCGAACTCGCTCATCCGCGCGATCCGCGGGTGCTCGAGGCTGCCGTAGGCGCGGGCGGCCGCCGACATCATCGCGGCCAGGGCGGCCGTCGCGGTCAGCTCGGCGTGGAACCGCTTGACCGCGAACTGGCGCTCGAACCCGGCCACGCCAAATACCTTTGCGCGCGACACCTCGCCGCTCGGACCGATCCCGATCGGCTCGAGCAGCTGGTAGCGGCCCACGCGCTCCGTCGGACTGGTGGTGGTCGTCACCGCTCACGACTGTAACCGATGAACCCCCGGCGACGCGACGCGTTGCCTCTTACTTGCTTCGAGCCGCGTTCGCATGGCACCTGGAAGGGATGGCGACCAGCAAACGAGCTCCGAAGGTGTCGAGGATCTCGCGCGACCGCACGGTGGCGTATGCGCGGAAGCAGCGCTCCACGACCAGTGGCGGAGAGGGCGACGGTACGGATCCAGCGCCCGACGACGATCCGGCGGCCGCGACTCCGGATGCGGCCGAGGCCGAGGCCAAGGCCAGGGACAAGGATGACGCGGGGCAGGCCGCCGCGCCGGCCGTGCCGGCCTCCGCCAAAGGCGCGAGCTCGCCGTCGATCAAGGTCCCGGCGGCGGCCCCGGCGGCGGCTCCGGCGGCGGCGGCTGCTGCTCCGGCTCCGGCGGTGCCCCCGGCGGCCTCAGGACCGGCTGCGGCGGCGGCCCCCAGCTCGCCGACCGCGGCGCCCGACGCCCCGACCGGCAGGACGTCCGTCGGGGATCTGCCGAAGCTGATCGAGCCCGACCCCGAGCGCGCCCACAACGAGACCGTGACGATGCCGGTCCAGGCCTCGATCGGCGCCCCGCCGGCGATGCCCGCCGGTACGGCCCCGATCGCCCCGCCGGCCGACGTGATGGCGCCCGAGTCGCCGACCTACATGCCCGGCCCGCGTGAGATCCCTCCCGGCAACCCGGACGATCCGGCGCAGCCGCCGGGCGGCGTACCGGCTGGTGACTCGCGATCGCTGCGCCGGCGCACCGATCGCCACGAATTCGCGCTGATCTATCGCATCCAAACGTATGTAATCAGCCGGTTCGGTGTGGTCGGAACACGCGGCCAGTGGCGAGTGGTCGAATACCCTACCTCAGCCTCGGCGAGCCACTCGTACGCGAAGGAGTGCAGCCGGTTCGCCGCGGACGGATTCTCGGACTATCGTGGCTGAGGTGGCCACGCGAGATCCCGATCGACGATCATCGTGGCTCAAGCGTTGGGCGCTGGACGCGCCGCGCCGCTGGCTCGGCAAGCGCAGCACGATCGGCCAGGACGTCGTCGGCGGTGCCGACGGGCTGTCGTACCTGCGCCACCTGGTGCGCGGTAACCGGATCCGGCGCGGCGCCACGTTCGAAGATCTGTCGCCCGAGGCACCGCCGGTCCTGATCATCCACGGCTTCCTCGGCACCCGGGGCTCGATGTACATGCTCGAGCGCCGGCTCGTCGAGGATGGCTTCGTCGTGGTGTCGTTCAACCTCGGCACGCTCAATGTCCGCGACATCCGGCGCTCGGCGTTCCTGATCCACCGCAAGATCGAGCGGATCCTCGCGCAGACCCCGTCGCAGCGGATCGACATCATCGGCCACTCGATGGGCGGCCTGATCGGCCTGTACTATGTCAAGAAGCTCGGCGGCCATGCGCGCGTGCGCAAGCTGATCATGATGGGGACGCCGATCCGCGGCACCTGGGCGGCGCTGATGGGGGTGATGACCCTCGGGCTGTGGTCGACGTCGTCGTGGCAGCTGCTGCCGCGCAGCCGGTTCCTCGACGAGCTCGCGCAGGGCCCGATGCCACCGGGAGTCGAGGTCCACACGATCGCGGCGGCCCGCGACTGGGTCGTGCCGCTGCCCACGACGCGGCTGGCGGGGGCCAGCGCGACGACGGTCCCGCTCGGCCACTCGAGCCTGGTGGTGTCCGAAGAGGTCTACCGCCGCGTGGTCCACACGCTCCGGCCGCCGCAGGAACCGAGCAACGAGGAGCCGCCGGCAACCGATTGAGGGCTGATCGGGTGCGATTGACCCTCGTTTGCTTGCGCCTACGCCGATTTGAGAACTAGAATTTTCGAGTCCTTGCGACTGGTCACAGCGCCATGGTCACCAGCGCCAACTCCATGAACGATCGTCCCCGCTTCGCGCTTCGCTTCATCTCGGGCAAGTACCAGGGTGGCGAGTTCCCGCTTCGGATGAACCGGGAGATCATCATCGGTCGGTCGAGCGACCTCGACATGGTGCTGGTCGAGGACATGGTCTCGCGCCGCCACGCGAAGATTTCGTCGACGGAGGGCGAGGTCTACATCCAGGACATGGGGTCGACCAACGGCACGTTCGTCAACGGCGAGAAGATCGCCGGCCGGGCGCTGCTCCACGAGGGCGATCGGATCCTGGTCGGCACGTCGATCATCAAGGTCGTTGCGGTCGAAGGCCAGCTCGCGAACCAGAGCGAGGCCGAGGCGCGCCGCCGGCTCGAGGCCGGTGCCCAGCGCCAGGCGACCTCCGGCCGGCCGATGTCCGGAGTGATCGAAGAGATCCCCCTGCCGGATCTGCTCCAGCTGCTGTCGACCAGCCGCAAGAGCGGCGTGCTCACGGTCAACAATGGCGTGAGTGTAGGCAAGATCTACCTCCGCAAGGGCGCGCTGTACTTCGCGACGATCAACGACGACTTCGCGGTCAGCCCGCAGAAGTCGATCTACCGCATGCTGACCTGGCTGACCGGCACGTTCGAGCTCGAGCCGAGCGTCGAGCTGCAGGTGATGGAAGAGGTCCAGGAATCGACCGAGGCGCTGCTCATGGAAGGCGTGCGCCAGCTCGACGAGTTCCGTAACCTCCAGAAGCAGCTACCGCCGCTGGGCTCGCCGCTCGCGGTGCCGACCCCGCTCGCCGGCAAGCTGCGCGAGCTGACGCCCTCGGAGCTGGATACGTTCCAGCTCGTGCTGGACCACGGTCAGCTCCAGAAGGTGCTCGATAACTTCCCGGGCACCGACCTCGACGCAGCGCAGAACATCATCAGCCTGATGAAGCGCGAGTTCGTCGTCGTTCCCTGAGCGGGTTCCCCGAGCTGGTTCCCCGAGCTGGTTCCCCGAGATTGTGAAGCACGCATCGCGAGTGTTTTCTCGGGGTGAGCGCAGCGGTACATTGGAGATATGCGAGCTCCGTGTTTTCGGTGCCGTCGCACGCCGCCGGCCCATGTCTCCTCCGAGGAGATCAGCCCGGATCTGCGGCTGCGCAGCCCGTACCGCGGCATCGTCACCGGGCGCTCGATCCTGCGGCTGCGCGTGGTGATCGCGCCGCGCGGCGTGCCGCCGCACGAGGTCGTGGTCGAGGTCGACGATCTGGCGATCGAGGTCCGCGCCGACGATCGGCTGCGTGCCGACGGCCGGGGTGGCGGCCGGGGTGACGATCGAGGTGACGACCGTGTCGAGGGCCGCACCGAGGGCGAGGGTCGCCGCGCCAGCCTGATCGTCGGGGCGGGCGCGATCGACGCGCTGTTCGTCGTCGAGCGCCAGCCGCGCCACGGGTTCCTGACCTGGTTCGGGGTGTTCGCGCGCCGCCGTGGCCGCGCCGACTGCCTGCTGCTCGAGACGCCCGAAGATCGGGTCGCGCGGTTCGTCGAGCGCGCGATCGAGGACCGGCTCGGGCTGGCGGACGAGCCGGTGCGTGGCGAGCTGCGGGTCGCGTTGTAAGCCCAGGTCGCATCTGCACGGCCACCATGGCGCGTCGCGGCGGCTCGCGGCGTGGTACGACCGGGCATGAGCGCGCAGCTCCGCGAGGCAGCCTCGGTGATCTTGTTGCGGCGGGTGGAGCCGGGCTTCGAGGTGTTCCTGCTGCGCCGCCACAAGCGCGCTTCGTTCATGGCATCGGCGTTCGTGTTCCCGGGCGGGGCGTCGGAGCCCGCCGAGGACGCGCGGACCACGGCGGCGCGCGAGCTGTTCGAGGAGGCCGGCGTGCTGCTGGCGCGGGTCGAGCCCAGCGCCGAGGCCAGGACGCTCGAGGTCCCGATCCAGGCCCAGATCCGGCGCCTCATCCTCGACGGTGCGGACGCCCACGCCACGCTGACCGCGGCGCGGCTCGCGTGGTCGACCGAGACCCTGGTGCCGTGGTCGCACTGGATCACGCCCTCGATCGAGGCCCGCCGGTTCTCGGCGCGGTTCTTCGTGTGCGAGCTGCCGCCCGGCCAGGTCCCGAGCTTCGACGACATCGAGACCGTCGACCAGGTCTGGCTGCGGCCGCGCCAGGCGCTCGAGCGATCCGGCGAGCTGATGCTGCCGCCGCCGCAGGTCCGCACGCTCTGGGAGCTGGCGCAGCTCGGCACGATCGAGGAGGTGCTGGCGGCCGGCCGGGCGCGCGCCGACGAGCCGCACCCGATCATGCCGCGGCTGCGGCTCGCGCCGGCGACGCCGATGCCCGAGGTCCGGCCGTGCCTGCTGCTGCCGTGGGATCCGGACTACAACGACGGCGGTACTGGCGATGCCACGCCGCTGACCTACACACCGAGCTGGGCGGTCGGCCCGAGCCGGTTCGTCATGGAGGACAGCACATGGAAGCACGTCAGCGCACCCGGTTCGACGCCGCCGGCCTAGTCGTCGACGGCGCGCGCCACCTGCCGTTCTACGCCGGCGCGATGCACTACTGGCGCGCCGATCCGGCGCACTGGGCGCGCTGCCTGCGCGCGCTGCGCGACCTCGGGCTCACCCTGGTCGAGACCTACGTGCCGTGGCGGGTCCACGAGCCGGCCGCGGGCCAGGCCGCGTGGGACGGCCCGCGCGATCTCGCGCGGTTCATCACCGCCGCGGGCGACGCCGGGCTCGGCGTGGTGCTGCGTCCGGGGCCGCACGTCAACGCCGAGCTGACCGCGTTCGGGCTGCCCGATCACGTGGTCTCCGATCCGGCGTGTCAGGCCCGGACCGCCGCGGGCACCCCGGTGTGGATGCCGTCGCCGCCGCGCGCGTGGCCGGTGCCGTCGTACGCCAGCCGCGCGTTCCGCGACCGGGTCCGCGCGTGGTACGCGGCGGTCGCCGAGGTCATCCGGCCGCTGGTCGCGCCCGACGGGCCGGTGGTCGCGCTCGGGATCGACAACGAGGCCCAGATGTTCTTCCGGCTCGGCGCCTACGATCACGACTACCACCCCGACGCGGTCGCCGAGTGGCGCGCGACCTCGGGGCTCGACGGCGAGCCGCCGCGGGCCTGGGACCCGGCCGACGCCGCGCGCTGCATCTCGTGGGTCCGGTTCAAGGACCAGTACGTCGCCCACGCGCTCGCCGCGTTCGGCGTGGCGCTCGACGACGCCGGGCTCGGCGGCGTCGCGCGGTTCCACAACCTGCCGCCGGGCCACCACGGGTTCTACGATCTGCGCGGCCTGCAGCGCGCGATCGGCGGCCCGGTCGGGATCGACGCCTACACGCCGCGCGCGCAGTTTCGCGGGCTGCGCCAGCGCGCGCTCGCCGCGGTCGGCAACGCCGCGCCGCTGCCGCTCGCGCTCGAGGTCGGCGTCGGGTTCTTCCCGTGGTTGCCGCCGCTCGACGCGGGTGACGACCCGACCCGCGAGCGCGACCACCTGCTGAGCCTGCTCGCCACCGGGATCCGCGGGTTCAACCTGTTCATGGCGGTCGAGCGCGACCGCTACTACGGCGCCGCGCTCGATCGCACCGGCGCGCTCGCCGCCCACGCCGGCTGGATCCGGCCGCTGCTCGCCGCGCTGGCCGAGCTCGACTGGCCGCGGCTGCGCCGCGCCGCGCCGATCGCGGTGGTCGATCCGCGCGCCGATGCCCGGTTCGGGCTCGCGACCTCGGCGCTCGATCCGATGACGCCGATCGTCGCCGAGCTGCTCGAGCTCGGGCCCGGCGGCGCCGCCGAGCTCGGCGGCGATGGCGCCGCGATCCTCCAGCGCCGCTGGCAGGCCGCGATCCTGCGCGCGCTCGATCTCGCCCGCGTGCCGTACGTCCTGGTCGAGGAATCGGTCACCGAGGACGAGCTGGCCGGCTACCGCGCGGTGATCGTGCCGACCCTCGATCGGCTCGACCGCGGGCTCGGCCATACCCTGCGCGCGCTCGCCGCCAACCACCGCCGGACCGTGATCGTCGTGGGGCCCGGCACGCCGGCGCACGACGAGCTCGGCCAGCCGTTCGGCGATGCGCTGCCGCGCCGGGTCGGCCGGCTCAAGGCCGGCTCGCTCGACGACCTCCCCGGGCTCGCCGCCGATCTGGCCGCGCTCGCCGGCGAGCCCAGCGACGCCTGGCAGATCGAGCGGCCCGACGACGTCCACGGCTACGCCCACGCCGATCCGACCGGCGCGGTCCGCTGCGTGTTCGTCGCCAGCGACGCCGCCCGGCCGGCCAGCGCCGTGCTGCTGGTCGACGACACCACCCGCGCGCTGCGCGACCCGTTCAGCCACGAGCGCCTGGCCGTCGCCGGGGGCCGGGCGACCGTCGCGCTACCGCCGCGCGGCGTCCGGCTGCTGATCGTCGAGCGCTGAACTGTGGCCGCCGGCCCTGGGATCGGCGGGCTCGCCGTCGGAGCCGGGCGGGGGCGATGGGATCGCCGGCGCGATCGGGGCCGCGATCGGGGCCGCGATCGGCGCCGCCCGGGGGGCCGCGGCCAGGGCGGCGAGCTCCTCGGGCCGCGTGGTGGGCATCGTGTCGGCGGCGGTGGCCTCGGCGATCTCGGCCATGATCGCGGGGATCTCGGCGGTGATATTGATGCCGCGGCGCTCGGTCTGCTTGAGCTTCTCCGCCAGCTCGCCGGCGATCACCCCGGCGTCGGCGGCGGTCGCGCCCTCGGTCAGCTGCTCGTAGATGTGCTCGGCCTTCTCGTCGCGCGCGCGGGTCGAGGCGTCGGGCGGCGCGGCGCCGGGTAGCTCGACCCGCAGCTCGCGGACCACCATATGCAGCCCGGCGGCGATCGGCAGCGCGAGCAGGGCGCCCACGATGCCCATCAGCGTGCCGCCGATCAGCAGCGACACCAGCACGACCGCCGGCGGCAGCCGCAGCACCTTGCCGTAGACCCGCGGCACCAGGATCCGGCTCTCGAACTCCTGGTACGCGAACATCAGCACGAACACGATGATCACCGCGCCGGTCCCCGAGCTCGACACCGCGACGATCGCCGGGACGCTCGCGACGTAGCCGCCGACGAACGGGATGATGTCGGTCATGCCGGCGAACAGCGCGAGCGCGAGCGCGTCGTCGACCCGGAACACCGTGAGCACCGCGAACGTGAACGCCGCCATCGCGACCGAGGTGATCAGCTGGCCGCGCATGTAGCCGCCGACGATGACCTTGAGCTCGATCAGGATCCGCGCGAGCTTCATGTGGTAGTGGCGCGGCACGACCGCGTAGATCAGGCCCTTGGTGCGCACCGGATCGGCGAGCAGGTAGATCGCCAGGAACGTCGTCGAGACCGCGTAGCCGGTCAGGCTCAGGAGCTCCTGCGACGAGTCGACCATCGTGCTCCCGGCGCGCGCGACCAGGTTGTCGAGCGGCACCGCGCGCACGGTCTGGATGAACGGCTTGGCGAGCTTGTACTGGCGCAGCCACTCGATCAGCTTGTCGCGGCCCTTGGGCGCGTCCTCGATCAGGTGGAGCAGCTGGCCGACCAGCGGCGGCACGGTCAGCAGCAGCGCGCCGGCGACCAGCAGCGCGATCACCGTGAAGATCAGCGCCAGCGCGCGGCCGCGCCGGATCCCGTGGCGCTCGAACCACATGACGACCGGATCGATCGTCCCGACCATGACCAGCGCGATCGTCAAGACGATCAGCACGCTCTGGAGCTGCATCGCCACCCAGGCCCCGGCGATCACCAGGACGATGTAGAGCAGCGTGCGCGGCGCCAGCTCGATCCGCAGCGTGGTGCGGGTCGGCGGCTCCGGACGATGCGGATAGGTGTGAGAGAGCGAAGCTCGATCGGGGTCAATCACAGGTGCACATCAGGCGGCCTATCATCGCAAGCCGCGTGCCCGCCGTAGCCGGCGGCGGCCACTGACGCGCTGCGGATAGCGCTCAACCAAACTGCCGGGTTGGACCCGTTGGTTCGTCATCGGGAAACTGGATCGGGCGCAGGCGTCCCACGAGCCGGCTGACGGCTGTGACGACTTCGCTCGGTTCGCACGGCTTGGCCAGGAAGGTCGCGGCGCCGATCCGGGCCGAGATCTCGGGCGCGGCCGGCGAGCCGGAGATCAGCACGATCGACGGCGCATCGGGCAGCGCTTCCATGCCGCGCGCGAGCTCGACCACGCCGGCGCGCGGATCGTAGACGTCGATCACCACGACGTCGATGCCGCCTTCGCGCACCAGCAACAGCGCTTCGCGCATCCCGCTCGCGGTCAGCACCGAGTGTCCGGCGCCCGCGATCGCGGCGGACCACTCGTCACTGGTGGTGACGTCGGCCTCGACGAGGAGAATACTTCCCATGGTAAAACCGTATCCTGGAACACTCGTGGAATAACCAGAGATCACAGCGTCCCGATTCATATCTTTGCAAAAGAGTGCCACCGTCACCAGCGAACTCTGATGGATTTTCCGATGAGTGATCCTCTGATCTCACTGTGTCCGATCGTCGGACAAGTGATCCCTCCGAGTTCTTCTCTCCGAGTTTCTAGTTCGCGAAGAAATTTCCGCTGAACACGCTACGACTTCGCCGGCGGCGGAACCGATTTGCGCTTGGCGCTCTCGTGACCCTCGGTCCAGCCGATCTCCTTGGTCAGCTGGATGGCGTCGTCGAGCCGGCTCGACACCACGATCGCCGACCGGGTCGGCGTGTCGTTGAGCAGCAGCTCGGCGGTGGCGCGGCGGTCGCCGAGGTTGCGCATCTCGTTGATCGCGGCCTGGCGGTAGCGGTCGGCCTTGCCACCGAGCCCGGCCTTGTCGCACAGCTGCGCGAGCAGGTGCTGGACCCGGGCGGCACCGAGCCGCGACCGCACGCGCTGGGCGTGAAACAGCGCGGCCTCGGCGAGCCGGAGCGCGCGGTACGAGTCGCCGGCGCGGTCGATGATCTGGGCCTGCGCGCGCAGGATCCGCCAGAACGGCTCGGGGCCGTCGATCGCGGTGAACCCCTCGCCGAGCGTCGCGAGGTCGATGCACTCGACGAGCTCGCGCAGCGCGGTGTCGGGATCGCCGGCGCGGAGCAGCGCGGTCGACAGATCGAGGTACAGCTCGCACACCAGGTTCATGTCGCCGGTCGAGATCGCGCGGCCGACGCCGCGGCGCAGCGCCGCGATCGCGCCGTCGATGTCGCCCTCGCTGATCGCGATCGCCGAGCTCGAGCGATCGATCATCGCGACCAGCATCGGCGCGCCCGACCAGTCGCGGGCCTCGGCCAGCACGCCGCGGGCGAGCGCGGTCTCGCCCCGGGTGCGCAGGACGTCCGCCAGCCGGACCGACAGCATCACGAACTGGCCCTCGGCGCTGCCGTCGTCGTCGCCGCTCTGCACCGCCTGGCGGACCGCGACCAGCGCGCGGTGATAGAACAGCCCGGCGCCGATGTCGTCGAGCTGCTCGGCGGCGAGGTCGCCGGCGCGGCGCAGCAGCATGATCGACTCCTTGGCGTGGCCGGCGAGGTCGTGGTGGTGGCCGAGCAGGCCGACGTCGGGCGACAGGGTCTCGACCGCGGCGGCGGCGCTGGCGTGCAGCGAGCGCCGGACGTCGGCCGGCGTGGCGTCGTACACGATGTCGCGGACCAGCCGGCTGGTGAACGTCAGCTCGCCCGACGGATCGTGGCTGAACAGCCCCGCGCGCTCGGCGTCGACCATCGCGGCCTCGAGCGTCTCGCTGGTCAGCATCGCGCGCAGCAGGTCGAGCGGCGGCTCGATGCCGAGCACCGCGGCGGCCTGCAGCACGTCGCGCGTCGACTGCTTGAGCATCGACAGCCGCGCGGCGATCAGGTCGGGCAGCGAGATGTTGGTGTCCTCGGCCTTGCCGCCCTCGAGCAGGTAGCGCACCACGTGCTCGACGTGGCCGGGGTACGCGCGCGTGGTCTCGAACAGCTGCTGGACCGGCGGCAGGCCCTTGAGCCCGGCCTTGTCGAGCGCGCCGACGATCGCGGTGAGGTCGGCGGCCTCGAGCGCGGCGACCTCGAGCCGGGGCACCGACGCCGGCCACTGCGAGCCGAACGCGGTGTGCGCGGTCATCACGATCGGCGGCAGCGCGAGCTCGCCGATCTCGGTCGCGCGGCGCAGGATCTCGAGGCTCGGGTGATCGAACCGATCGATGTCCTCGCACACGATCGTCACCGGGCCGGCCTCGGCGGCGCGCTCGAGCGCGCGCAGGGTCGACCACACCATCTCGCGGCGGCGGACCGGCGCCTCGAGCTCGAGCAGGGTCGTCGGGTGGCCGAACAGCTGCGCGATCCCGGGCACGTCGCGCTCGTTGAGCCCGATCCCGAGCACCGCGTCGTGGAGCTCGGCCTCGCTCGACACCGGCGGCAGCTGCAGCACCGCGGCGAGCAGCGAGCGCACCGGATAGAACGGCGCGGCCAGGCCGCTCGGATCGGCGCCGATCTGGTAGATCGTCCGGGTATCGCTGGCGAGGCCCTGGTAAGCGTGGCGGAGCAGCGCGCTGCGCCCCGAGCCCTCGTGGCCCATGACCAGCAGGCCGACGTCGCGGCCCGGCGGCCGCCGCATGTGATCGAGCAGGACGTTCAGCTCCTCGGTGCGGCCGGTGAACGGCAGCGGCAGCACGCGGGCCTCGAGCGGGGTCTGGGCGAGGTCGAACTTCTTGTCGACCGCGGGGCGCTGGCGCGGCGTGCCGCACTCGGGGCAGAACTTGAACGTCGGCGCGCAGGTCGTGCCGCACTCGACGCAGATGTCGCGCGTGGTCGCCTTCCGGGTCCGGGTCGCCAGGCTCGCGAGCGCCTGCCGCATGTCGGCCGCCGACGCGAACCGATCCGCGGGGTGCTTGGCGAGCGCCTTGGCGACGATCCCGTCGAGCTCCTTGGGCACGTGGTCGCGGCGCGACGCGAGCGAGGGCACCAGCGCCTTCAAGTGGTTCGCGAGGATCTCGGTGGTCGAGCCGGCGAAGAACGGCGTCTTGTAGGCGAGCAGCTCGTACAGGATGATGCCGACCGCGTAGACATCGGACGCGAAGCTCGGCGGCGCGCCGCTGATGACCTCCGGCGCCATGTACTCCGGCGTGCCGCTGATCGAGCGATCCTCGTCGCGCGCACCGGTGACCAGCCGGGCGATCCCGAAGTCGACGATCTTGACGACGTCGACGCCGGCGCGGCGCTGGTCGAGGATGATGTTGTCGGCCTTGAGGTCGGCGTGGACCACGCCGGCGAGGTGGGCCTCCTCGATCCCGGCGAGCGACTGCATCACGATGTCGATCACGCGGTCGATCGCCAGCGGGTTCTGGGTCACCAGCAGCTGGGTCAAGGTCGGGCCCTTGACGTACTCCATCGCGAGGTAGAGCAGGCCGTCGGGCGCCTGGCCGTAGTCGATGATCGAGACGCAGTTGGGGTGGTTGAGCCGCGACGCGCTCATCGCCTCGTCGCGGAACCGCTTGATCATCCGCGCGTCGGCCGACAGCTCCTCGTTGAGGATCTTGACCGCCACGGTGCGGCCGAGCGCGATCTGGTCGGCGCGATACACCGCACCCGAGCCGCCGATCCCGATGCAGGCGGTGAGCTTGAACTTGTCGCCGAGGACGCGCCCGACGAGCTTCAGCGACTTGTTGACCTGATCCTGGACGCCGCTCACGAGGCCCTTCGCGCGCGAAGCGCGTGCGCGATGGTGGCCGAGATCGGAAGCCGAGCGCCAATTCGAGCGCCAATCCTCGGCGGGCACGTGCGGCACGGTCGACGCGTCGTCGACCCGGTCGGGTACATCGCCCTCAGGATACCTCGATCGGGAGCACCGCCGGGAGCTGCGAAGCTCCTGAAAAAAATCATAGCCGGCGCGGGCGGTTGCGCGGTGGAATCGCGAGCTGCCGCAGCGCGCGGCACACGGCCGGCGACGCGCCGCCAGGCGCCAACCCGGGCCACGACATCGGCCATGACATCGACCATGACAATAGCCGAAAACTGGCGTGGTGGATCCGGCGGTGTTTAGGGTCGATCATGATCCCAAGCGTCCACGAGCTCGCCGCGCATGACGCCAGCTGGTTCGCGATCCGGCACCCGGCGGTGCTGCGGTTGCTCGAGCGCGAGCTGGCCACCCCCGACGGTGACGCGTTCGCCGCCGGGCTCGAGCTCGCCTGCCGCGTGCTCGGCGGCCGCGCGCCGCTCGGCGAGCTGCGGCTCGACCACAACACGCTCAACACCGGCATGGTCGCGGTGCGCAGCGGCCGGTGCGACCGCGCCATGGTGCGCTCGATCCGCGCGCAGATCGAAGCGCTGCACGTCGTGCTGACGGCGCGCGAGCACGACGCGGTCGCCACCGTGATCGCCGCGATCATCTGGTCGGTGCTCGACGCCAGCGCGCGCTCGCTCGACGACACGCTCGTCGCCTGACCGATCAAGAGCCGCCGAACCTACGTTCGCCTTGAGTCAGCTCGAGGGCTCGCTGACTCCGGCGCCGTCCGGCGCCGCCACCGGACCGTAGCGCAGGCGGCAGCTGGCGATCGCGCCGGCGAGGTCGGCGGGCAGCGGCGACGCGACGTCGAGCGCGGTGCCGTCGGGGTGGGCCACGGTCAGCCGCGTGCAGTGCAGCGCGAGCCGGTGCAGCCCGTGCTCGGTGCGGAAGATCCGGTTGTGCTCGCCCTTGCCGTAGCGCACGTCGCCGATCAACGGGCAGCTGAGGTGCTTCAGGTGCCGCCGGATCTGGTGCAGCCGGCCGGTGTGCAGCCGGGCCTCGACCAGCGCGTAGCGGCCGAAGCTGTCCCGCCGCCAGATCTCGGTGCGCGCGTCGACCCGGTCTTCTCCGGGCGCACGCGGGATCGGGTGGTCGATCATCGCGTGGTCCGGCGGATGGCCGCGGGTGAGCGCCAGGTAGCGCTTGTCGGCCTGGGGCCACGCCAGCGAGAACGCCCGCGCGGCCTCGGCGTCGAGCGCGAACAGCACCAGGCCCGACGCGCCGCGGTCGAGCCGGTGGACCGGGTACACGTAGCACCCGACCGCGTCGCGCACCCGCTGCAGCAGCGCATCGTCGTCGCCGTCCCAGCCGCGATGGGTCGCGATCCCGGACGGCTTGTCGACCACCACGCACCGGGCGTCGCGGTGGACGATCACGGCCGGTGCGGGGCGCCGGTCATGGGGCGCCGAGGTGCTGGCCGCCGAGGTGCTGGCCGCCGAGGTGCTGCCGGAAGAAGTCGACCTGGACCTGCTCGCGGGCGAGGTTGAGCTTGGGGTCGGGGACCATGTGGGTCGCCGACAGCGTGATGACCTCGGCGCGCTTGCCGGCGACGTAGAGCGCCTCGACCAGCGACAGGGTGTGGGCGAAGTGGACGTTGTCGTCGGTGATGCCGTGGATGATCAGCAGCGGGACGGCGAGCTTGGCCGCGTGGGTCAGTGCGCTCGTCGACTTGTAGCCGCCGGGGTTGGCGGCCGGGGTCTTCATGTAGCGCTCGGTATAGGCGGTGTCGTAGAGCGACCAGTCGGTGACCGGCGCGCCGGCGACCGCGGCCTTGAACAGCTCGGGGTGGAGCAGGGCGGCCATCGCCGAGAAGTAGCCGCCGAACGACCAGCCAAACACCCCGACCCGGGCCATGTCGAGCTCGGGGTGGCGCGCGCCGACCGCGGTCAGCGCGGCGACCTGATCGGCGAGCGGGACCGTGATCAGGTCCTTGAGGATCACGCGCTCCCAGGCCCGGCCGCGGTTCGGGGTGCCGCGGCCATCGGCGCGCACGACGATGAAGCCGGCGTCGGCGTACCACTGGTCCATCACGTACATGTCGCGGGCGTCCTCCACGGTGACGACGTGCGGGCCGGCGTAGACCTTGAGCAGCACCGGGTAGCGCCGCGCGGGGTCGAACGCGTGCGGCCGGGTGATCGCGACGTGGTGGGTGCGGCCGTCGAGCGCCACGGTCTCGAGCACCGTGGTCGGGACCAGCCGCGGGGTCTCGGCCGCGCTCGGCAGCACGCGTTTGCCGCTCCGGGTGACCGCGACGAGCTTGCGGCCGCCGGCGTGCAGCAGGGTATCGATCACGACGCTGCCGTGCTTGGCCTTGGTCGCGTGCGCCACGCCGTCGCCGTCGGACAGCCGCTCGGGCGCGCCGCCGGCCAGCGGGACCCGCCAGACGTCCTGGCGCAGCGGATCGGCCGACGCCTCGACGATCGCGCTGGTGGCGTCGACGCCGATCAGCTCGCGCAGGCCGAGCTCGGGGCCGGTCAGCGTGCGGACGTGCGCACCGCCGGGGGCGTGGAGCTCGAGCTGCCACTGGCCCGACGCCTCGGTCATCCACAGAAAGCCCGAGCCGTCGTCGAGCCAGCACGGCGCGCCGACGTCGAGGTTGAGCCAGGCGTCGTCGTGCTGGGTCAGCACGGCCACGGCGGCGCCGGCCTTGTCGAACGTCAGCACCGCGGCGTCGGTCTGGTCGCGATCGACCACCAGCGCGGTCAGCGGCGCGTTCGGCTTCCACTGGACCGAGACCAGGTACTCGTACTTGGCGTGATCCCAGGTCAGCCAGCGCGGCTCGCCGGCCGCGTGCGCGGCGCCGCCGGCCCCGCCGACCCCGCCGACATCCAGGATCCCGAGGTCGACGATCGCGTTGGGCGTGCCGGCGCGCGGGTACTTGAACAGCACCGGCGGGCGGTCGTTGTGGCGCGCGTCGGCGACGTAGAGCGTCTCGATCTTGCGGACGTCGCTGCGCTGGAACACCAGCTGGCTGCCGTCGGGCGACCACCAGAACCCGCGGGTCCGCCGCAGCTCCTCTTGCGCCGCGAAGTCGGCGACCCCGTACTCGAAGCCTTCGGGGTGGTGGGTCAGCTGGCGCGGCGCCGCGCCGGCCGCCGCGATCCACACGTCGCCGTCGCGCACGAACGCGACCGCGCCGCCGTCGGGCGACAGGTGTGGATCGTAGGCCGGGCCGCCGGGGTCGATCACGCTGCGCGCGCCGGTCGCGCGGTCGATCAGGTAGAGCGCGCCGCCGAGCGGGACCAGCACGACCTTGCCGTCGTCGGACACGTCGATGTCGACCACGCCGCGGGTCGCGGTCCGGGTGCGCTCGCGGCGCGCCTTCTCGGCGTCCGACAGCTGCTCGCCACCGGTGCCGAGCAGGTCCGCGGTGGTCGCCAGGGTACGCAGCGTCCCGTCGGGCAAAAGCTCGTACAGATCCGACGCGAAGTCGCGCGCCGGCGTGCGCCGGAACAGCACCGCGCCGTCGCGGGTGATCGCGAGCGCGGTCGGCACGCCGAGCTTCCAGTTGAAGGTTGCGGCGGCATCCGCCAGGAGCTGATCATCGAGCTTGGGCCAGGACGTCATGGCTGGGGTGGGCGGCCGGCACGCTGCGAGCACCGAGATCGTGGCGAGGAGCAGGGCGGGCCGCACGCGCGCAGCATACCGGCGCCGCCGATTTCTTGCCCCCGGCGCCGGGGCCACGGGACGATTATTTATGCAAACCATCGAACGCCGTCGCCGCCGCACGAACGTCATCACCGAGGCGCTCACCTACCAGCTGAGCGCGTGCTGCCAGGACGGTGGGATGCACGCGATGGTGGTCGCCGATGCCGAGGGGCTACCGCTCGCGTCGTCGGGCGACGCCGGCGCGTGCGACGAGCTCGCCGCGCGGATGGCGCTGGTTGCCGCGCGGACCCCCGGGTTCAGCGGGACCTTGCTCGGCGATGGCCAGCGCTGGGACGTCGACATGACCAAGGTGATGGTCCACGGCAGCCCGCTGCTGGTGTGCGCGATCGGCGGCAACCCGGAGCAGCGCCGGCGGCAGATCACGCGCGGCGCCACCGGGACACTCCGGATTCTCGGCGCGGCATAAGCTTCCGGCGGCGCGGTACGAGCGCCCGCGCCCGCGGACCATCGCGACGCGGATCCTCGGTGCGACGTGGCGGGCCTCGCTGGCTCGCCGCGGCGTGGTGCGCGGGTATCTCACCGCGGCCGATCGTGCGTTGATCCGATGGCGCTGTGATCCAGCGCGCGAGGCGGGTAACCCCAGAGCTCGCCTGAGATGCCCCGGATCACAAAGCAGATTGTGCGAGGTCGAGGCGCCGCGCCGAAGGGCTACCGGGCGTAACTCGAGGCGCGGCAACGAAGAGATCGCAAAATATGCGAAGTGAGGCGGGTCGAATCAGGTGAGCTCTGGGGTTAGGCTCGCCGCATGCGCAACCTGCTCGTGCTGTCTGTCGTGGCGGCCCTCGGCGCCGCCGCGTGCTCGTCCAAGCCGTCCTCGCAGCAGCTGTCCGCGAGCGACGCCCGCGACGTCCTGATCAACCGCAACTGGCTCGATCGGATGCCGCAGACCGAGCGCGAGCGGCTGCACGTCTACCGGTTCGTCCCGAGCATGGGCGGCGGCGTGTACCAGGACCGCACGATCTTCAAGGGCACGTTCGAGCTGTTCATGTTCAAGGTCGAGGGCGACCACATCCAGTTCAACCTGCCCGAGACCCGCGAGAAGGTCCGCAGCCAGTTCACGATCGAGCGCGTCGCCGGCCCCAAGCCGTTCGACCTGAAGCTCACGATCTGGGCCGATCCGCGCGGCCCGCACGAGTACTTCGGCATGCAGGCCGAGACCGACCGCGACGGCCACGTGCTCGAGCAAGAGCTCGCGGCGCAGCGCGCGGCACTCGAGTAGATCGCCAAGCGCTCGGGCGCGGTCGAGCGGGTCAGCTCGGCGAATGCCGCCGGGCGCCTGCGAATCGCGGCGCGCGCATCAGGCGCGTACCGACGTCGACTTCAGGCGCGTGCCGACGTCGACTTCAGGCGCGTGCCGACGTCAACTTCAGGCGCGCGCCGACGTCGACTTCGTCTTGGCGGCGGGCTTGGCCGGCTTGCCGGTGGGCGCGGGCTTGGCGGCCGCCGCCTTGCCGTTGGACACCGCGTGGCCGTTGCCAGCGTGCGCGTGGTCCTTGAGCTTGCTGATCAGCGGGGTCTTCTCCCACGTGAAGTCGGCGTCCTCGCGGCCGAAGTGGCCGTAGGCGGCGGTCTTGCGGAAGATCGGGCGGCGGAGGTCGAGCTCCTTGATCAGCATGCCGGGGCGCGCGTCGAACGTGGCGAGCACGGCCTTGGTGAGCTTGTCGTCGGCGACCACGCCGGTGCCGAACGTGTCGACCAGCATCGACACAGGCTCGGCGACGCCGATCGCGTACGCGAACTGGACCTCGCAGCGCCGCGCGAGGCCCGCGGCGACGATGTGCTTGGCGATGTAGCGCGCGTAGTACGCGGCCGAGCGGTCGACCTTGCTCGGATCCTTGCCCGAGAACGCGCCGCCGCCGTGGCGGGCATAGCCGCCGTAGGTGTCGACGATGATCTTGCGGCCGGTCAGCCCGGTGTCGCCCTGCGGGCCGCCGATCACGAACCGGCCCGTCGGGTTGACATGGATCTTGGTCTTGTTGGTGATGAGCTTGGCCGGGACGATCGGCTTGATCACCAGCTCGCGGATCGCCTCCTCGATCGTCTTCTGCTTGACCTTCTCGTCGTGCTGGGTCGACACCACGATCGCCTCGACGCCGGTGACCTCGCCGTCCTCGTAGCGGACCGAGACCTGGGTCTTGCCGTCGGGGCGCAACCAGTCGATGCCCTTGGCCTTCTTCTTGCGGACCTCGGCGAGCTTGTACGCGAGCTGGTGCGCCATCTGGATCGGCAGCGGCATCAGCTCCTTGGTCTCGTCGCACGCGTAGCCGAACATCAGGCCCTGGTCGCCGGCGCCTTGCTTGGCCGGATCGCCGCGATCGACGCCCTGCGCGATGTCGGGCGACTGCTGCTCGATCGCGACCATCACGGCGCAGGTGTCGGCATCGAACCCGACCTGCGAGTTGGTGAAGCCGATATCGCGCACGGCGCCGCGCACGATGCGCTGGAAGTCGAGCAGGGCCTTGGTGGTGATCTCACCGGCCACGAGCACGAAGCCGGTCTTTGCTACCGTCTCGCAAGCCACGCGGCTGTGTGGATCGACCGCGAGGCAGGCGTCGAGGATCGCGTCGCTGACCTGATCGCACAGCTTGTCGGGATGCCCTTCAGTGACAGACTCGGACGAGAACAAGTAGCTGGCCATGGGGCGGGACTATTCAGCGACGGGACTCCGCTGTCAACGCTGGAACGGGGTACGATGTGCGGCATGCGGGCGCTGCTGTTTGCCACTGGGGCCGTCATGCTGGTGGCGCTGGCCTGCGGTGGTCATCCGCCGATCCCCAAGCGCGGGGTCGTCGAGGGTGACCTCGGCACGTGGAAATTTCGCAGGTTCCAGGAAGTACTCGATGTCGAGGTCTGGGTCGAGGGCAACAAAGCCGAGGCGTACAGCGCGAGCTACATCACGGCGGACGCCGAGAAGCGCGGTCACATCGAAGATAAAGACCTGGTGAACGTGTTCGTGACGCGCTATCAGACCCCGGACGGGGTGGTCCGCGCCACGGTCAAGCTGGCGCGCCGGCTCGCCCAGGACGGCGGCTATCAGGTCGAGGAAGACAAGATCGCCGGGGCGCGCACGCTGACCATCACCGGGCGCGGCGAGTCGTGGGTGATGTGGCCGTCGGACAAGCACGTCGTGAAGGTCGGCGGCCGCGGGCGGAGCGACGTGCCGAAATCGATGATCGCGAGCTACGTCGATCGCTATCCGTCGCAGCTGCCGGGCGGGGCGCTCGAGGGCGCGCTGCCACCGGGACCGGATGACGCGCCGGTCAAGGTCAAGAAGCCGGAGTACGACCCGAGCAGCCCGCAGCCGGACGTGGACCACTACGACCCCAACAAGGTCAAGCTGCCGCCGGAGCACAAGGACGACGCCGGCTCGGACGTCAAGGTCAACGACGACTCCGACGACGCGGCGGCCAAGCCGGCGGCGCCACCTCCGAAGAAGACCAAGAAGCCGAAGAAGCCGGCGCCAGCGGCGTCGCCGTAGGCGTCGCTGGGCAGATCCGACAGTGCTCGGAGCCCGCACGGGCCGTGGCTCTTGGGATGAGGGCAACAATTGGCTCCATGCGGGCGGCTTCGAGGGACGTCATGGTGAATAATTCGGCCAGGAGAACCTGCGTGAACAAGCTCGTCGTGATTGCGTTGTGTCTTGGCCTCGCGGCCTGCGGCAACCGGAAGAAGCCCGAGGAGCAGAAGGACATGCAGGGCGGCCCGGTGGTCGGTAGCGCGGCGGCACCTGCTGCACCGGCCCCGACGCCTGCGCCTCCGGCGGTTGCGCCCGCAGGTTCCGATGCGGCCAGCTCTGCAGCCGGTGCGGCAGGGAGCGCCGGGCCGGCCGCGCCGGGTAGCGCTGGTGGTGCGGGGGGGACGCCGGCAGCTGGAGCGGCTGGGGGTGGCGCGGCTGCGGGTGCCCCGGCCAAGGGCGGGGCGGCTGCGGGTGCCCCGGCCAAGGGCAGCGCGGCTGGAGCGCCCGCGGGTGGGGCGGCCAGTGCGCCGGCGAGCGGCCGAGCGGCGGGCAGCGCGAAGCCGAC
The DNA here is from genome assembly GCA_036271215.1 of Kofleriaceae bacterium. Classification (GTDB taxonomy): domain Bacteria; phylum Myxococcota_A; class Polyangia; order Haliangiales; family Haliangiaceae; genus JABFXX01. The sequence continues at coordinate 22,063 of DATBBB010000421.1, read as the reverse complement.
GCCGTGACCGCGATGGGCCTGTTGCGTCAGGTGCAGGCAGGGTCGCCCGAGGCCGAGGCGCTGCTCGACCGGACGACGCGCATGGCCGGCGGGATCGACGACAAGGTCGCGGCGATCCTGGCCGATGTTCGCGCGCGGCGCGATGCGGCGGTCGCCGAGTACACGCGGCAGTTCGACAAGCGCGAGCCGGTCGGCGGCAGCTACGAGTTGTCGCGCGCGCGGTGGGAGGCGCGGGCGGCCGCGGTGGCGCCGGCGCTGCGCGATGCGCTGATGCTGGCCGCGCACCGGATCCGGGCGTTTCACGAGCACCAGCGGGAGCCGGACGTCGACGTCGTGCTCGACGGGGTGCGGCTCGAGCTGCGGGTGACGCCGCTGGCGCGGGTCGGGCTGTATGTCCCGGGCGGGACCGCGCGCTATCCGTCGAGCGTGCTGATGACGGCGATCCCGGCGAAGGTCGCCGGTGTGCCCGAGGTCGTGATGGTCACGCCGGGCGCGTCCGACGAAGCGCTGCTGGCGGCGCGGATCGCCGGCGTCGATCGCGTGTTCGAGCTGGGCGGCGCGCAGGCGGTGGGCGCGCTGGCGTATGGCACCGAGACCGTGCCGCGGGTCGACAAGATCGTCGGGCCGGGCAACGCGTGGGTCGCGTCGGCCAAGCGCCAGGTCTACGGCGAGGTCGACATCGACTCGATCGCCGGGCCGTCGGAGGTCCTGATCATCGCCGATGGCGATGCGAATCCGGCGTGGGTCGCCGCCGATCTGATCGCGCAGGCCGAGCACGACGCGGAGGCGCGCGCGGTGCTGGTCACCACGTCGGCGGCGCTGGCGAGCGCGGTCGGTGCGGAGCTCGGGCGACAGCTGCAGAGCCTGCCGCGGCGCGCGATCGCCGAGCGCGCGATCGCCGAGCATGGCGCGGCGGTGATCGTCGCGTCGCTGGATGCGGCGGTCGGGTTCGCCAACCGGTTCGCGCCCGAGCACCTCGAGCTGCAGTGCGCCGACGCGCGCGGCGTCGCGGCGGTGTGCACCACCGCGGGCGCGATCTTCATCGGCGCGTATGCGTCGGAGGCGGCCGGCGACTACCTGGCCGGCGGCAACCACGTGCTGCCGACCGGCGGCGCCGCGCGGTATGCCTCGCCGCTCGGCGTCCACGACTTCCGCAAGCGGACGTCGCTGATCGAGTACGACGCGGCCGCCGCCGCCGCGCACGCCGGCCCGATCGCCGCGCTCGCCGGCTGCGAGGGCCTCGACGGCCACGGCCGCTCGGCGATGATGCGCGGCGGCTCCGACGCGACCTCGCCACCGCGCGGGGAGACGCCGTGACCGGCGCGGGCTCGCCGGATGGATGCCAGGCGTGCGGTGGAGGGCCGCGATGACGGACCGGATGCTGGAGCTGGGGCCGCTGGCGGCGCGGGTGCCTGAAGTACTGCGCGGCAGCGCCGCGTACCACGTGCCGGTGCCGCCGCGCGTGATCGCCAAGCTCGATGCCAACGAGCTGCCGTATCCGCTGCCGGCCGAGCTGCGCGCCGAGCTGGGCCAGGCGCTCGCCGACGTGGCGCTCGAGCGCTACCCCGATCCGACGGCTCACCGGCTGCGGGCCGTGGTCGCGCGCCAGCTCGGCGTGGCCGGCGACCAGCTCGTGTTCGGCAACGGCTCCGACGAGCTGATCGCGATGCTGTGCTCGGCGTTCGCCGCACCGCGCGGTGCCCGGCCCGCCGCGATCCTCTATCCGGCGCCGACCTTCGTCTACTACAAGTTCGCCGCGGTCTCGCGCGGCATCGAGGCGATCGAGGTGCCGCTGAGCGAGGCGTTCGAGCTCGACGAGGCGGCGGTGACCCGCGCGATCGAGGACCACCAGCCGAGCGTCGTGTTCCTCGCGCTGCCCAATAACCCCACCGGGACGCTGTGGCGGATCGGGTTCGCCGCCGAGCTCGCGGCGCGCTACCGCGACGTCGCGATCATCTCCGACGAGGCCTACTTCGCGTACAGCGGCGCGACCTCGCTGCCGGTGCTCGCCGAGCACCCGAACCTGATCGTGATGCGCACGCTGTCCAAGCTCGGCATGGCCGGGCTGCGCGTCGGGTTCACGGTCTCGTCGCCGGCGATCGCCGCGCTGCTCGAGAAGCTGCGTCCGCCGTACAACCTGAGCGCGCTCGATCAGCGCGCGGCCGAGCTCCTGCTCGATCGGGCGTCGGTGTGGTGCGCCGAGCGCGCGGCCGAGGTCGTCGCCGAGCGCACCCGGCTCGCGGCCTCGCTCGCGGCTCGCGGCCTCGAGGTGTTCCCCAGCGCGGCGAACTTGCTGCTGATCCGGACCACCGGCGCCACTGCGCTCTGGCAGCGGCTGTTCGACGCCGGGATCACCGTCCGGCTGTTCGATGCCGGCCGGCTCGCCGGCTGCCTCCGGATTACCGTCGGCACTCCCGCCGAGACCGACACCCTGCTGGCCGCCCTGGATTGAAGGTTCGCCGGCGGGGTCACCGCGAGCCGCGTAGACTCCGGCGGCACTCCGGATGCGCGGATCCCGCCGTGCCGATGCTCGATCAGGTGGCAACCACTTGAATCTAATTCGCAACCCTTGGCACTCGGGTCGCCACAGTGACTACCGAGGTAGACACCCGACCGCTCAGATCCGAAAAACTGCTGGGACTGCCGTTGGGTACCCCTGTCCTCGCCCTGGGGCACGGACTCGCCAGGGCCGCGGGAGTGTTTGCGCGGCCTCGGCCACATCCGATACGTAGCCTTCCGGAATCGCAGAGCTTCGATCTCGTTTGAGCGATCACGCTCGGTGTGCACTGAGCCTTGCATAGCCTCTGTTACAAATGCTCCCCCGGGGTCTTACGATGCGAACCGCGCTCTTGCTGTCCAGCCTGTTCGCCACCGCGTGCACGGTGGGCGAGCTCCCTACCAACCACAGCAGCCCTGGGGTCGATGCCGGCGGCGGAACGCCCCCGGGCACGGATGGCGGCGTGGCAGCGAACGGCTGCGTCACCCGGCTCGACCTGCCGTATGGCGAGAAGCACATTCACCTGGTGACGGCCGGCACCGGCACCGACAACGCTGGCCAGAACTGCGTCTCGAGTGGCTGTCACTTGAAGGGGGCTACGGGCACGGTCAACACAGTAACCGCGCCGGCCTTCCGGTTCGGTGGAACGCTCTACAAGTCGGATGGCACGACCGTCGACGGGGGTGCGGTCATCCAGCTCAAGGACGGCACCGGCAAGACCGCGATGTACTACACGGACGACGGCGGCAACTTCAACATCACCGACGACGACCAGATGCTCGCCACGCTGGCGTATCCGTTCACTGTTTCGGCATCCGCGTGCCCCAACATCACCTCGATGGTGGAGACGATTACTGTGGCTACGACCATGGCCGGCTGTGGCGGTACGAGTTGTCATGCGAACGGAACGAATGGGACGACGGGGGGCGGCGGTAAGCTGATCCTCGCGCTGGACAAGCCGTAGCGAGATCAATCAGCGACGATCTTCGCAACTGATCGGGGCTGCGTACGATACTGCGGCCCGTGCAAAGCTTGGCTCGGCCACAGCGCTGGCGTAGTAACTGTTCACGTCGCCGAGGGTTGCTGGAGCTGACCTCGGTCGCAGGCACACGGGCTATGCGCGTGTGCCTGATGGTCATCGTGACGCTCTGTGCGATCGGCTGTACGCGGCCGAACCCGCTGGACTGCTCGGACGGCACCTGTACGGACCCGGCGTTCCCGTTCTGCGACCAGGACGGTTCGGTCGCGGGACACCCGGAGACCTGCATCGCGGTGACGTGCAACCCCGGCGATTTCGCCGCGTGTCGTGGCGACGAGATGCTGCGCTGCAACACCACAGGCAACGACTACGAGATCACACAGTGCGAGCACGGTTGCGACGCAGCGAGCAGTGGCTGCGTGTCGTGCCTGGATAACACGCAGTGCGCTAACCCCGCGCCGGCGTGCGACGCCACCACGCACACGTGTCGCGGATGCAGCACCGATGCGGATTGCGCGAGCGAGGTCTGCGACACGAGCAGCGGCGCGTGCGTCGACCCATCGACCATCATCTATGCTTCCCCCGACGGCGCGGTCGCGGGAGCTTGCGGCTCGCAGGCTACGCCGTGTGTGTTCTCTCGCGCATTTGCACAGCTCGATTCCGTGCTCACAACGGTCAAGCTGAGATCAGGCGACTATACCGAAGAAGTTTCGATCGTGCTCATGACGCCCATGGGTGAGACGAGATCCGTCGATGGTAGCGGTGCCACCGTGCAAGCGACCACAAATGAACCGGTCTTTGTAGTTACTGGACCTGGAAAGTTTCACATCTGGGGATTGACGTTCACATATGTGAAGGGTGGCGACAGTCACAGCAACAACAGTGGAATCCTCTGCGGGGACAACACATCCTCGACAAATACGCTTCTCGAGGCAGAACAACTCACGTTCGTTGGAGGCTACGAGCACGTCGACGTGGAGAGCTGCGAGGCGATGTTCCGGCGCGTCAGGTTCTCCGGAGCCGAGCTCGGCCCCGGAGGGTATAGCGGCAATCTCGTCGGGATGGTTAGTCATGGCATAGCGACATTTGATCAATGTCTGTTCGAGTCAATCGGGATGTCCCCCAGCTCGCCACTCGAAACCGTAAACTCCCTTGATCCGGTCGGTGTGCAAGTTCATATTATGAACAGTATATTTCGAGGCACGGCGGATATGTTTATCACACAGGGTGCGATTGATATTCAATTTTCGACATTCGTCAATCTTGCGAGCCCCATCGATTGTACGAATGATTCATCGGGAGGAGACAAAGGCAAGCGGATTTATTCGAATAACCTATTTGTGAATACGAGCGGGGCGGACATCGCGGCCGGCAGCGCATGCACCTATCATTACGATCTGATGTCGAGCCAGCACACGCCCGTGGTCTCCGACCATATGATCATGAACGTTGATCCGATGTTGAAGGATCTCGCCAACGGCGATTACCACCTGCTGCCGGGCAGCCAGGCAGCGGGTGCGGCCGACCCGGCGGCGACGCTGACCACCGACTATGACGGCTACAAGCGCACCGATGGTGGGCCGCGGCGAGACCTCGGGGCGTTCGAGCTGCACCCGTAGTACCGCGCGGAGCAGACAGGACGAGGGTCGCCGCCGCTGGTGAGCTGCATCCACCAGCTTGGGCACGCAGCCAGGGTGCGCGGCTCGGGCCAGCTGGGGCGGCTACCGCTTCTTCTTTTGCACCGCGATCAGGCGCGCGTAGGCCTCGGCGGCCGACTGGCAGATCTGCTGGAGGACCTCGAGCTGGAGCGGCGAGAGCGAGGTCGCGTGGCCGTAGAGTACGTTGACGATGCGCTTGCCGATGGTGATCGCGCCGGCGGTGACGATCGGCGGCTCGGCGCAGCCGAGGACCTTGTAGAGGTACGAGTTGACGGTCGAGGGGGCGAGCGGGCCGTGGAACACGTGGATCTCGGAGGCGATCGCGGCCTGGACCACCGAGGGCGCCTCGAGCGGGATCAGGACGTGCTCGACGTGGACGGCGCCGGGCAGGTCGCCGATCGCGCGCCAGCCGAACGCGAAGCTGTCGCGCACGGTGAACACGACCGCTGCGTCGAACACCGCCGCGGCGTAGCCGAGCAAGATCTCGACGATGCGGTTGCGGTCGGTCGCCGTGGCGAGCTCGCGGAGCGCGACGTCGGCGGCCATCGGCTCCGGGGCCGCCGGCTGGACGCTCGGGAACTTGCCGGACAGCAGCGCGGAGGCCTGGAGCGGCACGGCGCTGGGTGCGGCCTCGGCCGGGGCGGCGTCGTCGGCGTCGAGCGTGTCGATCAGGTCCTCGGCCTCGAGCTCGAGCGCCTCGGAGTCGTCGAACCGCTTGGAGAGCTTGACGCTGCGCAGCCGGGGCTGCGGGCCGGGGGCGGCGATCGGCGAGGCGGGGACCGGCGGCAGGCCGGGCAGCGGCGGCGCGGGCAGGCCGGTATCGACCGCGGCCTCGTCGCCGCGCGGCGAGTCGCCGAACTTGCTGAACCGCGCAGGGCGCGCCACGCCGTAATAGCGTTCGATGTAGTAGTAGATCCGCAGCTCGGGGGCCACGCGCGGCAGCACGCGGTATCCGGTGATCGCGGTCAGCGCCTCGAGGGTCGCGAAGTCGTGCGGGTTCTCGATCGCGGCGATCAGCTGGCGGTCCTGGACCACCAGCGGCACGCACTTGTGCTTGAACGCCTGCGCCGGCTGCAGCAGCCGGACCGCGGCGCGCTTGGCGCGCTCGAGCATGGCGCCGGTCGCGATCGGGATGCCGAGCTCGAGGCCGAGGTAGACGGTCAGCGCCTCGAGATCGATGAAGCCGTGCTCGACCAGCACGGTGCCGAACCGGCCGCCGTCGCGGGCCTGATAGCCGAGCGCAGCGGTGAGCTGCGGCTCGGTCAACCGGCCGTCGCGGGCGAGCATCTCACCGAGCTTCATCTGCCTGCGAACCTACCACGGACGTGGTATCGCAGACGGTATGCGCGCCTGGGTGCTCGCGGTGGCCGCCATCGGCTGCAGCGGCAAGACCGAATCAACACCACCGGTGCCATCACCGCCGCCGAAGGCTCCGGTCGTCCCCGAACCGCCGGCCACGGTGACCCAGCCCGACTTCCCCGATGGTACGCATTCGCTCGAGCTGCGCCGCACGGTCGGCGTTCGGCTCGAGCCCGGTGACGACGCCAAGCGGATCGGCACCGTGGCGATCGATACCCGCGTGGCGTGGACCCGGACCGAGAAGGCGCGCGGCTGCGACAAGCCGTGGATCGAGATCCAGCCCCACGGCTGGATCTGCGGCGACTACGTCGAGCCGAGCAAGAAGCCGGCCTATGGCCAGGAGGTCCCGCACCTCGACCGCGGCGAGCTGGTGCCCGGGATCTACGGCAAGGTCACGGCGCCGAGCTCGGTGACGTACATGCTCGAGAAGCCGGAGAAGAAGAAGCCCAGGAAGCCCAGGCACGACAAGAAGGACGCCCGGCGCGACAAGGACGGCAAGGACGGCAAGGACGCCAAGCACGACGCCCACGACGCCCACGATCGGGTCGCCCAGGCCAAGCCACCCAAGGACGCCAAGCGCCCCGACCCCCGGCGCCCGGTCACCTCGCCGCAGGACGTCGACGACGACGCGCCGGAGCCACCGCCGCCGCCCGCGGTCCCCAGGATGGTCGAGGACAAGCCGCTCGTCGGCTCGGTCAACGTCCGGCAGTACGAGGAGCTCACCGTCGACGGCAAGCAGTACTGGAAGATCGACAAGCGAGATAACGAGTACGTCCTCAAGCAGGCGATCACCCAGCACCACCCCTCGCAGCTCGCGGGCGCGCGGCTCGGCGATGACACCGGCTGGGTGACCCCGATCGGCTTCGTGTGGCCGCGCTACGGCGCCGGCCTCGCGTGGACCACCAACACCGCGGTCGGCGGCGGCGTCAACCGCCAGCTCGCGGCGCGCACCCCGCTCGCGCTGCTCGACACCGCGGCCAACAAGGCCGGCGTGCCGACCGCCTATCGCATCGCCGCGCTCGAGTGGATCGCCGCCGGCGACGTCCGCGTGTTCCAGCCCGCCCCGCCGCCGCCGATGCTCGAGCCCCACGAGCGCTGGATCGACGTCGACCTCGACGACCAGATCCTCGTCGCCTACGAGGGCGATCTGCCGGTCTACGCGACGCTGGTGTCGTCGGGCGGCACCACCACGCCGACCGAGACCGGGGTCTACCGCATGTGGCTCAAGGAATCCGAGGCCGACATGAAGGGCCTCAACGGCGAGGATCCCTACTCGGTCGCCACCGTGCCGTGGACCCAGTTCTTCTCGCCCGAGAAGGGCCTCGCGCTCCACACCGCCTACTGGCACGATCAGTTCGGCACCAAGCGCAGCCACGGCTGCGTCAACCTCGCGCCGCGCGACGCCCGCTGGCTCTACTTCTGGAGCGATCCCCAGGTCCCACCGGGCTGGACCATGGCCGCCGGCGTCGTCGAGGCCCCGGGCTCGGTCGTCCGCATCCGCAGCAAGGACGACCCCAATCCCGAGGCCAAGGGCTACGCCAAGAAGGTCCTCGAGGCCCGCCAGCAGAACGCCCCGGCGCAGTGAGCTCCCACGTTGCTGGAGGATCTCCTCGAGGCTGGTGCCGGCGCCGCCGGAGCAGGCGATGTTGGCGAGCTCCAGCGGGTCAGCGCACGACCGGGCGCGCGTACATGGTGACGCCGCCGACCACCGCGATCGGTCGATAGTCGCGCAGCAGCGCCTCGACCTCGGGGAACCGGTGGATCGGATAGTTGCCGAAGCTCATGTAGTCGGCGGTGGAAGTATCGACGACGATCGCCGGTGGGTGCGCCGCGAAGTCCTCGGCGAGCGCCGGCCAGACCTCGGGGCCGGTATCCCAGCCGATCTCGGGCGCGACGTTGTGGTTGCGCTCGGCGCCGCGCATGAAGCCGACGAACCGCGAAGCGGGGAGCCGGTCCGCGAGCACGTACATCGGCGCGAACATCCCCCAGACGAAGATCCGGTCGTCGGGCTGGGTATGGGCGCGGACCCAGTCGACCGGCTCGCGGAAGTCCGGGGCCGGCGCGCCGAACGACTCGGTGATCGGCTCGAACACCAGGTTGAACGCGAAGAACGCGACCGCGGGGAGCGCGGTCAGCCCGATCGCCGCGCGCGGCACCCAGCGGCGGGTCGTGCCGGTGACCCGGCGATCGATCTCGATCGCCGCGATCACCACCAGCGGTGCGAGCGGCTGGATGAAGTAGTGGCCGAAGAAGTGGCCGCCCGCGAACGAGCTCGCGAGGCTCAGCGCGAACCACACCCACACGATCCGCTCGCCCGCCGACGTCGCGCGGAGCCGCGCGGCAGCCGCTGCCCCCGCGACCCAGACCAGCAGCGAGCTGGCAATAAACGGCAACAACCCGACGGCAATGTTGTGCCACACCGAGCCATGCCACGCCCCGGCCCCATACTTGCCGACGACCTGCGTGACGCACCAGTGCCACATCGCCGTGAGCGAGGTCGTCGTCATCACTGCCAGCGCTCCGACCCCGATCATCGCCGCGAACCCCAGCCCGGCGGCGACCAGCCGCGCGAACCAGGCGCGCGTGGCGATCACGCCGGCGAGGATCACGGCGAGGTTGACCGCCGCCGTTTGCTTGTAGCCGCTCGCGATCGCGACCAGCGCGCCCCCGGCCACGAGCGCCCCGAGCGCGCGGCCGAGCCGCGGGGCGTCGCGCGCGACGAGCACCAGCCAGGTCATGCCCGACAGCGCGAGCATCATGAAGATCTCGGTGTTCGCCGCGAGCATCTTCGGGTAGTAGACCGTCGTGAACACGCCGTAGAGCACCCCGGCGATCACACCGGCGCGCCGGGTTGCCAGCCGGGTTGCGATCGCGCACAGGATCCACGCGGTCGCCAGCACGACGAGCAACGCGACCAGGTGGACGCCCCACATCGCGTAGCGCCCGGTGAGCTCGAACACGCCGGCGTAGGTCCAGTAGATTCCCGGAGGCTTGAAGTCGACGCCGCCGTCGCCGTAGAGCCGGCCGCCGCGGCGCACCAGCTCGCCGATCGCCGCGTACTGCGCCTCGTCGTCGTCGAACAGCGGGCGGAGAAACGCCGGCAGCCGGCAGATCACCGTGACCATCGCGATCACCGCCCAGGGCGGCCATCGAGCCCATCGGTCACCCGGACCGTGCGTGTCTGCGCACATCGTGCGAGCTTCTTACCTGATCGCGGGCGGGAGCGGTTTTTTCCCAAAGATGTTTGTCGCATGGGACTTGATCAAGTAGTACTCACGGGTCCTGTGCTGTCCTTGGTGATCCCCGCGTTTGCGGAGTCAACGTACCTGGGTGGTACCCTGGAGGCGCTCCGCGCGTTCCTCGTGCGCCACGGCCGGCTCGCCACCACCGAGGTCATCGTGGTCACCGCCGATGCGCCCGACGGCACCGCGGACATCGCGCGCCGCGCGCTCGAGCGGTTCCCGATCACGCAGCACCTCGAGCCCGGCGCCAAGATCGGCAAGGGCCGCGACGTGCGGTGCGGCATGCTCGCCGCGCGCGGCGACGTCGTGCTGTTCATGGACGCCGACCTGGCGACGCCGCTCGGCTACATCGATGACGCGATCGCGCGGATCCGGGCCGGCGCCGACATCGTGATCGGCAGCCGCGATCTGTCGCGCATGCACCGGACGTTCGGCCGGCGGCTCACGTCGCAGCTGTCGAATCAGCTGGTGCGCGCGGTGCTGCTGCCCGGGATCGCCGACACGCAGTGCGGGTTCAAGGCGTTTCGTCGCGCGATCGTCGCCGAGCTGTTCGAGCCGCTCGCCACGTTCGGCTGGGGCTTCGATCTCGAGATCCTCGCGCGGGCGCGGCGCGCCGGGGCGCGGATCGAGGAGCTGGCGATCCCCGACTGGCACGATCCCAAGGGCGATCACGGGCTCGCCGGCGAGACCCAGTGGGTCTCGCGGATCCGCACGCTGCGCGAGCTCGCGTCGCTGACCTGGGAGCATGGCCGCCAGCCCGCGCGGCAGTTGCCGCCGCTGTCGCTCGACGAGCCGGCCGTGATCGCCGCCGCGCGGATCGACGCCACGGGTACCGGCTCGAACTGACCGCGCGCGCGGGATCGAGGCTCGGCCGCGGGGGTCGCGTCAGCCGCGCCAGGCGGTCCACGCCAGCCACAGCCAGCCGGCGAGGAACGCCAGCCCGCCGAGCGGCGTGATCGCGCCGAGGCCTTTGACGCCGGTCAGCGACAGCGCATAGAGCGAGCCGCTGAACAGCAGGATGCCGATCTGGAAGATCCAGCCGGCGGTCTGCGCGCCGCGCGCGACCGAGCTGGCGATCAGCCCCGCGAGGACCATCGCGACCGCGTGATACATCTGATAGCGCGCGCCGGTCTCGAACACCTCGAGCGCGCGGGCATCGAGCCGATCGCGCAGGCCGTGCGCGGCGAACGCACCGGCCCCGACGGCGATCGCCGCGTTGAGGGCTCCGAGCGGGATCAGCGGCGAGCGAGCATCGACCATGGCCAGACTCTAGCCCGATCCGCGCGAGGCGGTCGCGCGAGGCGGTCGCGCGAGGCGCGTGAGGCGGTCGCGGCCGGTCAGCCGGCGACGAGCACCCAGTCGCCGTCGATCAGCTCGGCGCGGCCGCCGAACAGGTGGACCAGCGGTGCGGCGCTCGGGAAGAAGTGCAGGTGGTAGTCGACGGTGTAGCGGTAGTAGCGCTGGCGCGGCACGACGACGATCACCCGGCCGGCGACCCGGCGGAGCTCGGCCGCGGCGGCCGCCAGATCGGGGATGTGCTCGAGCGTGTGGGCGCACACGACGGTGTCGAACGCGCGATCGGCGAACGGCAGCGCGGGCAGCCCGGCGAGCGCGACCGCGCAGCCGGCGCGCCGGCGGGTCTCGGCGGCCGACCCGAGGGTGACGTCGACCGCGACCACCGGATGCGCGGCGGCGAGCCGCTCGGCGACCGCGCCGTTGCCGCAGCCGACCTCGAGGACGCGGCCGCGGGCGGCGGCGGTGATCGCGGCGATCTGCGCCGGCGTGGTGTCGGTGTCGCGGTAGCGGCCACCGCCGGCCTCGAGCGCGGCGTAGGCGGCGGCGATCTGGCGCGATGACATCGCGAACGCGCGCTCCTTGAAGTCGAGGTCGAACGCCGGGCCGTGGAACCGGGTCGCCATCCAGCGGTTGAGCGGCCGCCACTCGCGGATCACCGGCGGCAGGAAGTCGTCGAGCACCCGGCGCAGCGCGTGGGTCACGCGGCGATCGCGCAGTCGAGCGTTCAACCTGGCCCCGAGGCTCATGGTGGCAACGCTAGCATCGCGCGCGGCGTCAGTCGTGGCGGCGTCAGTCGTGATCGACGCGCTGGCCGAACCACAGCACCAGCGCCGGCTCGTCCTGGGGCTTGCACAGGATCGAGACGTGGTCGCCGGGCAGGAGCTCCAGCGCGCCGCGGCCGGCGTGCAGCTCGTCGCCGCGCACGACCATCGCGACCGCCGCCGCCTCGGGGAACGGGATCTCGGCCAGCCGGCAGTGCGCGACCGCGGCGCGCTCGTCGACGAGGAACGTGATGATCCGGGTGGTCAGCGGGCGGCGCGAGCTGATCGCGATCGCGGCGGCGGGCGGCGGTGGGCCGACCTCGGCGAGCCCGAGCCGGCGGGTCAGCCACGGCACCGTGGCACCCTGGATCACGACGCCGAGCACGACCACGAAGAACACGAGGTGGAAGATCGCCACCGCGCCGTCGATCCCGACCATCACCGGGAACGTCGCGAGCACGATCGGCACCGCGCCGCGCAGGCCGACCCACGCGACGTAGCCGGTCTCGCGCGGCCGGAACCGCCACGGCACCAGGCACAGCGCGACGGCGAGCGGGCGGGCGACGAACAACAGCGTCGCGGCGAGCGCGATCGCCGCCGGCGCGACGGCGAGCAGCTGCGACGGATAGACCAGCAAGCCGAGGGTCAGGAACACGGCGACCTGGCCGGCCCACGCGAGGAAGTCATGGATCCGCCGCACGCCGGCTCGGTCGGGCAGCGCATCGTGGCTGCCGAACGTCAGGCCGGCGACGTAGACCGCGAGCAGGCCGCTGCCGTGCGCCACGGTGGCGCCGCCGTACGCGATCAGCGCGACCGCGGTGGTCACCACCGGGATCAGGCCGGCGATCGACGGCGGTACCCGGCGCAGCGCGATCCGGCCGGCGGACGCGACCGCGAACCCGACCGCCGCGCCGACCGCGAGCTCGACGGGGACGCGCCAGATCAGCGGGGCGAGATCGTAGCGGCCGCTGCGCGCGACCTCGGTCATCGCCACGGTGAGCAACACCGCCATCGGGTCGTTCATGCCGGACTCGAGCTCGATCGTCGCGCCGACCCGGTGCTGCAGGTGGATCCCGCTGCCGCGCAGCACCGAGAACACCGCGGCGGCGTCGGTCGGCGAGACGATCGCGCCGAGCAGGATCGCCTGCGGCCACGCCAGGCCGAGCGCGTGCGCCGCGAGCGCGACGACCCCGGTGGTCGCGACCACGCCGAGCGTGGCGAGCGTCGTCGCCGGCCCGAGGAACGGCCGGACGTGACCGAACTGCGTGCTGAGCCCGCCGTCGAACAGGATCAGCACCAGCGCGATCGTGCCGATCTGGTAGGCGAGTACGTGATTGTCGAACGCGATCCGGCCGATGCCCTCGGAGCCGGCGAGCATGCCGATGCCGAGGAACAGCAGCGCGATCGGCACCGACGGCCGGCTCGCGCGGGTCACCAGCGCCGCGGCCGCGATCAGCGTACCGAGCGCCAGCAGTGCGACTGCGAGCTCGATCGGCGCGGACGACCCCATGTGATCAAGCTAGGCGACGATCGGCAATCGAGCACCGAAATTCTGCGCTCGGCCTTGGCAAGCTCGAGGGCCGCCGGCGTCGCCTGGACGGAAAAGATCGTCAGCTCGAGAACTCACAGATCGCCGCTCGCGGACTCTCGGCTCAGCGCAGGACCGGCAGGCGGCGGGGCTCGGTGACCGCGGTCATCGCCATCGCCTGGGCCTCGACCCGGTCGAGCTCGGCGACCAGGGGCGCACCGAACAGCTCGGCGAGCGTGTCGCGCGTGATGCGGTAGAGCGTCGGCCCCTCGACGTGCGCGCACGAGTACTCGGTGTACTCGTCGGCGACGACGATCGCGTCGGTCTCCCACGACAGCGGGAACAGCCGGCAGACCGCGGGCTTGATATCGCCGAGCTTCCAGCCTTCTTCGAGCGCCGTCCGGTGCAGCACGCAGCCGCGCTGGTCGTGGGCGAGGAAGATGCAGAACCCGTCGTGGACCGCGGACCGCACGACCGCGCCCGACGGGTAGTCGGCGTCCGGGTACTGCTCGGGCTCGAACCACGCGGCGTGCTTGACGTCGGGGTTCATCCGGGCGCGCACCGCGTCGGCGCGGGCCTCGATCTTGGCCTTCTCGTCGAGGTCGATGTCGCAGCCGTACTGGCAGCACACGTCGTTGCGGTGGACACCGGTCTCGACCGTGGTGCAGCGGTGGGTCATGCAGTCGGGGGCCAGCCGTCGGGTGAACACCGACACGGCCACCGAGCGAAACTTGGGATGGTCGATCGCGATCGAGGGCTCGTCGTCGACAGAGGGCACATCCGTGGTGGGCTCGTCCATGGCGGCCGTAGGTCTATCAAATTGTGGCGAGATCAGCGAGGAGCGTGGCCAGCTCGACGCGCGATCCGGCGCCGGCCGGGCCGGCCGTCCCAGCGCGAGGGTCGCGGGGGTCGCCGGGGGCCCGCGCCTGGGCGTCGATCGCGAGCAGGGTCGCCGACAGCGTGGTCTGATCGAGGATGCAGTCCGGGTCGGGCGTGGTCGACCGGAAGTTGTGGTGGCAGGCCTGGACGACCGGTAGGCTGGCTTGGCGCAGCCGGATCGGGACGCCGTGCGAGCGGCAGACCAGTGGCCGCGCGTCGTAGATCTTGCAGCGCCCCGCGGCGTCGAGCGCGGCGCAGCGGTCCGCCGGCCCGGAGCTCGCCAGCGCGGCGCGCGCGTGCCCCGGCAAGCCCGCGACATAAGCGCGAATTGCGGCCGCCTCGACCCAGGTGATGGTCAGCCGGACGTGGCAGCAGTCCGAGCACCCGGTGTGGCACTGCATGTCTGTACCGTGGCGGCCGGCCACGCGCGCGAAGAACGCATCGACCTTCTGGGTCAATTCCCCGAGCCGGCTCACCGCCCACGGATACCACGTATGGTTAGAATCGGCTCGCCATGGATCTCAACGACATCGTCGTGTTCACCAAGGTCGTCGAGACGAAGAGCTTCACCGGCGCGGCCGAGCTGCTCGGTCTGCCGAAGTCGACGGTGAGCCGCAAGCTCGCGCAGCTCGAGGAGCGGCTCGGGGTGCGGCTGGTCCAGCGCACGACCCGCAAGCTCGCGCTGACCGACATCGGCCAGGCGTATTACGAGCGGTGCTCGCGGATCGTGTCCGACGTCGCCGCGGCCGAGCAGCTGGTGACCGACATGCAATCGACCCCGCGCGGCCGGCTCCGGATCACCGCGCCGGTCGATCTGTCGATGCGCTACCTCGGCTCGATCATCGCCGACTTCCTCGCGATCCACGGCGACATCAACATCGAGCTCGAGGCGACCGATCGGATCGTCGACCTGATCGAGGAGGGCTTCGACCTCGCGGTCCGGTTCGGCACGCTGCCCGAGTCGACCTTGATCGCGCGCCGGCTGTGCTCGTTCAGCACCGTGATGTGCGCGTCGCCGGCCTACCTGGCGCGCCGCGGCACGCCGACCACGATCGAGGAGCTCGACGAGCACGACCGCGTGCTGTTCACGCCGAGCCCGCGGACCCAGAGCTGGACGCTCAGCCACGGCGATCAGGTCTACGAGTTCGGCCGCCCGGCGCGGTTCGCGTGCAACAACGTCGGCGCGGTCCACGAGGCGGTGTCCGCCGGCGCCGGGATCGCGCTGTTGACCGACTTCATCGTCGCGACCGACTGCGAGCGCGGCGCGCTGACCTACGTGCTGCCGGACTGGACCGGCCGGGCGATCGACGTCAACGCGGTGTACCCGGCGCGCCAGAACCTGCCGCCGCGGCTGTCGCTGTTCCTCGATCACCTCGCGAAGTCGCTGGCGCCGCCGCCGTGGGCGCCGCACCAGGTCATGCCGCCCGCACTCTGAGCGCCTGGGCGATCGCGGATCGCTCGCGCGGGTCACGCGGTCTGGGCCTGCAGCGCCACCGAGAACGCGAGCCCGGCCTTCTGCATCTCGGTCTTGAGCTGCTCCATCAGGGCGGTCGCGAGCTGGTCGTAGCTGTCCGAGCTCGTCCACGGCCGCAGCCGCAGCTTGATCGCGGTGTCGGCGATCTCGATGACCTCGATCGCCGGCGGCGGCGTGACCTCGATCCGGTCGTCGCTCCGGGCGACGCGCTCGAGCACGGCCTTGACCGCGGCGAGGTTGGTGGTCAGCGGCACGCTGACCAGGAAGTCGATCCGGCGGCGGCCGAGCACGGTCAGGTTCTCGATCGGCGCGGCGATGATCTGGCCGTTCGGGATCGTGATCTCGCGGTAGTCGCTGGTGATCATCACGGTGTTGAAGACCTTGATCGCGTCGATCCGGCCCAGGTACTTGCCGATCACGACGATGTCGCTGACCTTGTAGGGCCGAAGGACGATCAGCATGACGCCGGCCGCGAAGTTCGACAGCGAGCCCTGCAGCGCGAGGCCGACCGCGAGGCCGGCGGCGCCGAGCACGGCGAGCACGGCCGTGGTCTTGATGCCGAGCGTATCGAGCGCGGCGATCACGACCGCGAGCAGCATCACCGCGTAGCCGACGTCGCCGAGGAACTTGCGCAGCGAGACGTCGATCTTGGCGCGCTCCATCACGCGGTCGAACGCGCGCATCACCGCCCTGGCGAGCGCGCGGCCGATCAGGAACACCGCGATGGCGACGATCAGCCGCACCCCGGACGGGAACAGGTAACCCTCGGCCAGGTGCCTCACGTACTCGAGCGATGCAGTCATTACCACCCACGATGCCTGATCAGGCCGGGGTCTGCCAAGCCGCGTGATCACCCGATCGCGGGAGCCCCGGTCATCGGCGCCGATCGCGCGGGCGGGGCGCGGGCGGGTCGCGCGAGTGTGTGGGCGGGTCGCGTGGGTGCGGGCGGGTCGCGCGGGCTCCCGGCGCGTCGCTACCCGCGCTCGACCGTGACGATCTCGGTGTGGCCGTCGCGCGCGTTCGTGATCCGGACGTCGAGGAAGGCGCGGATCGTCTCGGCGTTGGTCGTCGCGTGGAGCGACAGCGGCGCGGCGCGGAACCGACCGGCCCCGGCGATCGCGAGCGGCAGCAGCAGCTGATCTGGCCGCCGCCCTCGCCGCGCGCGCCGTCGATCTCGACCATCGCTAGCCCTTCACGCACACGACTTGCCGCAGCTCGTGGACGATGTCGACCAGATCGCGCTGCGCCGCCATCACCTGATCGATCGGCTTGTACGCCATCGGCGTCTCGTCGATCACGCTGGCGTCCTTGCGGCACTCGATGCCCTCGGTCGCCCGGGCGTGATCCTCGACGGTGAATCGCCGCTTGGCCTCGCCGCGCGACATCGCCCGGCCGGCGCCGTGGCTGCACGAGCAGAACGCCTCGGGCTCGCCCTTGCCGCGCACGATGTAGCTGCGCGCGCCCATCGAGCCCGGGATGATCCCGAGGTCGCCGAGTTGCGCCCGGACCGCGCCCTTGCGGGTGACGAACACATCCCGCCCGAAGTGGTGCTCGCGCTCGACGTAGTTGTGGTGGCAGTTGACCGCCAGCGCGCCGAGCTCGAACGCCGGCAGGCCGACCGCCGGGCGCTGCGCCGCCGCGATCACCTGCTGCATCATCAGCTCGCGGTTGATCCGGGCGTAGCGCTGGGCCCAGCCGACCGCGGCGACGTAGTCGTCGAAGTGCCGGGTGCCCTCCTCGAGGTACGCGAGGTCCTGGTCGGGCAGGTTCGCGACGTGCTCGCGCATGTCGCGCCTGGCGAGCTCGATGAAGTAGGTCCCGATCCGGTTGCCGACCCCGCGCGATCCCGAGTGCAGCATGAACCACACGCGGCCGCGCTCGTCGAGGCAGACCTCGATGAAGTGGTTGCCGGTGCCGAGCGTGCCGAGGTGGTTGACGTCGTTGCCCTGGCCGAGCTTGGCGTGCCGATCGGTCAGCGCCGCGTAGCCGGGCGCCAGCTCGGCCCACGCCGCCGCGGTCGCCGCCGGCAAGTTGTGCCACGCGCCGCGGTCGCCGCGCCCGCCGTGCGCGGTCCGGCCGTGCGGTACCGCGTGCTCGATCGCGCTGCGCAGCGGCGCCAGGGTGTCCGGCAGCTGGCTCGCGACCAGCGAGGTCTCGACCGCCATCATGCCGCAGCCGATGTCGACGCCGACCGCCGCCGGGATGATCGCGCGCTCGGTCGGCACCACGCTGCCCACCGTGGCGCCGATCCCGAAATGCACGTCGGGCATCACCGCCACGTGATGAAACACCACCGGCAGCCGCGCGACGTTCTCCAGCTGCTTCCGGGCCGCGTCCTCGATCGCCGCGCCGCGGGTCCACGCCTTGATCGGCACGCCCGGGGTCTCGTACTCGTCGTAGCTCGCCATGGCGTCCAGCGGTCAGCGGTAGCCCTGCGCCTGCAGGTTGAACAGCGTCGCGTAGCGCCCGCCCTGCGCGACCAGCTCGGCGTGCGTGCCGCGCTCGATCACCTCGCCGCGGTCGAGCACGATGATCTGGTCCGCCATCCGCACCGTCGAGAACCGGTGCGAGATCACGATCGCGATCTTGTCCGCGGTGACCTCGCGGAACCGGTCGAAGATCTTGACCTCGGCCTCGGCGTCCATCGACGCGGTCGGCTCGTCGAGCACCAGGACATCGGCGTCGCGCCGCATGAACGAGCGCGCCAGCGCGACCTTCTGCCACTGGCCGAGCGACAGCTCGCGGCCGTTCTTGAACCACTTGCCGAGCTGGGTGTCGTAGCGGTCCGGCAGGCCCTCGATGATCGGCTTGGCGAGCCCGCGCTCGGCGGCGTCGTCCCAGCGGTCGCGGTCGTCGTAGGCGCGGTCGTCGCCGGCCCCGATGTTCTCGCCGACCTTGAGCTGGTAGCGCACGAAGTCCTGGAAGATCACGCCGATCCGGCGATGCAGCGCCGCGGGCGACCACTCGCGGAGGTTGCGGCCGTCGAGCAGGATCCGGCCCTCGGTCGGCTCGTACAGCCGGGTCAGGAGCTT
Organism: Kofleriaceae bacterium; assembly: GCA_036271215.1. Classification (GTDB taxonomy): domain Bacteria; phylum Myxococcota_A; class Polyangia; order Haliangiales; family Haliangiaceae; genus JABFXX01. The sequence continues at coordinate 3,358 of DATBBB010000421.1, read as the reverse complement.
GATCAGCGTGGTCTTGCCACTGCCGTTCTCACCGACGATCGCGAGCTTGCTGCCCGGCGGGATGTGCAGGTCGACGCCCGCGAGCGCCGGCTGGCGCGACCCCGGATAGTGGAACGACACGGCCTCGAACCGCACGCCATCGCCGGGCTTGGTGCCCTCGGTCGCGGTCCCGCCGGGCGCCATGGTCGGCGTATCGAGGAACTCGTAGAGGTTCGACAGGTACAGGTTGTCCTCGTACATCCCGCCGATGTCGCCGAGCGCGCTCGCCATCACGGACTGCGCGGCCTTGAACACGCCCGCGTACATGATGAACGCGCCCGCGGTCAGCGCCGTACCAGAGGGCGACCTCGAGCTGTCGATCGTGGCGAGCGCGATCCACAGGTACATGCCGTAGAACGCCAGGGTGCCGATCGTGCCGAGGATCAGCGCCCAGATCGCGCGGTTGATCGTGATCTGGCGGTCGCCCGCGTACAGCTTGTCGAAGATCGCGCGGTAGCGGGACAGGAACCGCGGCCCGAGGCCGAACAGCATGACCTCCTTGGCGTGGTCCTCGCGGGCGAGCACGGTCTCGACGTACATCTGCTCGCGGGTCTCCGGCGTCCGCCAGCGCGACAGCCGGAACGCGTCGCCCGAGAACTTGAGCTCGGCGACGAACGGCGGGATCGCCGCGGCGATCAGCACCGCGAGCGCGATCGGCGAGAACCCGGCGAGCAGGATGCCGAGCGTGACCAGCGTGATCAGGCTCTGGCCGAGCTCGAAGGTCTGCGAGACCAGCGACAGCGGCCGCGACGACGCCTCGCGCCGCGCCCGGGTCAGGCTGTCGTACAGCTCGGAGTCCTCGAACTGGGTCAGCTCGAGGGTCAGCGCCTTCTCGAGGATCTCGACGTTGATCTTCTGGCCGAGCTGCTGGCGCAGCAGGCTCCGCATCATGCCGAGCAGCCGGCTGATCACCGCCAGGCCGATCACCAGGCCGAGCTCGATGGCGAGCCAGGTCAGCGCACTGTTGGTGTCGCCGGCGGTCTGGGTCCTGGCCGCGGTGAGGATGCCGTTCAGCAGGTGCTTGCCGACCACCGCGACCGAGCTCGGCAACACGCCGGCGATCAAGCTGCCGATCGCCAGGCCGATCGCCAGCGCGCGGTTGGTGGCCCACACCAGCCGGATCGCACGCCGGCTGTACTTGAACACCCCGAGGTAGCTCCGCCACTGCGCCGGCTCCGCCGGTGGTTTCTGCTGCCCGCCCTTGTGCGGATCGACCGGCGCGGCCTTCTCGTTGCCACCGCCGCCACCACCGCCACCACCGCCACCGCCGCCACCACCGCCACCACCACCACCGCCGCCACCTCCGCCGTACGCGATCGGTGCTGGGAATGCGGTCGTGGCCATGGCGGCGACTGTAGTGCGCAACGGCGGCTGCGCATACTCGCCGGGTGGGTAGAGTGCCGCACGCAACGGTGGGGTCTCCCGCCGGCGGCTACGCTACGATGTGATCGATGGCGCAAGAACGGGAGGAGAGCCAGGGCTTCTTCGAGATGCTCTGGGATTGCGAGTTCTGTGACACCAAGGGCCTCCTGGCCAAGAGCCAGCGCTACTGCGCCAACTGCGGGGCGCCGCAGAACCCCGACAAGCGCTACTTCCCCAAGGAAGGCGAACAGGTCCGGGTCGACGGCCACCAGTTCGAGGGCGCCGATCGAACCTGCCCGGCGTGCAGCTCGCCGATGAGCGCGCTCGCCAAGAACTGCACCCACTGCGGCTCGGTGCTCGACGGCGCCGCCGAGGTCCGCGGCGTGCTCGACGCGCCCCTGCCCGCGGCCGCGCAGGCCAGACCGGCGCCGCGCCGCCGGCGGCGGATCTGGCCGTTCGTGCTCGGCGCGCTGGTGATCGCCGGGTTCGGGATCTGGCTGCGCTGCATCCGCACCCAGGAGGCCCAGGTCGTGGTCGCCGGGCACAGCTGGCAGCGCGTGATCGCGATCGAGGAGTTCAACGAGCGCCAGGAAGAAGCCTGGCGCAACGAGATCCCGGTCGACGCGAGCTTCCCGATCTGCCACGACAAGGAGCGCTCGAGCCGCCAGGTCGCGGACGGCGAGGACTGCCACAACGAGCGCCACGACAAGAAGGACGGCACGTTCGAGCAGGTCAAGAAGTGCAAGCCCAAGACCCGGTCCGAGCCGGTGATGGACAGCTGGTGCCGGTTCACCGCGCGGCGCTGGCGGCCGGTCACCGAGCTCAAGGCCTCGGGCACCGGGCTGACCCCGGCGTGGCCGACCGGCGCGCCACCGGCCACGGTGCCGGCGTCGCAGCTCGTGCTCGGCGCCCGGCGCGGCGGCAAGCAGACCGAGACCCTGACCCTCGAGTTCAAGGATCACGGAACGTGCGACGTCAGCGACGCGCTGTGGCACAAGTACACCGACGGCCAGAAGCTCAAGCTCGAGGTCCACGCGTCGGGCGACGTCGCCTGCGGCGCGCTGTAGCGGTGGCAGCGTTCTACGCGTGCGCCGGCCCCAACACCGGCGTCTCCCTGATCCACAATCCCAGGTTTCCCGCTCTGGTCTCCCAGGCGCTCTCGACGTTCCACCGCCTGAAGCAGCTGTCGCCGGACATCTTTCTGATGATGCATCCGGCCGATCAGTTCGCCGGCAAGCTCGATCGGCTGCGCGCCAGCGTGCTCCCCAACCCGCTCTACGATCCGGCCGCCTGGCACAAGATGCTGGACGACAGCGAGGCCGAGTTCCGCCAGCGCGTCGCGACCGAACAGGCCGCGCTCCAGCGGCGATAGCACCGCGCGGAGCGTCGTCTCCAAGCGTCGTCTGATGCTGCTGATCCGCGCGACCTTGCCGACGCAGATCACCGAGATCGTCGATCGACCATGCCGCGACCTGCGCTACAATGACGTCATGACGCTCGAGAACGTTCAGGCGCAGCACCAGGAGGCGCCGCCGGTGCGCGAGCAGGCCCCGGAGCGGTCGGTCACGCTCGAGCAGCTCCTGGAACAGGCGCTGGCGCTCAACACGAAGGATCGCGAGACGCTCGTCGTGGCGCTGCAAACCAGCCTGGATGCCGAAGCCAGCGACGCCGACAACATCGATGACGCCGAGTCGCTTGGTCCGGAGGCGCAGGCGCAATGGGATGCCGAGTGGGGCGCCGAGATCCGCAGGCGCGTGGACGATTTTCACGCCGGGCGCACGAAGCTCCATTCCCATGAAGAGGTCATGGCCGTGCTTCGTTCCCGTCTGTCGTCGCCCTGATATCTCGTGCTCAAGCGCCTGCGGCGATAGCAGCGCGGGTCAGCGAGCGCAGCGCGGTCAGCGCTTGCGGCGCGTGGTCGACTGGACCTTGCGGCGGCGCAGCCGGGTCGCGTCCT